>NZ_JAZGTF010000036.1:0-68194 GCF_037389125.1 Photobacterium sp. MCCC 1A19761
CCCCCCCCCCCCGAATAACCCCGGTCGCACGCCCGATTCCCCTCCAGTTACGCCACTTCACCCCGAACACCGGGGGACTGTGCCAAACTTAGAAATTGCAGTGCGATCTCCCCTCGCTTTCCGGGGAAAAGAAGTCATCAACCGACGTGGACGGCAGGAGGGAACATGAAAGTGATCGTGGACTTGAGCATTCGATACGGCCTGTTTGTCCTGATCATGCTGCTCACGCTGCTGGTCGGCTTCGGCAGCCTCGCACACCCTGAGTGGCGGGTGTACCTGATCTTGCTGGTCCCCCTGGCGCTTGTCGGGCTGTGGGATTTAATGCAACCCCGCCATAACCTGCTGCGCAACTACCCCCTGGTGGCGCATATCCGCTGGATGTTCGAGACCTCCCGTCCCTATTTACGCCAATACATCGTTGAAAGTGATTTAAGCGAGCGTCCCTTCAACCGCAAACAACGCTCGCTGGTTTACGAGCGCGCTAAAAATACCGTCGACTCGCAGCCCTTCGGCACCGATCTGGATCTCTACAACACCCAGTACGAACTGCTCACCCATTCGATTTGCGCCCGCAAAATAGAAGATACCAATTTCCGGTTCCGGGTCGGCGGTCCGCAATGCAGTCAGCCGTACGATGTGTCGCTGCTCAATATCTCGGCGATGAGCTTCGGTGCTCTCAGCGGGAAAGCCATTGAAGCCCTGAACAAAGGGGCCGCCATCGGCGGGTTTTATCACGATACCGGGGAAGGAGGGATCAGCTCTTATCATCGCCGTCACAACGGCGATTTGGTGTGGGAGATCGGCACCGGCTACTTCGGCTGCCGGGATCAGGCCGGTCATTTCGACCTGGCATTATTCGCCAAACAAGCCCGGCGCGATCAAGTGAAGATGATTGAAATTAAGATCAGCCAGGGCGCCAAACCTGGCCACGGCGGTGTTTTGCCGGGCATTAAAGTGACCGAAGAAATCGCGCTTGCCCGGCATGTCCCGGTCGGCGTGGCGTGCGTGTCTCCACCCGCCCACAGCACCTTCCGTACCCCGATTGAACTGCTGGAGTTCGTCGCCTTGCTCCGGGAACATTCAGGTGGTAAGCCCGTCGGAATCAAGCTCTGCATCGGTCACCCCTGGGAGCTGTTTGCGATCTGTAAGGCGATGCTGAAAACCGACATTCTGCTCGACTTTATTGTGGTCGATGGTGCGGAAGGTGGCACCGGCGCAGCACCGGAAGAGTTTTCCGATCATCTCGGTATGACGCTGCGCGAAGGGCTGATCCTGACCCGCAACGCGCTGGTCGGGACCGGATTACGCAATCATGTCAGCCTGGGAGCCAGCGGCAAAGTCTGCAGCGCTTTTTCGATTGCCAGCAATCTGGCGCTGGGTGCGGACTGGTGCAACGCCGGTCGGGCGTTTATGTTCAGCCTCGGCTGTGTGATGTCGAAAAAATGCCATACCGACAAGTGTCCGACCGGGATCACCACGCAAAATCCGAATCGGCAGCACGGCCTGGTGGTGGCCGACAAATCCATCCGGGTCGCCAATTTCCATCGCAATACGCTGGCAAGACTCGGAGAGCTCATCGGGGCCATCGGCCTGGAGCATCCGAGCGAACTGCGTCCCCATCACCTGCACCACAGAACCAGCCCCAACGCGATTGCCACCATGGATAAAATCAAAGAGTTCCTGCCCTACCGGGCCCTGTTGGATGATCCGGATGCCACCCCTTACGCCGAGTGGTGGGCCGCCGCCTCTCCCGACAGTTTCCAGCCGTTGCAACATACCGGTCCCGGTCAATACCGGCGTTAATGCCCGAGAGCGAGGCTCTGGGCCCTGGGTTCAGAGTTCAGAGTTCAGAGTTCAGAGTTCAGAGTTCAGAGTTCAGAAAACAGGATCACCGCCCAGACCAGCCCGGCCAGCAGCATCGAAACAAAGACCGCCGCCGAGCCAATATCTTTGGCCCGGCCGGACAACTCGTGATATTCATCCCCCACCCGATCCACCACGGCTTCAACCGCCGAATTGAGCAGCTCGACAATCAATACCAGGACCAGACTGGCCACCAGCGCCAATTGCTCCAGCTTGCTCACCGGCAGAAAAAACGTCATCGGCGTGAGCAAAGCCAGGATCCCAAGCTCCATCCGAAACGCTTCTTCATACTTCCAGGCTGCTTTCAGTCCCAGAATGGAATAACAGGCCGCATCATAGACCCGCTTTAATCCCGTCTCACCCGGCTTCATGTCCTGCACTCACTTCAAAAAACTCACTGCATCATATGCCATGAAGTCATCACTATCGAGGGGGCGACGCTCCGAGACGTGATCTCAGCCAATAAAAGCAACGACTTAATCGTTGAGCTTCAGTAACAGCAAATCACAGGGCATCTGGCGCACCAGCGGCTCGCTCGGGGAGAGGAACAACTGACGGAACAGGTTACACTGGTGATGGCCGAGCACCAGTAAATCCACTTCGAACTGTGAAATGGCGGTGATCAGTTGATCTTCAAGATAGCCGGTGTAGAAGAGGTGTTTATACAGCGGATAATTGGTGCCTTTCAGCAGTCGCCTCATGGCCGCCACCGACGCATAGTGCTCGCTTTCGTCGATGTTCACTGCATCGTATTCACGTACACCGACTTCCAGGTGGCCCAAATCCGGGTCCATATGGATCACGCTAAACAAGGCATGGTGAATCCGCGCCTGCTCTGCCGCTTTCGAAATCAGATATTCAGCGTACTCATCCAGATTCACCGCCAGGAGTAAATGCTTGTATCCCATGACAATCTCCTTTCAGACCCTACCGCCACAGGTACATCAGCCGGCACACCGCCGGCCAATGCCTACACAAACCATAGAAGAGAATGTCGCGAAGACGTAGTTTTATTGCCCGATCTCCCAGCGCAGCACCGTGACCGGGCCACGCCACCGGCAACGACAATCAGGCATCGAAGATCGGCGACGAAGAGACTAGCTGAGGTTTTCGACCAACTGGTCACAGCGCTGTTTCAACGCCATCAGCTCCTCCAACGGCAAAGCACTTTTGCAGAAAATCGCTGCCGGGATCGACTCCGCTTGTGCTTTCAACGCATCGCCCTGCTCGGTCAGATACAACTCACGCACCCGCTCATCTTTGTCACTGCGGCGGCGGCTGACCAGACCTTTGCCTTCCAGCCGCTTGAGCAACGGTGTCAGCGTGCCGGAATCCAAATGCAGCCGGGTGCCAAGATCTTTCACGTTGATGCCGTTTTCAGACCACAGCACCATCATCACCAGATATTGCGGATAAGTGAGATCCAGCTGCGCCAGGAGCGGCCGATAAGCCCGGATCATCGCATTCGCCGCACTATAGAGAGAAAAACAGACCTGTTTTTCCAGCACTAAATCAGATGCTTGCTCTTGTGATCGCACTTGAGATCTCCCCTGGAATGGTTCCTTGTCTGTCATTGTAATGTCCCCGACAAAAATAAATTGCGCACAATATACTTGCCTTCACCTGCAAGATCGAATTAATATTGTAAGCAATTAGATTGCACACAATTTAAATTACTCAGCAAATCCAAACAAAGGAGTCCACATGACGACGCTATACACCACCACCGCCACAGCTTCTGCCGGTCGCAACGGTCAAGCCAGCACCGACGACGGCAAACTCAACGTCAACCTGAGCTACCCGAAAGAGATGGGCGGCAGCGGTGAGCACACCAACCCGGAGCAACTCTTTGCCGCGGGTTATGCCGCCTGTTTTTCCAATGCCGTGCTTCACGTGGCCCGCGAAGGCAAAGTGGCACTCAAAGCAGCACCGGTCTCCGCCCAGGTCGGCATAGGCCCCAATTCACAAGGTGGTTTTGCCCTGAGCGTCAGTCTGGCCGCCACGGTAGATCTGCCACAAGAGCAGGCCATCGCCCTGATCCGCACCGCCCACAGCGTCTGCCCGTACTCCAACGCCGTCAAAGGCAACATCGATGTACAGCTGAGCGTCAACGGCGAAGCGCTGTAACACCCTGAAAAGATTGAGTCTCAGCCATAAAAAAACCGCCTGGTTTGATGTCGTTAGCCGCATCAAACCGGGCGGTTTACATTGTAAAGCGGCAAGCCTATGCTTGCCGCTTTGCTGTCACTGGCGCTTGAAGCGGGTTATTCCAGCACCCGGGCCAGTTCATCCAGGGAGGACGGATCATCGATGGTTGAAGGCACCACATATTGCTCGCCATCGGCAATCTGACGGATCACCCGGCGCAGGATCTTGCCGGAGCGGGTTTTCGGCAGTCGGTCGACGATGATTGCCTGCTTAAAGCACGCCACCGCACCGATCTCCTGCCGCACTTTCTGCAGCAACGCCTGCTCAATATTGCCGTTCTCTGAGACAAAACCGTCTTTGAGCACCACCAGCCCGAGCGGCAGCTGACCTTTCAGCTCGTCATGGATCCCGATCACCGCACATTCGGCAACGGCCTCATGGCTGCCGACCACTTCTTCCATCTCCCCGGTCGAGAGCCGGTGCCCGGCCACGTTGATCACATCGTCAATCCGGCCCATGACGAACAGGTAACCATCTTCATCGATATAGCCGCCGTCACCGGAGACATAATAGCCCGGAAACTGGCTCAGATAACCGGACTCAAAGCGATCGTGATTGCGCCACACGGTCGGCAGGCAGCTCGGCGGCAACGGGCGTTTGATCGCGATATAGCCTTGTGTATTGGCAGGCTGCACCTCGCCCAGCTCGTTGAGCACCGCTACCTGATAACCCGGGATCGGCTTAGTCGCCGAGCCGGGTTTGACCGCAAAGCGCTCTAGCCCGAGCGGATTGCCGGCAATCGCCCAACCGGTTTCGGTCTGCCACCAGTGATCCACCACCGGGCGTCCGGTTTTCGCCTCGACCCACTCCAGCGTCGGCGGATCCAGCCGCTCGCCAGCCATGAAAATCGTGGTCAGGTTGACCATCGGATAATCCTGCAGAGAGGTGCCGTCCGGGTCTTCTTTCTTGATCGCCCGAAACGCTGTCGGGGCCGAGAACAACACCCGCACACCATATTCATCACAGACCCGCCAGAACGCGCCGGGATCCGGCGTTCGGACCGGTTTGCCTTCATACATAATGGTGGTGCAACCATAAATCAGCGGGGCATACACAATGTAGGAATGGCCGACCACCCAGCCGACATCCGAGGCTGCCCAGAACACATCACCCGGATCGACGTTATAAATCGTCGACATGCTGTAGTGCATCGCCACCGCATGGCCGCCGTTATCGCGCACCACGCCTTTGGGTTTGCCGGTGGTGCCCGAGGTGTAGAGAATATAGAGCGGATCGGTCGCTTTGACCGGGACACAATCGTGAGGCGTCGCCGTTTGCATCAATGCCGACCAGTCTTTATCCCGCTCATGATGCAGGTCCGCCAGGCACTGCTTGCGCTGATAAACCACCACATGCGCCGGCTTCCAGCGGCTGTCCATTACCGCCTGATCGACCATCGGTTTATAGGGGATCACTTTGCTAACTTCCACCCCACAGCTGGCAGTAATGACCACTTTCGGCTCGGCATCTTCAATCCGCACCGCCAGCTCGTTAGGGGCGAAACCGCCGAACACAACCGAGTGAATCGCGCCCAGACGGGCACACGCCAGCATCGCCATTGCCGCTTCCGGGATCATCGGCATGTAAATCACCACCCGATCGCCTTTCTCGACGCCGAGTCCGGCCAGCATCCCGGCCACCTTGGCGACCTGATCCCGCAGCACCCGGTAGGTATAGCGGGCTTTCTGCCCGGTGACCGGCGAGTCGTAAATCAGCGCCGTCTGATCGCCCCGGCCCTGTGCCACATGGTGGTCCAGCGCCAGATAGGCCGTGTTGAGTTCACCGTCGGCGAACCAGCGCTCGATGCCGTGTTCGTCCTGACTCAAAATTGTTTGTGGGAAT
Source organism: Photobacterium sp. MCCC 1A19761 (assembly GCF_037389125.1). Classification (NCBI taxonomy): domain Bacteria; kingdom Pseudomonadati; phylum Pseudomonadota; class Gammaproteobacteria; order Vibrionales; family Vibrionaceae; genus Photobacterium; species Photobacterium sp. MCCC 1A19761. The sequence goes on from NZ_JAZGTF010000036.1 coordinate 5,914, forward strand.
TGAAACCAGGCCAGATTCTCGGCCTGCTGCTTCCAAAAGACTTCCGGCTCTGCGGCCGATAAATCAAATGCTTCCTGATATGCAGACATATTGCTTCCTCCAGTATGTCCTGACATTGCTCATCTCCAAACGCGCTCAGGCCACCACTTCGGCGGGCACCCGGACAAATCCTTCCATCAGGATCCGCGCACTACGGCTCATGATGGCTTTTTCCACCACCCAGTCCTGACCCACAACCCGCGCCTTTGCCCCCACCTTTAAGGTGCCGGACGGATGGCCGAAGGTCACCGATTCCCGCTCACCGCCGCCGGCAGCGATATTCACCAGGGTTCCCGGGACACAGGCCGCTGAGGCAATCGCGACTGCCGCAGTTCCCATCATGGCGTGGTGCAGCTTGCCCATCGACAACGCCCGCACCAGCACATCAACGTCCCCCGCCGCAACGGGTTTACCGCTCGACGACACATAGGTTTTCGGCTCAGCCACAAAAGCAACTTTCGGCGTATGCTGGCGGCTCTTCGCTTCTTCCAGCCGCTCAATCAGCCCCATTTTCAGCGCCCCGTAAGCCCGGATCTGCTCGAACATTGCCAGCGTTTGTTCATCATTGTTGATGTCATCCTGCAGCTCGGTGCCGGTGAAGCCAATCGCTTCGGCGTTGATAAAAATGGTCGGGATCCCGGCATTGATCAGCGTGGCATCAAAGGTGCCGACGCCCGGCACCTCCAGCGTATCGACCACATTCCCGGTCGGAAACATCGCCCCTTCGCCATCGGCCGGATCCATAAAATCAACCTGAATTTCAGCTGCCGGAAACGTGACCCCGTCGAGCGCAAAGGCCCCGGTCTCCTGCACCTGACCCTTGACGATCGGCACATGGACCACAATGGTTTTGCCGATATTGACCTGCCACACCCGCACCGTCGCAATCCCGTTTTCCGGCAAACGCTCTCTGGCGATTAAACCGGCATGGATTGCAAACGGGCCGACCGCCGCCGACAAATTGCCGCAGTTGCCGCTCCAATCGACAAACGGCTGATCAATCGACACCTGACCGAACAGGTAATCCACATCATGATCTGCACGCTCGCTTTTGGAGACAATCACGGTTTTACTGGTGCTCGAGGTCGCACCGCCCATGCCGTCAATCTGCTTGCCGTAAGGGTCCGGGCTGCCAATCACTCGCAGCAGCAGGCGGTCACGAGCTTCGCCGGGCACCTGAGCAGCCGGCGGGAGATCTTCCAGACTAAAAAATACGCCTTTGCTGGTGCCGCCACGCATATAGGTGGCGGGCACTTTAACTTGAGACGCAGACACACTCCTTGTCATGATTCCCCCTTTACTTGGCCAGAAAGTCTTGCGCGAAGCGCTGCAACACACCGCCCGCAGCATAGACATGCACTTCATCGGCGGTATCAAGGCGACAGGTGACCGGCACATCGACTTTTTCGCCGTTAGCACGGGTGATCACCAGTGCCAGCTCGGCCCCCGGGGTGATCTCACCGACCACGTCGTACAGCTCGGTGCCGTCCAGTGCTAACGTCTTGCGGTTGACCCCGGCTTTGAACTGCAAAGGCAACACGCCCATACCGACCAGGTTGGTGCGGTGAATGCGCTCGAACCCTTCAGCAACAATGGCTTCGACCCCGGCCAGACGCACCCCTTTGGCGGCCCAGTCGCGGGACGAGCCCTGACCGTAATCGGCCCCGGCCACCACGATCAGCGGCTGCTTGCGGTTCATGTAGGTTTCAATCGCTTCCCACATCCGCGTCACTTTGCCTTCCGGCTCAATCCGCGCCAGCGAGCCCTGCACCACCTCGCCGTTGTCTTTGACCATTTCGTTGAACAGTTTCGGATTCGCCAGCGTTGCCCGCTGCGCGGTCAGGTGATCGCCGCGGTGGGTGGCGTACGAGTTAAAGTCCTCTTCCGGCAACCCCATGGTGGCCAGATATTCTCCAGCCGCACTGGACGCCAGAATCGCATTGGACGGCGATAAGTGGTCGGTGGTGATGTTATCGCCCAGGATCGCCAGCGGACGCATCCCCGACAGGGTCCGCTCCCCGGCCAACGCGCCTTCCCAGTATGGCGGACGGCGAATATAGGTGCTCATCGGACGCCAGTCATACAGCGGGTTGCTGTTGCGGGCTTCATCATCCAGCTTGAACATCTGGATATAGACCTGATTGAACTGCTCCGGCTTAACGTATTGACCAACCACCGCATCGATTTCTTCATCCGTTGGCCACAAGTCATTGAGGTAGACCGGATTGCCCTGCGAGTCCCTCCCCAGCGCATCGCGCTCGATATCAAAGCGGATCGAGCCTGCCAGCGCATAGGCGACCACCAGCGGCGGCGAGGCCAGGAACGCCTGCTTGGCGTACGGGTGGATCCGACCATCGAAGTTACGGTTGCCTGAAAGAACAGCAGTGGTGTAGAGATCGCGCTCAATAATCTCTTGCTGAATTTCCGGATCCAGTGCGCCGCTCATGCCGTTACAGGTGGTACAGGCATAACCGACAATCCCGAAGCCCAGCTTTTCCATTTCCGGCAGCAACCCGGATTCTTCTAAGTACAACTTGGCAACTTTCGAGCCCGGTGCAAACGAGGTCTTCACCCAAGGCTTGCGCACCAACCCCAGTTGATTGGCTTTCTTGGCCAGCAGCCCGGCGGCCACGACGTTGCGCGGGTTACTGGTATTGGTACAGGAAGTAATGGCGGCAATAATCACAGCGCCGTCCGGCAGCTCACCGGCTTTTTCTTCCCACGGACCGGCAATGCCCCGCGCGGCCAGCTCGGAAGTCGGCAGGCGGCGATGCGGGTTCGACGGACCGGCCATATTGCGCGCGACTTGCGAGATATCAAATTCCAGTACCCGCTCGTACACCGCATTTTGCAGATCATCGGCCCACAGGCCGGTCTGTTTGGCGTATTGCTCCACCAGCTTGACTTGCGCGTCATCGCGATCGGTCAGCTTAAGGTAGTTAATGGTCTGCTCGTCGATGTAGAACATCCCGGCGGTGGCGCCATATTCCGGGGTCATATTGGAAATCGTTGCCCGATCGCCAATCGTCAGATCTTGGGTCCCTTCGCCGAAAAATTCCAGATACGAGGACACCACCCGCGCATTACGCAGGAACTCGGTTAAGGCCAGCACAATATCGGTGGCGGTAATGCCCGGCTGGCGTTGGCCGGTCAGTTTAACCCCGACAATATCCGGCAGGCGCATCATGGACGGGCGGCCCAGCATCACGGTTTCAGCTTCGAGGCCCCCGACCCCAATAGCGATCACGCCCAGCGCATCGACATGCGGGGTGTGGCTGTCGGTCCCGACACAGGTATCGGGATAAGCAATCCCGTCCTTGGCCTGGATCACCGGCGACATTTTCTCCAGATTGATCTGGTGCATGATGCCGTTCCCGGCCGGGATCACGCTGACGTTCTCAAACGCGGTTTTACACCAGTTAATGAAGTGAAACCTGTCTTCGTTGCGGCGATCTTCGACGGCGCGGTTCTTCTCAAAGGCATCCGGGTCAAACCCGGCGTACTCCACCGCGAGAGAGTGGTCGACGATGAGCTGGGTTTCCACCACCGGATTCACTTTAGCCGGATCGCCGCCTTGCTCAGCAATGGCATCACGCAGGCCCGCCAAATCAACCAAGGCGGTTTGGCCCAGAATGTCATGGCACACCACGCGCGCCGGATACCAGGGGAAATCCAGATCGCGCTTGCGCTCAATCAGTTGCTTCAAACTCTCCGTGAGACTGTCCGGATCGCAGCGTCGAACCAGCTGTTCGGCCAGCACGCGTGAGGTGTAGGGGAGTGTCTCGTAGGCCCCGGCCGCAATCGCATTGACGGCTTCCCGGGTATCAAAAAAATCGAGTCCGCTGCCAGCCAGCGGCTTACGGTATTGGGTGTTTATCTTCATTGCTTCCCTCCGTGAGTCTTGTGCTCACAGACGCTTTCAGGCGACGTTCAGGTCTTGATGCTCCCCCCGGGCATCTGCGCCGGGGGGAGGGATTGGCGGGACTCCTGGGGCGGAGTCTGCTGCAGCGTGTTATTTCCGCGCTTCGATGGGCAGCCACGCTTGCGGCTCCGGCCCGACGTAGTCGGCGCTCGGGCGGATGATGCGGTTGTTGGCGCGCTGCTCATACACATGAGCGGCCCAGCCTGTCACCCGACTCATCACAAAGATCGGCGTGAACAACTTGGTCGGGATACCCATGAAGTGATAGGCCGAGGCGTGGAAGAAATCAGCGTTACAGAACAGATTTTTCTCGCGCTTCATCACCTGCTCTACCCGCTCGGACACTGCGTACAGATGGGTGTCGCCCACATCGGCAGCCAGTTTTTCCGACCATGTTTTAATTAAAGCATTGCGGGGATCGGACTCGCGGTAAATCGCGTGACCAAAGCCCATGATTTTCTCTTTCTTCGCCAGCATGTCCATGATCCCGGCTTCCGCTTCATCCGGCGTCTGCCACTGCTCGATCATTTCCATTGCCGCTTCGTTGGCACCGCCGTGCAGCGGGCCGCGCAGGCTGCCGATTGCCGCGGTAATGCACGAGTGCAGATCCGACAGGGTCGATGCACACACCCGGGCGGTGAAGGTTGAAGCATTAAATTCGTGCTCGGCATACAGCACCAGCGAGCAATGCATCACTTGTTTGTGCAGCTCAGACGGCGCTTTGCCAGTCAGCATTTCCAGGAAATAGCCGCCGATGCTGTCCTGATCGCTGTTGGCGGTATCAATCCGCACGCCGTCGTGGCTGTAGCGGTACCAGTAACAAATGATGGCTGGCAGCATCGCCAGCAGGATGTCGGTCTTGCTTTCCTGCTCGGAAAAGTCCAGCTCCTGATCCAGGTTGCCCAGCATCGAGCATCCGGTACGCATCACATCCATCGGATGGGCATCGGCCGGGATTTCTTCCAACACCCGACACAGCGCCGGCGGCAGACCACGGGCCTGTTTCAGCACTTGCTTGTAGCCGTCCAGCTCGGCCTGCGTCGGCAGCTTGCCTTTCAGCAGCAAATGCGCCACTTCTTCGAATTCGGCATGATGGGCCAGATCCGTGATGTCATAGCCACGGTAGGTCAGGCCGGTGCCGCTTTTACCCACGGTACACAGCGCTGTTGTCCCAGCGCTCTGGCCACGCAGACCGGCACCACCTAATTGTTTGTTATCCTTTTCCTTATCAGCTACGGCTAACGCAGTCATAGCAGACTCCTTATTTGTTCACGTTATCCAACGCCTGAGTCTCAATTGCGACGGCTGATCGCCCTCGCTTTGATCATCAGGCAATGACTGTTTCCAGCATTTGGTTTGTTATCAAAATAATTAATCTGGTCTTCGCAACGCGCGGCGTTGCGGGTCTTGCTGCGGAGGACTGACAAGGCGGACACTGCGAGCCGCACGCCCCAGGGCAAAGCAACTCGTCACACCTTCTCTCCATTTTATTATGCGCTTTATTTCACTGTGTTCTTGATTTCATTGCGCACTTTAGCGACCGAACGGCGACTCCCTGCCGTTCAGCGTTGAATCACTCGCCCTTTTGCTGATCAAACAGCTGGTCGAGTTTCTTCTCATAATCATGGTAGCCAAGATAATGGTAGAGCTGCTCACGGGTTTGCATCTGATCGACCACGTTGCGCTGATGACCATCTTTCAGCAGATGCTGATACACATTGAGCGCCGCCTGATTCATTGCGCGGAACGCCGACAGCGGATACAGCACCATGTCGACACCGCACTCGGCCAGCTCTTCACGGCTGAACAGCGGGGTCTGACCGAATTCGGTAATATTAGCCAGGATCGGCACCTTCACCGCCTCGGCAAACTGCTTGTACTGCTCCAGCGTGTTAATCGCTTCGGGAAAAATCATATCGGCCCCGGCTTCGACACAGGCTATCGCCCGTTCGATCGCGGCATCCATCCCTTCGACAGCCAGCGCATCGGTACGAGCCATGATGACGAAGTCCGGATCCACGCGGGCATCGACTGCCGCCTTGATCCGATCGACCATTTCATCCTGGCTGACAATCGCTTTGTTCGGGCGGTGACCACAGCGCTTCTGCGCCACCTGATCTTCCATGTGGACCGCCGCCGCACCGGCACGCTCCATCTCTTTAATGGTCCGGGCAATATTGAAGGCGCCGCCAAAACCGGTATCAATATCCACCAGCAGCGGCAGGCTTGAAGCCGCTGTGATGCGACGGACATCTTCCAGCACATCGTTGAGGGTGGTGATGCCGAGATCCGGCAAGCCGTACGAGGCATTGGCAATCCCGCCGCCGGAGAGGTAAATAGCCTGGTGACCGACCTGCTCCGCCATCATGGCGCAGTACGGGTTGATCGTCCCGACCACCTGCAATGGCTGGCTGGTGGCAACGGCCTGGCGGAAGCGTTTTCCTGGACTCATGACACTTTCTCCTTGTCCTCAGTGAGTTGTTGTTCGATTAACAATCGGCTGCGCATGATGTGCCGGCGCATCAGCATTTCGGCCAGTTCGGCATCCCGCTCACGCAGGGCTGAGAGCAGGTGGAAATGTTCGGTCAGCGCCTGCTCCGGACGGGAATGCGAGCGCTGGGACTGATGGCGGTACATCCGCAGCAAATGATAAAGCTCGTCGCACAGCAGACCGATCAGGGTGCTGTTGCGGCTGGCCTGGATGATCCGGTAATGAAAGTCGAAATCCCCTTGCTGGTGGAAATAGGACGCACCTTCCACCTCTTCGATATGTTGCTGGTGGGTATCGAGCAACTGCTGCAGGGCCTCAATTTCGGCATCGGTAATATGCTGGCAGGCCAGGCGCACCGCCATCCCTTCCAGCGCTTCGCGCACCGCGTAGATCTCGACCAGTTTTTCCCGGCTCAGGGCAATGACCCGCGCGCCGACATGGGGCACCCGCTCTACCAAACCGAGGGATTCCACCCGCATCATGGCTTCGCGCAGCGGCCCGCGACTGACGCCGAAACGGCGTGCCAGTTCCGGCTCAGAGATCTTACTGCCGGCGGCAAACTGTCCTTTGACAATCAAATCAATCAGCTGCTCTGTCAGGTTCTCCGACTTGGTCAGCTCCTTGGCCGCAGCCATCGAAAGAGAGGAGGCTTCCCCCGCTGGCTCAACCTGATTGTCGACATCGCGTAAGGCGACGGCTTGTTCTTTCATCATAACTGTCAACAATTGCTTAACTTAAGAACAAAAATAGCGCTTAAAATGCGTTCAATCAAGGGGAATTGTTAACAGTTTGAATTAGACCTTGGTCTATATTGTCGACAATGTGAGGAATAGCCAGAAAAAAGACCGCAAAAATAGCGGCCCGACAAGCAGATTGTCGACAGCAAAAAAAACCGGCCTGGTCGGCCGGTTTGACGTTCAAGGGAACGCATCAATCACGATGCGCTCTCCAGAACAAGGTTAGATATCCAAGATAATCGTCTTGCGGGCTTTCTTGCCCTGATTGTCAGTGACAATCAGCTGTACTTTCTGTTTGCCGCGTTGCTCAAACAGGTGGAAAGCCACTACACCTTTTTGCACGCTGCCGTCCGGGAAAACCCATTTGGTGTCGACAATATGGCCATCCGAGTCACTGCTTTCCGACCACAGCATTGCCATCCGGCCCAGGTTGAAATAACCCGCTTCGGCAACCGGCTTCTGGTTACGCGGCTCTAACTCAACCACTTGCTGGGTAGAGCTGGTCGCGCCAGAATTATCGGTGACGGTCAGAGTCACGGTATAACGACCAAAATGCTGATAACGATGCGACGGATTCGCCTCGGTGCTGGTCGCACCGTCACCGAAGTCCCACTGCACGCCAGTAATTTCACCGTCGCTGTCCAGGCTCTGGTTGACGAAATCAACACGCTTGTGACGAGACAGATACGTGAAGTTCGCTTCCGGCGCGGCATTGTCTGCTTCGGCAGAAATCCGGATCACCCCGTAGCGGTTATCGTCCGCCTGGCGCACCACATCAATCGAAATCCCGAACTGCGCCAGCTGACGACCGGCATCCGGGATCTCCGGAGAGGTGTAGTCTGCGCCATCGTAGAACGATGCATTGGCAATCAGGCTCGGATCTTCCAGCACATCATCATTGTTGACCAGACGCAGCGGGGCCTGATCCTGCAGTGAGAATGCCGCATCGCGAACCTGGTAGCGGGTGGTCGCCGGCTCACCGGTTTGTGACCATTTCAGGGTTGCCTGATCGGCATCCACCACGCCTAACCAGCCTGCGCCCGGATGCTCGCCGACCCAGTTGTCGGTCATCGACTCATCGACATACCACACAATCAGACCCGGCTCGAAGGTCATCAGCTGACCCATGCGCTTGATGTTCGCCAGACCCTGATCGACATCCTGATGGCTACGCCATTGCAGCAGATAGTACTGATCAGCTTCGTGGAAGCCCTGGTTGCGGGTATAACCGGTAAAGACAAACTGATCTTCAGTTTCCGCATCCGCGCTGAACACCAAGCTTTCATCGGCCGTCACCGTCATCTGATCGAGATAGAAACCTTCTTCGGCCAGGCCGCCATCGGTGATGTAGTCAAAGCTCAGGGTGATGGTCTGTCCGGCCCACGGGGTCAGATCAAACTTGGCGTCGGTCCAGCCTTCGGACGAGCCGGTCACGGCCGGCACCAGACCGGTATTGAGCGGATCGTTCATGGTGGTGATTGAACCGGCAATCGGCTGGCCGTTGACCAGCACGCGGGCAAAGTCATAGTCGGTTTCGATCTGGAACCAGGCTTTGAAGTCCAGCGAGATCTGACCGGCCGACGGCAGGGTGATGTCGCGGCTCATGCTGGTACGCAGATCGTCACCTTTCTGCGAGTAGAACTGGTAGTCCCCGGCAAACGGGGCCACCCCGTCCACCTGCTTGCGCGGCAGATTAATGCGCACCAGGTTCATGGCGTCATTATTGACGGTTTCGGACAGGGTAATGGTATGCGACTGGCCTTTCAGCTCATCCAGCGACAGGGTGCTGTCGAGGATCCAGTTGCCACCGATGGCCGATTGCAGGAAGGTTTTCGCCCAGCCACTGAATGCAGTCGGCTGCGTCCCGCCGATCTGACCGGCCCAGCTGCCCGAAGACATGATCGACCAGTAAGACACCGGCTCGCCCTGCCCGGTGTACTTGGTGTCGTACTCATCCGGCAGACCCAGGTCGTGGCCGTATTCGTGGGCACACACCCCGGCCGCGGCATCGATTGGCTGAATGGTGTAGTCAAAGGCCGCGTACTGGCCGTTGAACCGGCCCGGCACCTGGCTTGATGTACCGGCCAGGATATGCGGCTGGCCCAGGTTGAAACGGTGGGACCAGATTGCGTTCTCATTCAGCACCCCGCCACCGGCCTCTTCACCGACCGACGCATGGAACACCATCAGGTGGTCAATCACGCCGTCCGGCTCACGGAAATTCCCGTCACCGTCGTAGTCGTAGCGATCTTCGATATCGTAATCGGCCAGATTGATATTCGGATCTTTGGCCAGCTGGTCCAGCGCTTCACGCACCAGATCCTGCGCCCGCAGATCGTTGTCAGTGGTCGGCGAGTTACCGCCGTAATAAGCCGCGTTCTGGCTCGCCCGGTACCAACCGAAAGCCTGGCCGGACACGCTATAGGTGTTGCCGGATTCCTGCTCGTAATACTGACGCATCGAGATCAAATTCTCGCCGTTCGGGCCGGTGTATCCCTCACCGGAGAACAGCAGGTTCTGGTAGTGCTCGTTCGAATAACTGTCATAGAGCATTTCGGTATGCTCTGAGGTCAGGCGATTGTCATCCCACGGCAGATCCGGGAAATCGACCAGCAGCGCCAGCACTTTGTCGGTGCGTTTCTGGCTCAGATCCAGCGCAAAGATACTCGGACCATGGGCATGACCCGGCATTTTCATCTGCTTCAGCACATTGGCCCGGTTAAGCAGCGCCTGCTTGTCAAACTGCGCATCCCCATGGAAGCCTTTGTTGGCCTTCTTGGCCAGGTAAGCTTCCAGCGCTTGCTGCTTCTGCTGGCTCGTCGCGTCAGGCGCAATGTCCCCACGCTGGATCAGCATCTCGATCAGCTTCTCTTCATTGGCAATGGCCAAGTCCGCCGGCGTTGCCGCGTGGGCAGACGCCGTTCCTAGCAAAGCAATCAGTGACGTTGCGATTGCAGTTCTTTTTATGCTTATCATTATTATTCCTTTTATCAATGATAATGTTGTGCTGTCTTGAAGGTGCAGCAACCCGACTTCGCCGTAGCGAAACTGAAAAATGCAATAAATCCGGAGCGATTCGGGGCTATCAGCCCGAGTTTGATGTCGGCGTGAGATGCTGCGTGATCGCGGCACGCCCGATACAGGAAGTGTCTTCATTTTCAGACACCTCTTTCCCGGGGGTTCCGGCAGGCAATTTTTGCCGACGATGTTTTTGATTGAGGTAGATTTGCAGCGCCTGTTGCTGTTCGTGCGCGGTCAGTCCCTGGCAGATCACCCCGCGGGCAATCAGCGAGCGAATCATTCGCTCATCATCGACAACGGCAGTCTCTGCGACAGCATAGCCTGATAAAACAACAACATGAAGTAGAATTAATACTCGAAACACGGCTCGACATCCTGTCCGGCTAACGTGATTTGAACCTAATTTAGGGCGATTACCGAAGAGTTTCAACGCTCTGGGTATCATTAGTTAAATAAATGTAAATGGTTAGAACCATCATCACATTATCAACAAATCAGGTCATAATGCCTTGTCAAAATCCCAAAAAATGTCTTATTTAAAAGACATCCCGCTGCGTCCCTTTGGCAAGTTCATCACCGCGCCGCAACCCCGGCCGGACGGGTCTCTGATGACCTTGAGTGCATATAATGAGCACAGAAACATGCTTCACTGAGATGTGATTTCAGGAAAAGCAGGCAGAGCCCGCACGATGAATGTTGCGGACTCTCCCTGTACAAAACGCGAGCAGCCTCACGCCTTGCAGTGCTGGTGGCACCCGGTCGCAACCATCATCTGTCGCGAGAATCCGGTGCTGGAGCCCGGCGCGAGATATTCCTCCAAACCGGCATTTTTCAGCCCGGCATAGATATGATCCACAAACGCCTGCGCCAGACGGGACAAGGGTTTGTGCGACGGGGTAATGATGGCGTGTTCAAAAATCACCTCCGGCGCAAACGGACGAAACACCACGGCGCCCTGGCCGGATTTACTGATGGTGTAGCTGGCCGCACTCATGGGATCGCAAATCGAGCAGCACAACTGATGCTCAACGAATTCAAAGCCGGAGATGTAATTTTGCAATTCGAACCGCGGATGGTAACGAGCGCCCTGCTCTTCGAATAAAAAGCGCACCAGCTCACTGGTCGGGTGCTGGGCAAACAGGGTCGCCAGCGGCACGTTATCAAGATCAGCCGGGGTGATCACCGCTTTTCCGGCCAGCGGATGATCCCGGTGCACCGCACAGACCCCTTTGAGCCGGATCGGCTCGACATTGATCGAATCCCGCTCCTTCGGCATTTCCGCATAGCCGATGTCATACTGCTGCGCCGCCACCCAGTCATGCACAATCATCGAGCTGCGCATCATCATCGACACATTCACTTCGGGCCGGTCTTTGACAAAGTCAGCAATCACGTGCGGCATAAAATACAGCGACGCTGCCGGCATACAGGCCACCCGCAGGTTGCCCCGCGACAGATTCTTCACTTCAGCCATCAGCTGCGCCGCCCGCGTCAGGCGCTCTAAGATTGCATCGGTCTCTTCGAGCAGGAAAAACGCTTCCGGCTTGGGGATCAGGCGCCCTTTGTTGCGTTCAAACAACTTAAACCCGAGTTCGTTTTCCAGGCTGACCAGCATCGCACTGACGGCCGGTTGGGTGCGGCACAGGGTGCGCGCCGCCACTGAAACCGAGCCAGAGCGCATCACCGTTCTGAATGTTTCCAACTGCTTAATCGAGAGGTTGGTGTCCATGCCATACCCTATAGGAAAAATTTATGGAATTAGAGAAATTTTAAATTTGTTTCTATTGGTTGTCAGCATTAGATTAACAACGTATTCACAAAAGCAACAATAAGGAAATGTGCTGTGGAGCGATTGTTCAGATACCTGCTTACTGCGCTGATGGGCATTGTGGCCCTGACCCAGTTCGTGCAGGTGATAACCCGATACATCTTCGAGGTCCCGATCATGGGGCTGGAAGAATCCGTCATCATCCCGACCCTGTGGCTCTACATGCTGGGCGCGGTGAACGCCTCGCGGGAAGATACCCAGATCCGGGCCAATGTGCTGGAGATCTTGATCAAGACCGAGCGCGGCCACACCATCCTGGCGCTGGTCGGGGAAGTGATCAGCTTTGTGATCTCCCTGTGGCTGACATACTGGGCCTGGGACTATTTCAAATATGCCCTGCGCGTGTGGAAAGAAAGCCCGACCCTTTATATCCCCACTTTTTTCCACGAGTGCTCGCTGTTCCTCGGCCTCGCGATGATCACTGGCTTTATCGGCCTACACATCATCCGGCTGGTGCGCCAGCTCAACGCCCCCGACTATTCAACAGAGAAGGCTTAAACCATGGTTGAAGTTGCACTATTTGCGGTAGGCGCGCTGGTCCTGCTGCTGACGATTGGCGTGCCGTTGCCGTTCTGTTTCGGCGGCGCCCTGATGATCATGACCTACCTCGGCGACATGTCGATGAAAGGCAATATGATGTGGGGCACCGGCCAGCTGACCAACCCGATCCTGCTGGCGATCCCGTTGTTTGTGTTGTCCGGCACCATCATGAGCCAGAGCGGCATCGCCGCCAGCTTGCTCCGGTTCGTCAACGTGTTCGTCGGCCATATCCGCGGCGGACTGGGCATTGTCGCCTCGGTCAGCTGTGCCATCATCGGGGCCATTTCGGGCAGCGGCCTGACCGGTGTTGCCGCCATCGGCCCGCTGCTGATCCCGGAGATGGAAAAACGCGGCTACCCGCGCGCCTATGCCACGGCGCTGATTGCCAACTCCTCCATTCTCGGGCTGCTGATCCCGCCGAGTGTGACCATGATTGTCTACGGCTGGGTCACCGATACCTCGATCCTGGCCTGTTTCCTGGCGACGCTCGGTCCCGGCCTGCTGGTGACCTTTAACTTTGCGGTGATCAACCTGCTGATGGCGCGCAAGTTCCCGCTGGTGCTGGAAGAAAAACTGCCGTTTGGCGACATGCTCAAAGAAGCCTCGTCCCGGACCGTGCATGCGATCCCGGCGCTGTTGATGCCGGTGATTATTCTCGGTGGCATCTACGGCGGCATCATGACCCCGACGGAAGCCGCTGCCGTGGCGGTCATTTACGCCATCCCGGTCGGCTTTATGATCTACAAGGGCCTGAGCTGGAAATCACTGCTGGCCTCGGGCAAAGAGTCCGCCACTGCGGTCGGCTCGATTATGTTCATGATCCTGTTCAGCCTGATCCTCAGCCAGATGTTCGTGGTGGAGAATGTACCGCAGGAGCTGGTCGATGCCATTTTCGGCATTACCGAGAACAAAGCCCTGCTGCTGATTTTCATTAACTTCATGCTGTTTCTGGTCGGCATGGTGGTCAACGACATCACCGCCATCATTCTGATTGCACCACTGTTGTTGCCGCTGATGACGGCGATTGGCATCAGCCCAATCCAGTTCGCCGCCATCATGGGCGTGAATACCGCAATGGGTGGCGTGACACCACCCTACGCCTCGATTCTGTACCTCGGTGCCCGCATCGGCAACGTCAAGTTTGCCGAAGTCGTCGGCCCGGCCATGAAGCTGATCCTGTTCGGCTACCTACCGGTGGTGATTCTGACCTCGTTCTGGTCTGACTTATCACTCTTCCTGCCAACGCTGTTTGGCTACTGATCATAAGGATATTGATGATGAAATTGACAGGTAAGTTCACCCACTCCTTCAAACTGAACAAAAGCTTCAAACTAAGAAAAAGCTCCAAACTAAAAAAAAGCTTCAAACTGAAACAAACGGCTCAAGCCCTGCTGCTGGCCGCAACGGCGCTGAGCGTCCTGCCGGCCTCTGCTGCAACGCTGAAAATCAGCCATGTGCGCCCGCAAGGCACCGTGATCGATCAGGACATCAAACGCATGGGTGAAGCACTGAAAGCCGCCACTGATGGTGACGTTAAACTGCGCGTCTATGCCGCCAACGCCCTCGGTGACTACACCCTGGTGCAGGAGCGTATTTCAGTCGGCGCCATCGACATGGCGGTACAACCCGCCTCAACTGCCACCGACCGCCGGATGCAGCTCGGGCTGCTGCCGTATCTCGCCACCAACTGGGCCGAAGCGCAGGCCATTTACGGCAACGGCGCTCCGGTTCGCGAAGCGATGGCAAAACTGTTTGCCCAGCAGGATATCACCCTGCTGGCTGCCTACCCGGTCTATTTCGGCGGGATTTCACTGAACCGCGACGCCGTTCAGCCGGGCCAGCCGGACGTCAGCAAAGGCATCAAATTGCGGGTGCCGCCGATCAAGAGCTTCCAGTTGCTGGCGGATAACGTCGGCTACATCGGCTCGCCGCTGCCGTTCTCGGAAGCCTTCACCGCAGTACAAACCGGGGTGGTGGACGGGGTGATCGGCTCGGGAGCCGAAGGCTATTACGCCTCGTTCCGCGATGTGACCAAAACCTATATTCCGCTCAATACCCACTTTGAGATCTGGTACCTGATGATTAACAGCGAGCGCTTTAACGACCTGTCCGACAGCGAGCAGGCCGCACTGAAAACGGCCGCAGCCGATTTCGAGCAACGCCGCTGGCAGCATGCGGAGCAGGATCAGGCAGCGAACGAGCAAAAATTGGCGGCCAACGGCGCAGAAATCATCCAGGTCAGCCCACAACAACTGGCGCAAACCTCAGCCAAGGTGCGCAGCACCGTGTGGCCGGAGATCCTAAGCGATATCGGTGCCGAGTGGAGCCAGTCGATCCTGGATCAGGCGCTGGAAAAGACCCCGAACTAATCCTTCACCCAACCGACGGCGGGGCACCTGCCCCGTCGCTGCAACCCTGAAGAGAAATGTCATGAAACCGGAATATACCATTATCGGCGGCGGTGTCGTGGGCTGCGCCGTGGCTTACGGGCTGCTCAAAGCCGGCCACCGGATAACCATCCTGGATGGCGGCGACCGTGATCACCGCGCTTCCCGGGGCAACTTCGGTCTGGTCTGGCTCTCCTGTAAAGGACTGGACGCCCCGCACTATGCTGCCTGGACCCGCCGCTCCGTCGGGATGTGGCGAACCCTGGCCGACGAGCTGCTGGCGTCCACCGGCATTGATGTCAACCTGGTCCAAAACGGCGGCTACGATTTCCATTTCAGCGAATCAGAAATGATGGCCCGCGCTGCCCAGTACGACCGTCTTCGCCAGGAACTCGGCAGCGATCACCCGTACGAGATCTGGGATCGTGAACGCCTGCGCCAGGAAGAGCCGAACATCGGCCCGGATGTCGTCGGCGCCATTTACGGCGCTGAAGACGGCCATCTCAACCCGCTCAAACTGCTCAAAGCCTACACCCTGGCCATTACCCAACTGGGCGGCGAGCGGATCACCCGGGTTCAGGTCGAGCACATCGAACGCGATGCTAATGGCCGCTATCAGGCCACCACAACCGACGGCCGCCAGTTTCACAGCGACAAACTGGTGCTGTGCGCCGGATTGGGCGCCGCGCAGCTCGGCCCGCAGGTCGGATTAAAAGCGCCGGTGCAGCCCCAGAAAGGCCAGGTGCTGATCACCGAAAAAATGCCGCCGATGATGCAGCGCCCGTCCGGCATTATCCGCCAGGTCGATGAGGGCGGGATCCAGATCGGCGATTCCAAGGAAAACGCCGGATTTGATGATCAGGATACCCTGGCCGTCACTGCTGCAATTGCCGAGCGGGCGATTGCCGTCTATCCCTTCCTGGCCCATACCAAGCTGATCCGCGGCTGGGGGGCGCTGCGAGTGATTTCGCCGGACGGCCTGCCGATCTATCAGCAGTCCGACTCACATCCGGGCGCGTACATCATCAGCTGCCACAGCGGGATCACCCTGGCCGCCGCGCACAGCTATTTGCTGCCGTTGTGGCTGGAAAACGATGCCAACCAACCTGATTTGGAGCGATTCAGTGAAAAACGATTCGAAATTTCTGAGGCTCGATAACGCCTCATCTGCCCCAACGGTGGTGTTTCACTGGGAAGGACAGGCCATCAGCGCCCGCGAAGGCGACACCATCGCCGCCGCCCTACTGGCAGCCGGGATCGACCATACCCGCGAAACCCCGACTTCCCAGTCTCCGCGCGCGCCGTTTTGCATGATGGGCAGTTGCTTTGAGTGCCGGGTCGAAGTCGATGGCGAGCCGAACGTGCAGGGCTGCATGCGCCAGGTTGCGCCGGGCATGCAGGTCAAACGCCAGCGATACTGAGCCACCAGCGCCAGCGTTATTTAGCCAACTGAGGAAGAATTATGCGTACAGTCGATGTTTGTATTATCGGGGCCGGACCGGCAGGGATGGCGGCCGCGACGCAATGTGCCAACGCCGGGGCCAGCGTGGTGCTGCTTGATGAACAAGCCCGGGCCGGCGGACAGATTTACCGCGCCATTACCGCGGATGGCCACCCGCTGAGCGAGGTGCTGGGGCCGGATTACCTTCACGGGGCCACTCTGGTTCAGGCGCTCGACGCCGCGCCCCTGGAGCACATCACCGAAGCCACGATCTGGCGGGTCGATGCCGATCGGACCGTCTACTGGAGCCGCCACGGCAAGAGTGAGCAGCTGCAAGCGAAACGGATCATCCTCGCCACCGGTGCGATTGAGCGCAGTTTCCCGTTTCCGGGCTGGACCCTGCCGGGGGTGATGACCGCCGGCGCCAGCCAAATTTTGATCAAAACCGCCCGGATCGCGCCTCAAAAAGCAGTGATGGTCGGCACCGGGCCACTGCTGTATTTACTGGCCGCCCAGTTGATCAGTGCCGGGGCACCGCCATCGGCGATTGTCGATACCCAAATGCCGGGCAGTTACCTCAAAGCCAGCCGCCATCTGGCCGGCGCGCTGCAGGGCCATCAATATCTGGTCAAAGGGCTGAAGCTGCTGCGCCAGATCAAACAGGCCGGGATCGCCCACTACACCCAGGCCACTGACATTGAAGCCGTCGGCACGCAAACCGTCGAGCAACTGCGCTTTCGCAGCAAAGGCAAAGCAGTCAGTCTGGAAGCGACGACCGTGCTGAGCCACATCGGGGTGATCCCCAATGTCCAGCTCACCCGCGCCATGGGCCTCGACCACGTCTGGGACCAAGTGCAGCGTTGCTGGCAACCGGCGCTTGATCCCAATTACAACACCTCGCTGGACGGCGTCGCCGTCGCCGGGGACGGCAGTGGGATCGGCGGGGCCAAAGTGGCCGAGTTGCAGGGCAGCTTGGTTGCGGCCGAAGCTCTCCGAGCCTTAGGCCTGCTGAGCCAGGAGCAGCACCAACAGCAGACTGAGCCGCTGCTTGCCCGGATCAGCAAAGAGCTGGCGATCCGGCCATTTCTCGACACCTTGTATCCGCCGCCTCAGCAGGCATTGGCCCCGGCTGACCGCACCCTCGTCTGCCGCTGCGAAGAAGTCACCGCCGGGGAAATCCGCCATCTGGCGCGCAATCAGTGTAACGGGATCAACCAGATCAAGAGCCTGACCCGCTGCGGGATGGGGCCGTGCCAGGGACGCTACTGCGGTCCGACCGTGGCCGAAATCATCGCGGCGGAAACCAACCAGTCACCGTCAGATGTCGGCTACTACCGTATTCGCCATCCCATCAAGCCATTGAAGCTGGGCGAGCTCGCCAGCCTGACCCCGGTGACGCATTCTTTTATTCAGCCTTATCAATCCAAGGAAACGACCCATGACACAGATCATCAGAAAGCACACCAATCAACGCATGAGTAAAATCGTGATCCACCAAGACACGGTTTATCTCTGTGGCCAGGTGGGTGTCGGCGGCACCAGTGTGGCCGAGCAAACCGCCGAGGCCCTGCGCCGGGTCGAAGCGCTGCTGCTTGAAGCCGGCTCTGATAAACACCATATCCTGCAAACCACCGTCTGGCTGGCCGACATGAGCGATTTCAATGAAATGAATGCGGTCTGGGATGCGTGGTTTGAAGAAGGCTTCCAACCGGCACGTGCCTGCGGCGAAGCTAAACTGGCCCGCCCGGAGCTGAAAGTCGAACTACTGGTGACGGCTGCGGTTAAACAGTAAGTCCTCGGCTCCAATTGCTGCGTGGCGGTATGCCTCCCTGAAATGCTCCACCCACCACGCAGCGCTTCAATCAGCCAAGCTAGATCGACCAAACGCGCTCGCCCAAACGACAGCAACTCAACGATGGCTCGGTCGGTTCAGCAGATCACGCCATCCAACCCAGGTCCACTCCAGCCCGGCCCTGATCCTGCACCGCCAAATCCCGTGCTTTTGCCCCTGACTCTAAATCAGTTGTTTCACCAGCTCTCCCAGCCGGGCAATCGCCTGTTGATGGGCATCCGTGAGGGCAAAAGAGGCATTGAACCGGAAACAGTGGTTGAACTGATCGCTGGTGGCAAACATCCGGCCGGGCGCAATGCTGATCGTCTCTGCCAGGGCCAGATGATACAGCACCGTGGTATCGACATGCCGCGGCAGTTCGACCCAGAGAAAGTAGCCGCCTTCGGAATTATAAATCCGCGCGCAATCCGGCAAATTCGCTTTCAGGCAGGCTTCGTTCGCCGCTTTGCGCTGATCCAGCGTACGGCGCAGCAACCGCAAATGGCTGCCGTAGTTGCGGGTGGTCAGGTAATGGACCAGCGCCAGCTGGATCGGCACGCTGGTGGTCAGGGTACTCATCAGCTGGAGTTTCTGGATCTTGAGCGCCTGCTTCCCGGCAGCCACCCAGCCGATGCGAAAGCCTTCCACCAGGGTTTTGGAAAACGACGAGCAGTGCATGAAACGGCCCTGCGCATCAAAGGCTTTAGCCGGTAACGGTTTGCTGTCACCGACATACAGCTCGCTGTAGACATCATCTTCGATCAGGTGAACCTGGTACTTGTTCAGCAACGCGGCCAGTTGTTGCTTTTTCTCCACCGACAGAGAATACCCCAGCGGGTTCTGGAGATTGGTCATCAGCCAGCAGGCCCGAACCGGATGGGTTTGCAGCGCCCGCTCCAGCGACCCCAGATCGATCCCCTCGCCGGGATGGGTACGCACCGCGATCGCCTTCAGTCCCAGATTTTCCAGCGATTGC
This sequence comes from Photobacterium sp. MCCC 1A19761, assembly GCF_037389125.1. NCBI lineage: Bacteria > Pseudomonadati > Pseudomonadota > Gammaproteobacteria > Vibrionales > Vibrionaceae > Photobacterium > Photobacterium sp. MCCC 1A19761. Next base: position 25,127 of record NZ_JAZGTF010000036.1, read on the forward strand.
AGCGCGCCGTAGAACGTCGGTGATTCGACCACCACCCAGTCCCCCGGCCGGGTGACTGCCCGCAGACTGAGGTTCAGCGCTTCCAGACCACCGGCAGTGATCACAATCTCATCGGGGGAAATGTTCATCCCCTGCGCCGCGTAGCGTTTAGCGATCAAGTGGCGCAGCTCATCGTTACCCGGCGGCAGATTATCGACCACACTGGAGAGCGGCATGGTGCGCACCGCCGCGGTCAGTGACTTGTTGACCTGATGACGCGGTGCCAGCGCCGGATCCAGATACGCGTGGCCGAAGCTGGCCATGCGCGGGTTACGGCTGGCCTGAAGCACATCAAAAATAAAATCGTTCACATCAACCGACTCGGTCGGCTGCACCGCCATGGTGTCCTGAACCTGTTGCGCCATTTCCGGCGCCACCCGATAACCGGAACGGGGATAAGACACCACCCAGCCCTGACTTTCCAGCACCTGATAAGCCTGCAGGACGGTCATCAGACTCATCCCGGCATGTTCGGCCTGTTTGCGCAGCGACGGCAGCTTATCCCCCGCCAGCCAGACGCCGGTATGGATTTGCTGCTGGATCTGGCTGACCAGTTGTTCATATTTCGCCATGACGGGATTTCCTCGTGCAGTGGGGTACAGGGACAGGCAACAAAAATATAACAAACCATAACACAGATCTGTTATAGGTAAAGCGTCCCATTCTGTATCTATGCCAAACATGTGCTACAGCCTACGATCCCGGCATCATCAATCACAATCGCAGGTCGTCTTATGTTCGATGTTGATGCGTTTATGCTGGCCCGTGTCCAGTTTGCTTTCACGGTATCGTTCCACATTATTTTCCCCGCCATCACCATAGGCCTCGCCAGCTACCTCGCGGTACTGGAAGGGCTTTGGCTCAAAACCCGCAATCCCGATTACAAAACCCTCTATCACTTCTGGTCGAAAATTTTCGCCGTCAACTTCGGGATGGGCGTTGTTTCGGGTCTGGTTATGGCTTATCAGTTCGGCACCAACTGGAGCGGTTTCTCGGAATTTGCCGGGAGCATTACCGGGCCGCTGCTGACCTATGAGGTGCTGACCGCCTTCTTCCTCGAAGCCGGGTTCCTCGGCGTGATGCTGTTCGGCTGGCACCGGGTCGGCGATCGCCTTCACTTTTTTGCCACCTGTATGGTCGCGCTCGGCACCTTGATCTCCACCTTCTGGATCCTGGCCTCAAACAGCTGGATGCACACCCCTCAGGGCCACGAGATCATCGACGGTCAGGTGGTCCCGGTGGACTGGCTGGCGGTGATTTTCAACCCGTCCTTCCCGTACCGCTTGTTCCACATGGTTGTCGCGGCCTTCCTGAGCAGCGCGCTGTTCGTCGGTGCTTCCGCAGCCTGGCATTTGCTCAAGGGCAACCGGACCTCTGCCATCAAGCGGATGTTTTCCATGTCGCTGTGGATGCTGGTCATCACCGCACCGATCCAGGCCGTGATCGGCGATCTGCACGGGCTCAATACCCTGGTCTACCAGCCTGCCAAAATCGCAGCGATTGAAGGTCACTGGGACAACAGCGACGGCGAGCCGACACCGCTGATCCTGTTCGGGATGCCGAACATGGACACCGAGCAGACCGATTACAAAATCGAAATCCCCTATCTGGCTAGCCTGATCCTGACCCACAGCTGGGATCAGCAGATCCCGGCCCTGAAGGACTTTGCCCCCGAAGATCGGCCGAACTCGCCGGTGGTATTCTGGTCATTCCGCATCATGGTTGCGCTGGGAATGCTGATGATCCTGCAGGGCCTGATTGGCCTCTGGCTGCGCCGCAAAGGGACGCTTTATCAAAATCAGACCTTCCTCAAATTTGTCCTGATGATGGGCCCCTCCGGCCTCATCGCCATTCTGGCCGGATGGGTGACCACCGAAGTCGGCCGCCAGCCCTGGGTGGTCCACGGGCTGCAACGCACCAAGGATGCGGTATCGGCCCACGGCGAGCTGCACATGAGCATCAGCCTGCTGACTTTCTTCGTGGTCTATTCCCTGGTGTTCGGGATCGGGTATGTCTACCTCATCCACCAAATCAAACAAGGCCCGGATCACGACGGTGACGCCGAACCCGGTGATGCCCTCCCTGACCACGAACCGCTGTCGATTTCCGGCCGCGTGTAACGCCCGGCTTATTTGAGAAGGAGAACCCCATGGGTATTGAACTTGCCGTGATCTGGTTCGGCATTATTATTTTCGCCACCCTGATGTATATCACCATGGACGGCTTTGATTTGGGCATCGGGATCCTGATGCCGCTGGTCCGCAATAAAGACGATCGGGACTTGATGGTCAACACCGTCGCCCCGGTCTGGGACGGCAATGAGACCTGGCTGGTGCTCGGCGGTGCCGGGCTGTTCGGCGCATTTCCGCTGGCTTACGCGGTGATCGTCGACGCCCTGACCATCCCGCTTTCCATCATGCTGATTGCCCTGATCTTCCGCGGTGTGGCCTTTGAGTTTCGTTTCAAGGCGCTGCCAAACCACCGCGCCTTCTGGGACAAAGCGTTTATCATCGGCTCGATCGTCGCCACCTTCTGTCAGGGCGTAACCGTCGGCGCGGTGATCCAGGGTTTTCCGGTTGTCGGACGCAGTTTTGCCGGCGGCGCGTTTGACTGGCTGACACCGTTCACGCTCTTTTGCGGCCTGGGGCTCGTGGTGACTTACGCCCTGCTGGGCGCCACCTGGCTGATCAAAAAAACCGAAGGCGATCTCCAGCGCCGGATGTATCAGGCCACCACGCCGCTGCTGACCGCCTTTGCGATTGCCATGGTTGTCGTCAGCCTGTGGACGCCGCTGGCCTATCCGCAGATTGCCGAGCGGTGGTTCAGCCTGCCGAACTTGTACTTCCTGGCACCGGTACCGCTGCTTTCCCTGTTCTGCCTGTGGCGGATCACCACGGCGGTGAAACGCGGCGGACAAACCAGCCCGTTCGTGATGGCGCTGCTGCTGACATTCCTCGGGTTCAGCGGCTTAGGGATCAGCCTGTGGCCGAATATCATTCCGCCGGAAATCAGCATCTGGGAAGCTGCCGCACCACCGCAAAGCCTGGGATTCATGCTGGTCGGGGCCCTGTTCATCATCCCGTTTATTCTGGTGTACACCTACTGGAGCTACTACGTGTTCAGCGGCAAGGTGAAAGCCGGGGAAGCGTATCACTGATGCGCTTGAACCACCGCGCCACCTGATATGACGATGTAATTGCAAAAAAGGAGGAACCATGGAGAAAGTGACCGACCCCAAACCGGGCATGAAGCAACCGTTGAAACAGTGGTCCTGGCTCATCTTGATTTGGGTGGGAAGTATCGCCTCACTGGCGCTGGTCTCCTTCGGATTCCGCGCCCTGATGCACGCCGCCGGGTTTAAGTCCTGAACCATCCGCGGGAGTGACGACGCCAGTAGGTTGGACTGCTGGGGTCGTCACTTATTTTTGGACAAAACCAAGTTAGACTATCTGTTCTAACTTGGTTTATTCGAATGCGAAAAATAATCTTGAAACCTTAAAGTGAACTTAGAGATTTTCGTTCAACCACTTTATAGCATAATCTCGCATACCATTAGAAAAGTAATGCGATTCATCAGATAGAAAGAAATCTATTTGAGTGTTATTTTTCTCGTATTTTTCCCTGATTTTTTCATAAAACCCTTTAGAGAAATTAGCAGGAACCCAGTCATCTTTTTCGCCATTCATAATTAGCAAGGGACGGTTCTCGTTTTCGATCAGATATAAATATGGATCGATATCTTCCATATATTTGATCCCTATTTTCTCATCTTGGCTGAGAACCTTGTTAGCCGAGTTAGCTTCTAAAGCGTACTTTTCTAAACCTACAAAGTCTGGGGAGCCGATGATTGGTATAGCTACTTTAATATCCTGATTCTTAGTTAGAGTATAAAATGTAGACATTGCCCCCATGGAAATACCTACCAATGCAATTCTAGACTGATCAACACGATTATCCGACTTACAATTATTAATCAAAAGGTTAATATCATCGGAACTTTGCTTAATGACGTGTACCATTATCTTAGCAAAACTTGAATGACTACCAGCATTTTGAGTACTGCCATCATCTCTTTCACCATGTTTATCTGCATCAAAGCAGATAACGCAATAACCTTGAATAGCCAGATTCAAGGCCAAATTTGAAACTTCATATTTGTCATTACCAGCACCATGAGAAATGATGACTAAAGGTTTATTTATCGACTCTTTTTTGTAGTAGAACAAATATACAATCTCACCTAGCTTACTTTTTTCTACGATAACTTCTTTCATGTACTCTCCCATATTAACTATTTTATCTGTCTCAATCGTTGTATGTCGAAATATAATTTACAACTATGCCAATGAAACAGCTAACGTTTTCTATACTTCACAAAGTCGTCTTTTAACGCTTATCTTGCAGAGTTTTACATCTTTATACAACATTAAATCAGATATTTAGGATGTAAATTGATATGTTAAAAATCCGCAAGTCGCTTAATAGGCAGAAAGGTCATCATTTGCATTCAGCAGATCGTAGTCTTACGAGTATTCGGATGAGTTCTGGTAAGGTAAAGGGGCATTAAAAGAATATGATGGATTATTTGCTCTGAATTGTTTTGGGGCAGAAACTTGTTAAAGCATATACTCCATTCTTGTTGCTTCAGATAAGGTGTGGTATTCAAAACCACATCTTATCGCCCAACATTGCATTCCATAATGCGTTGAAGCTGTCGTGGCTGCCAAAGGCGTTCTTGTCACCTTGTTAGACTGTGGCTTGGGCTTCGGACAAGTCAAATCTGCAGCGCCATTCGACGCCTGCAAGAAGAGTGACGAATAAAGCCTCAGACAAAATGAACACAATCCCGATCCAACTTGCGCTATCCATGAATCGATAAACGAGGAGTAGACAAATCAATGCCCAAAGACAATTACCGAAAACCAGTCCCTGAATCTTTCGTAGCGAGACTTTCCGGCTCATCGCGAGGCTCGACGAATAGAGGCCATAGAGTAAATTCGCGGACGCCAGAAAGATCACAACCTTTTCCGGCATGCTGTAAATTTCACCAATAAACGAATGAAAGCTGATTAAAACAGACCCGACAAACAGCGCGGCAAGGCCATCTATCCATAATATTTTATCCATCCATTTCATTGGATGTTCTCCTCAGCCGGGCAATGTTACGGACTCTCCTCATCAAACATTTCAATAACTCACCCTAGCCCTTCTTTCGCTCGGGCAATTGCCGCTGTGATGGCTGCCTTGGCTTGCGGACTATTCTTCCAACATGTGGTTCGCAGCATGGAAGCCACCATTTCCGCGATGTCATCCGCCTGATACGTGGCTAAATCAGACAAGGTGTCGATGCCAATTTCCTCGAATCTTTTCAGGACGGTAGGACCCACCCCCTTCACCGCCAGCAGTGCTTCTCTTTCTGAATCCGAAAACGCCATCTTTCCTCCTTCAAATACCGATTGAATGACCAGCCCGACCTCATCAGGCTTTAGCCACCGGACCAGCCCGTCGGCCAATCACGGACAGCCTCGAAAACAATCACATACGCAACTAGTCTAACAATAGCGCCTCAGTATCCACACTCCGTTTCACCCTGGCAAGGTGCTGCGCACAAAACGAGATCACATCAAACGCAAACAAATTGATAATGAGAGCCATTCGCAATAAAGTATCTTTTTTCTCAATGGACCAATTCAAGTCACCGCCAGTGCGCTGTTTTATCCCAACAGCACTTAGAAACCTGGCAACGCGCGCGGTAGTACTTGGACATCATGGAGTGACTTATGTCTCGTTCTCGCCTTCACTTGCCCGTCTTCGGGCTGATTTTTTCGCTGCTTCTTGCAGGCTGCAATCGTGACAGCCCACCTGAAAAGGCGATAACCATTTCTGAGGGATGGCCGAAAACCATCTCCAGTCGCTATGGCGACATCACGCTCAACGCGCCGCCGAAGCGCATTGTCTCCACCAGTGTCTCGATCACCGGCACCTTACTGGCCATCGATGCGCCAATCATCGCTTCCGGCGGTACCGGCCCGAATACGACCATCGCCGACGCCAACGGTTTTTTTAAGCAATGGCATCATGTGGCCTATGAGCGCGGGATTAAATCGCTGTATCAGGGGAAGGCGAATGCCGAAACCATTGCCAAGGAAAAGCCGGACTTGATCATCGTTTCTGCAACCGGCGGTGACTCTGAGGTGAAGTTATACGAGCAGTTTGCATCGATAGCACCGACGGTCGTCATCAATTACGACGATAAAAGCTGGCAAGCGCTGGCCCGTCTGTTGGCAGCCATCACCGATCGGGAAAAACAGGCCGAAGCCGCGATACAGACCTTTGAGACCAAACTCGCCGAGCTGAAAACACGGATCCATCTTCCACCGCAACCGGTGAGTGCCATGGTGTACTACGGCGACGATCGGGGCGGAAACTTCTGGACCAACGATTCCGCGCAAGGGGGGATCCTCAATGCGCTGGGCTTTACCCTGAGCCCGCTACCGGAGGCATTCAAAAACAACCATCAAATGGGTGTCAGGAAAGATATTGTGCCGGTAAACGGAGAGAATTTCGCCGACGCAATCACCGGCCATTCAATCTTGCTGTTCTCTGCAGACGATGCCATGGTCGAACAAATGAAGCGCAACAAGTTCATCGCCCACCTGCCCGCCATCCAGCAAGGTCTTGTGTTCCCGATGGGCAATGACTCTTTCCGGCTGGATTACTACAGCGCCATGAATTTACTCGCCACGTTAGACACAACGTTTCGTGAGCAGGTGTTGTGATTAGAACGGTGACCGCCTCCGCAGAGGCGGTCACCGTGGGCTGGTTAGCTGGCCGCTGGTGCCGTCTGGTTGTTTTGTTGCGAGGCGTCTTGCGGAGCAGATGCTGAGTGCGCGGATCCCTGAGGTGCCAGTGCCGGGTCAAACAGCGTTGCACGGCGAAGCGGACGAAACGCGAGGACCATCAGCATCCCAATACCAGTCGCCCCGAGCCCGAAGCTCAGCACAGACATGGCCGGTGCCATGATCTTACCCAAAGCCCCCAGCCCTAAAGCGCCGACGGAATCTCCCGTCACATCCTGCGCCGTCCACAAGCTGCTGACACGGCCAAGTAAATGGTCCGGCGTGTGACCCTGGACGATGGAGTACTGGATCAGCGAGGCGACAGAGCCCAAATAGCCATACACCACCAACACGGCTAAAAACAGCCAGAAGTTCGCCGTCAGGCCCATCATCACAATGGTGAAAAAGGTGCCCATGGTCGAGTAAATCATCACCATGCCCGGCTTTTTCGCCTGCTTCACCCAGCCGGATGTCAGCGCGCCGACCATCGCCCCGAGTGGAATCGCCGAATACATCAGGCCGGCGTTGGTGGCATCGCCCGTAAACGTCTCTAACGCCAGCGCCGGGAACATCACCCTGACAGCTGTTGCCAGCGTCTCAAGGGTACCAAACACCACCACGCACCCGACGACTTTATTGGATGTCAGAAACTTCACCCCTTCATAGAGCGACAGGAACGGGTTTTCCGGCGTTTGGTGCGTCGGCTTCATCGATGGCAGCCTGAACAGCGGGATCAGCGTACAGAGCGTGCCGACAGACGCTGCCACATAGTTCCAGCTGACATCGCCAAATGAAATGAGCAGCCCGCCAATGGCCGGGGACAGCACCATGCCGAGGCGCACGGTCAGCATGCTCAGCGCCGCCGCCGCCGGCAGGTTTTCCCGACCGACAATCACCGGCAGTGAGGCCATCAGTGCCGTCATGCCCATGGCACCGAAGAAACCATCCCACACCGACAAAATATACAGCGCCGCCAACGATGATTCCGCCAGCAAGCTGTTCAGGGCCAAGGCGCCGAAGCCAATGCCACACGTGCCCCTGGCGATGAGGATTAGTTTGCGTCTGTCATATTTGTCCGCCAGGACCCCGCCGAGCAGGAGTCCGACAAACATCCCGATCCCGTCCAGGGCCATGATCATACCCACTTGTAATGTCGACCCTGTCATCTCATGGATTTGGATCGGGACCGCCACGGTCATCATGCCGAGCGCAAGCACGGACATCATTCGGGCGATAAATACCATTCGGAAGTTCGGATTTTCTTTCAGTAAGCTGAAATCCAGCAGAAGTTTGGGCATTGTCATGATCTTAATACGTTAAAAATTGAGGATAAATTTGAGTCACTTTCAGAGTTAATGCTTAAAGCTTGAACATTCTTAACACCAACCTATAATAACCGCAATGATAACCATTTACATTAACAACAATGACTGAATTGAAAACATCTGCGGTTTCCCCTCTCCTGAATCCCCGAATACCAGCACAAGTTTCATTTCTGTCTGATGTTTTCACCGGCAGGGTCGTCAGGCTGATCGGCCTGGGGATTACCGTGCTGGTTGCCTGCGCGCTGAGCCTGTTTCTGGGGTCCAAAAATATATCGCCGGGCACGGTGGCCGATATTCTCGCCGGTCAGGTCAACACCACAGAAAGCCTCATCGTGCTGGAAAGCCGCCTGCCGAGGACCGTGGCGGGATTGCTCGTGGGGGCTGCGCTGGCTGTTTCGGGCTGCCTGATCCAGTCCATCACCCGCAACCCGCTCGCCGATCCGGGCATTCTCGGGGTGAACGCCGGGGCGAGCTTTTTTGTGTTGGCGGGCGTCCTTTTCCTGGGCAACCAGGGGATCTCGGAACACTTGTGGTTCGCCTTTGTCGGCGCCATGGCGACCAGCGTGTTTGTTTACTTTATCGGCACGTATAAAGAGGCCAAGGTCAATCCGCTGAAAATCACCCTCGCGGGGGTGGCGATCGGGGCATTGCTTGCCGGGATCTCATCTTCCATCACGCTGATGAGCCCCGAGGCTTTCGATCAGATGCGCTTTTGGGATGCCGGCTCACTCGATATCCGGGATCTGTCGCTCGCCACCATCGCGCTGCCGCCGATTCTGCTCGGGCTGGTCGCAGCTCTCGCGATTTCTCCGGCCCTGGATAATCTCGCGCTTGGGGAAGATGTTGCGCAAGGCTTGGGGACCAATGTCCGACTGGTGCAACTGACCGCCTTGTGCGCGATTGCCTTGCTATGTGGAAGTTCAACGGCCATCGCGGGGCCGATTGGCTTCGTTGGCTTAATGATCCCGCATATTGCCCGAAGACTGGCCGGTCCTAATCAACTCTGGATCACGTTGTATTCTATCGGTCTGGGGCCGCTGCTGATATTAAGTGCCGATATCCTCGGCCGAATCATCGCGACCAATGAAATTCGCGTCTCCATCGTCACGGCTTTCGTCGGCGCACCTGTGCTGATTTACCTGGCGCGTAAAGTCACCTCTTTCGGCAAACTCTAATGCACCCATCCAAATCCATCTTAATCGGCAGCCAGACGGGCTTTTACAATCTTCTGATCTCACGGCGCACCCTGATGTGGTGTTTGGCGCTGGTGTTGGCAACCCTGATGGTCGCCATGACCACGCTGTCAACCGGACAGCTCAAAACCACATGGACCGAGCTGTCCCAGGTCATCTGGGGCGAAGGGGATCCGTTTCTGTCCACAGTGATTCTGGAGTGGCGCTTACCCCGACTGACCTCAAGCCTGCTCTTTGGCGCGGCGCTGGGAGTCAGCGGCGCGCTGTTTCAGTCCCTGATCCGCAACCCGTTGGGTAGCCCCGATGTGATCGGGTTTAACACCGGCGCCTACACAGGCGCTTTAATCGTCATCATCGGGTTTGGCGGCAACTACTTCCAGATTGCGTTCGGCGCGATTGCCGGCGGCATCATGTGCGCAGGGCTGGTTTATGTGCTGGCCTTTAAACAAGGCGTGCAAGGCTTTAGGCTCATCATTATTGGCATTGGCGTCAGCGCCATGCTGGGCGCATTCAATAGCTGGCTGATGGTATCGAGCAGCCTGGAAACCGCGATGACGGCTGCGCTTTGGGGAGCAGGCTCGCTCAATGGCCTCAGTTGGGGCAAAGTGATGCCCGCTTTCCTGTTTATCTCCTTGGCCCTGATGGCTGCGGCCATGCTTGCCCGGCAGATGAACATCCTCGAAATGGGCGACGACAGCGCCAATATGCTCGGGGTCGACAGCGAAAAGATCCGGCGGCTGGCGATGTTGTTTGGCGTCATTTTAACGGCGGCCGTCACCGCTGCGGCCGGACCGATTTCGTTCATCGCCCTGGTTGCGCCACAACTGGCGAAAAAGCTCACCCGGGAAGGCGGCGTCGCCATCATCCCCTCCGCTTTCATGGGTGCCATGTTGCTGACCCTGTCCGACTTTGCCGCTTCAAACCTGATCGCACCCAATCAGTTACCCGTTGGGATGGTCACCATCAGCATTGGCGGCTTCTATCTGATCTATCTTTTGATTCAACAATCAGGAAATTAATGTTTTGACGGATGTATCACACGCACCGCCCCCTAGCCAACACCGCCTGAGAGCGGAAAAAATTACCCTCGGCTATCAGGACACGCTGATCACCCAGGCTTTATCCCTCGACATCCCGGATCAGCAGTTTACGGTGATTTTAGGGCCGAACGGATGCGGCAAGTCGACGTTGCTTCGCGGGCTCAGCAGGCTGTTAACGCCGCGGGAAGGAAGTATCACCTTTGACGGCAAACAGCTGGACCATTATCCGCGCCACGAACTGGCAAAGCTGCTGGGGTTGCTGCCTCAGTCGGCCATTGCACCCGGCGGCGTCACGGTCCATGATTTGGTCGCCAGAGGGCGCTTCCCGCATCAGTCATTCCTGCGCCGCTGGACGGCGGCAGATGAGCAGGCCGTGCGCGCCGCCATTGCCGCGACACAAATTGAGCCGCTGCTGGAACAGAGCGTGGAGTCCTTATCCGGCGGGCAACGCCAGCGGGTCTGGGTGGCGATGGTACTGGCTCAGGACACGCCTTATCTACTGCTGGATGAGCCCACCACATACTTGGATATCGCCCACCAAATTGAATTGCTTGAGCTGTTCAAAACCCTGAATCAGCAACAAGGCCGGACCATTGTCGCCGTCCTGCACGACCTGAATCACGCGTGCCGGTATGCCGATCACCTGGTGGTGATGAAATCGGGTGAGATCATCGCCCAGGGCGCCCCAAAGCAGATCATTACCGAAACCCTCATCAAAGAGGTGTATGGCCTGAACAGTGTCATTCTGGATGATCCCCTGACGCATACCCCGCTGGTGTTACCGAATACACTTTAGGGTTCACCGGCTTAAACCCAAAAGACGTCTTCCTGAAAGACCAGCACCAGAGAGAAGAAGCGCCAGAGAGACCAAGTGCCTGAGAGGCAAAACCCCGGAAAGACGAAGCCCCTGAAAGGCGATACTTCTGACAGAAGCTGGCAGCAATACAAAAAACAGATACAAAAAAACAGAGACAAAAAAACCAGCGCGAACGCTGGTTTTTGTTTTTGTCACTGCAAGGTCGGGTGCTGGCTGAGCAGCCGATTGAGCTGCTCTCCGATGTCACCGACATTTTCATGCGCGATCATGTCGTCATGCGAGCAGTCGAAGAAATGCTTGTCTAACTGCGTTAAGAACGGCTGCCAGTGCCGGTCAACGTCATAGTCGTCCGGAAGGGTCCGCCGGGCAATGAACAGATCCACCCGTCCGTCATAGTGAGACGAACGCGCCCCCGATAATAACCGCACAGCATCTTCATAACTGGCCGTAATGTCTTGCAACATCTCCGCCCTTTGCTGCGCCAGCTCCTCATCGGCATCTGTTTCGTCGCTCGCGGCAAGGAACAGCGCTTTCTCCCGTTCAATCTCGCCCTGGACTTCTTCACTCAATGGTCCGTCCCAATCCTGGCTTTCCGGCGGATAGGTATCGAGCAGCCCCAGAAACGCCACTTCTTCGCCTTGCTGTTGCAACATCACCGCCAGGCTGTGCGCCACCGTGCCCCCGAAGGAATAGCCCAGTAAATAATAAGGGCCTTGCGGTTGCACCTGCTTCAACGCTTGCATGTACATTTCACAGGTCTCTTCCATGTCTTTCCCCGTCGCGATTGGCCCACCGGGACGCGGCGACTGCAAGCCGACAATCGGGTAAGCGCCCCCTAAATGCTTCGGTAAGCCGGTATATTGCCAGGCAAAGCCCGATGCCGAGTTAATACAGATTAACGCCGGTCCGTTCCCGGCCCGGATCGGCAACACTTCCCCATACCCGGCTGACTCCGGCGCCTGAAGCGCGTCTTCATCCTGCAGCAGCAACGCCAGTTTCTCGACCGTCGGATTGACCATGATTTGTCCGACCGTGACCGGAACCGCTAACTCGCGTCGGATATCTGCTGCCAGCTTCATGGCCATCAAAGAGTGACCGCCCATCGCAAAGAAGTCATCCTCCGCCGAAAGCGTTTCGATCCCCAGCACCTCGGCAAAAATAGCAGCCAACTGGGTTTCAAGACCCAGATGAGCGGTACGCCCCGTCCCGGCGGCAATCTCACTTGGCAGCGGCAACGCTTTACGATCCAACTTGCCGTTGGCACTCAGCGGGAACTGCGCCATTACCAGCACGGCAACCGGCACCATGTGGGCAGGTAAATGCTCAGCCAACTGCGCGCGCAGGGCCTCCCCGTCCGTTTGCGCGTCGTCATTTAAAATCACGTAACCCACCAACTGCCGGTCATCGGCGCCGGCCATTTTGGTTTCGGCACCCAGCGCTTTGGCACAGACCAGTGCCTGCTTCACGCCACCGCATGACTGGAGTGCAGTTTCGATCTCGCCAAGCTCAATTCGCTGCCCACGGATTTTCAACTGATCATCGCTGCGGCCCAGGTACTCGATTTTGCCGGAAGGCAACCAACGCACGACATCGCCTGTGCGGTACATCCGCTCACCGGCACGGAACGGGTTCGCGATAAAGCGGTCCGCCGTCAGTGCGCTCCGGTTGAGGTAGCCGATTGCCAGCTGATCGCCCGCCAGATAGAGCTCCCCGGGAACCCCGATTGCCGCTTCGCGCAGGAAACTGTCCAGCACATAGACCTGGGTATTCCACACCGGCAGGCCAATCGGCACACTGTTGCCGAGGCTTTCCGCCATCGGCTCACCAAATGCGGGGCAATAGGTCACGTCGACGGCGGCTTCCGTCGGGCCGTAAAGGTTATGCAGCGGCGCATGGATCCATTGACCGTACGCCTGAGACAGCGCTTTCGACAGCGCCTCCCCCGAGCAAAAGACGCGTTGCAGGCTCGGGACAACAGTATCGCCGGCTGCCGCACTTGCATCCAAAGATGCCACGAAAGCCGCCAGCATCGACGGCACAAAGTGCAGGGTGGTGACCTTGTAGTCATCGATGATCTGACGCAGCCACTCCGGATCTTTATGGGATTCAGGCGGTGCCATGACAAGGCTCGCGCCCTGGATCAGCGGCCAGAAGAACTCCCACACCGACACATCAAAACTGCACGGCGTTTTTTGCAGCACCACATCATCAGGGGTGAGCTGGTATTCAAACTGCATCCATTGCAGTCGGTTCACAATGGCTTGATGCGATACCAGCACGCCTTTCGGATTGCCCGTCGACCCCGAGGTGTAAATGATATAGGCTCCCTGTTCCGGCGAGAGCGGCTGGTGCGCGATTTCGCTGACACCAGTTGGCTCAGGCAGCGTATCGAGGATCAGTAATTCTGCCAGCCCGTCAAAACGCGACTGGAACTCGGAGGTAGTGATGATCAGTTTAGGTTTTGCATCACCGACCATGTATGCCAGCCGTTCATCCGGATAGCTGACATCCAGCGGTAAGTACGCGCCCCCGCACTCGAGAATGCTGTTCAATGCCAGGCTCAGCTTGGCACTTCTCGGCAGCGCGACAGCGACAATGTCCCCGACGCCCACGCCATGCCTGGCCAGTAAATTCGCCATCGCTGTTACTTGCCGGCGCATGTCCCGGTAAGTCAATTGGCACTCACTGTCGATGAGTGCAATACGTTCCGGTGTCCGCGCCGCTTGCGCCGCCATCAAGGATTGCAGCGTGTCACTACTGACCGCCGCCTGGGTTTGGTTCACCCGCTGCTGGAGGGCGATTTCTTCATTCAGTCGTAAATCGAGCTGCGTGAGCGGCAGCTCAGGATGGTCAATCACCGCCTGCAGCAGGTTTTCAAACCGTTGCACCACCTGCCGGGCAATCCCGACGGTATCCCGGTATTCGAACAGAATCTGAATTTGCTCGCCCGGCAGCACCAGGATCGTAAGCGGGTAGTGCGTATACCCCCGGTTGTGGATCTGCGTCAGTCGGGCACCGGCATAATCCTGCTGATACCAGTCGGTGTGATCCGGGTAGTTCTCCACCACCAGCAGGGTGTCAAACAAGGTCTCGCCGCCTACGAGCTGCTGGATTTCACCCAGCCCCAGTTCATCGTGTTCAATCAGTTGGATCTGAACTTCCTGATGCGCTTTTAATTGCGCCAGCAGGCTCTGGTTGGCGTGGAGCTTCATGCGCACCGGAATGGTGTTACTGAACAAACCGACATGTTCATCGATACCCTTCACGTCCCCGAATCGGCCCGACACCGGGGTCCCGAAGACCACATCTTCACGCCCGGTCATCATTCCGAGGATGCTGGACCAAACCCCTTGCATGAGTGAGTTCATGGTCAGGCCCGATCGGTGGAGTAACTGGTTCAGTTGCTGCGTTTTTTCAGCTGAGATGATCAGTTCATGCTCCTGGACTTGCGCTGCAACCGGCACATCCTCAAACGCAAGGGTCGGATGAACGTCTTGCAGCACATCGCGCCACAGTGCTTCTGCCGCCGTTTTATCGCGTTGCTTCAACCGGCTGACGACATCCGCGTAGCTTGCAGAGACCTTGGGCAGTGCTGCACTGCCGCTGGCGTACGCGGTCAGGAAATCGCCCAATAATATCGGCGTCGACCAGCCGTCAACCACCAGGTGGTGCGCCGAGAGATACAAGGTGCTGAGGTCCTGTCGGTGATGGATCAGCGTCGCATTCAGCAATGACTGCTCGGGATGGTTGAGATCAAACTGGCGCACCAGCTCTTTCGTTTCAATCGCCGTCATCGCAGCCTGCTGCGCCTCGGCACTTTGCTGGCGGAGATCAACAAATTCGATCGGCCACGACATCCGATGATGCGGCATCAGCTGCACCGTGCGACCCAGGATACTGCTGTCAAACTTCGCCAGCAGTTGCGGATGGCGATCGATCACCGCATCCAGTGCTTGCTGAACGCGCGATAAGGTCACTTCACCCTGAAAGGTGAGCCGGGTCGTCGAGTTGTAATGGCTGTTTTCATCCCCGATTTGCGACTGGAACAGCAGCCCTTCCTGGAGCGGCAGCGCAGGGAGAATATCGGCAACCCGGCCATAGCGATCGGTAAACGCCTGCGCATCTCTCAGGGTAATGCCGGTTTCGGTATATTCCGCAGGCACTTGTAAGGCCAGGCTCGGATCGTCACAGTTCGACAACCATGCCACCAGCGCAGCAAGTGCTTGCTCAATGCCCTCCCCAATCGCATCGATCTCTTCGCTGCTGAACTGGGCCTCGTTCCACGACCAATTCAGGGCAAACTTCGGCCCGCCGTCGGACTCATCAATAAAAATGTTCAGCTCTAGCTCGTGTTGTAGCGCACACTCACTATCGAGCGCGACAGCAAAAGTATCGGCAAACTTACCCGAGCGGCTCAGCGGCATCCATGGCTCCGGCGTCGCGGCACCCTGCGCCTGCTCAAAGCGCCCGAGGTAGTTAAACAGCAAGGCCGCTTTGTTCCCCTCAGACAGTGCCCGCAGCTCCTCACGATGCGGGTTCTCCAGATACCGGAGCGCCATGTAGCCGAGCCCTTTGTCTTTGACGCTTCGCTTGGCTTGCTTGACGGCTTTGATCAGATCCGGGATGGCGCCCTGACCCGGCAAATCAATCACCAGCGGATACTCGGTCGTAAACCACCCCAGGGTCTGGCTCAGGTTCAATCCCGGATCAAATTCTTCCCGGCCATGCGACTCGACATTCACCTTCAGGGCGTTTCGTCGATATGTCGCACCGAGCACAGAGGTCACCGACGCCAACAGCAGTTCATCGATATCCAGCGCAGCAGACGACTGGCTGTGGGTTAACACCGCCTGAGTCAGCGCACTGGACAGGAGCACCCGGCGATGGACCGCCTTGCCGGGAGCAACCGGAGCTTTTAACGGCGCGACCGAACGCGCTTCCAGCTGACGCCAGTGATCCATCTGGCTCGCCAGATTGCCTAAGTGCTGATAGAGGGCTTTGGACCAGGTATTGATCCCGGTCACTTCGCCCGCAAGTTCGACCTGATCCCCGTTCACTTGAGCGCGGGTGAGGGCTCTCAGCTGCGGTAAAGCGATCCGCCACGACACACCATCAATGATCAGGTGGTGCGCCAGGATCATGAGCCCGCGACGGCCGTTCGGATCGCTCAGCATCACCAACTGTAACAGTTGCCCCGACCCGAGTGACACACGCCGACTGGCGTGTTCAAAGATCTCGTCCAGCGGCGCGGTAGCCATGGCATCCACCGACACCGAATCCAGCCAGCGCTGCATATCCAGCGCTTTCACAGGCGCAATCACATACTGCGTCCCTTGCTTCACCAGTCGGCATGCCGCGTTGAGAGCAACCCATTGTGCCAGCGCGGCTTGCAGATGCTCCTGCGTAACCTCAGATTCGATCTCGATAAACACCCCCTGAACATAACGGGTCTCTTCCGAGAAGGTCTCTTCAAACCAGTTCCACATCGGCAGCGGTTGAATGTCGCCATCCTGGTTGATGTCCGCCTGGTTTTGCAGCGGCTGCATCAATGCGGCCATCGCGCCCAGCTCACGGGCGGCAAAAATCTCTCTGGAGCGCAGCTCATACCCAGACTTTCGCAGCAAGGTTCCCAGTCCCATCGCGGAAATACTGTCGCCGCCCAGGTTGAAGAAATCATCTGACATGCCGACTTCAGCAACCCCGAGCAGTTCGCCCACCGCCTCGCACAGTGCCTGCTCGGCTTTCGTCTGCGGTGCAACCCGTTCACCGCGGGAGGCAAACACAGGTTTGGGTAATGCCTTGCGGTCGATCTTGCCGTTCACGTTGAGCGCAAACGCATCCAGGATCACCAAAGCCGCAGGCACCATATATTCAGGCAGCGTGTTGGCCAGGGTTGCCAACAAGGTTTGCTCATCCAGAGCCGCTTTCGCCGCACTGACCAGGGTGCAGTAAGCAATAAGCCGATGTGATTCACCGAAGCGCTCGGCGATCACCACCGTGGTGTCGACCCCTGCCACCGCATTGATGGCACTTTCGACATCGCCCAGCTCAATTCGGAATCCGCGGATCTTCACTTGATCATCGCTCCGGCCGATGAAATCCAGCTGGCCGTTATCCCGCCATTTCACCAGATCTCCGGTGCGATACATCACTTGACCGTGTTCAAACGGGTTGGCCACGAACCGCTCCGCCGTCATACCCGCCTGGTTAAGATAGCCTTTAGCCAGGCCCGCACCAGCCAGGTATAACTCGCCGACGACACCGACGGGAACCTGAGTCAGCTGCGGATCCAGCACATAGGCCCGGGCATTCAGGATTGGTCGACCGATCACCGGCGTGTCATCAGCCGTTAACGGCGCGCTCACCGCATCCACGGTAAACTCCGTCGGGCCATAGAAATTTTCTACCAGTAGTTCAGGGAATGCCTGAACTCTCAACCACAGTTTTTCAGGGACGGCTTCACTGCCGATCAGCACCAGCGACGGTACGTGGTTGGCATTCGTCACTCCACGGTCCATTCGTCCGCTGTCCATGAGCCCGTTATCCATAAGACCGTTATCCAGCATTTGGCTGAACAAGGACGGCGGTAAATCCAGGGCGTCGATCTGATCTTGCTGCACGCGCGCGACCAGCTCATAAGCATCTTTGCGCTGTTCGTCATCGTACAAGTAGAGCGTATGCCCGCACAGCATCCAAATGACTTGTTCCCAGGAGGCATCAAATGAGAAAGACGTCGTGTGTGCGGCACGGACCTGAACGTCGCGCTCAGCACATTGCCGTTTCTTCGCAATCTGGTTAATCGCCTTGGCAAACACAGAGCTCTGGTGTGAATGAAGCAGGTTTAGCAGCGCCCCGTGCGTATTCATCACGCCCTTCGGCTTGCCGGTTGAGCCCGAGGTGAAAACGATATAAGCCACATCAGACGGATCAATGTCCGGGCCGGATTGACGGGTAAAATTGCTATTGACCAGCTCTGTCAGAGTGATACAGCGTGCCAAGGAGCGCCATTCAATACCTTCAACCTCTTCGACAACCACGCCCCAGGGTTGCGCCTGCTCGAGGATGGTTTCAATACGCTCCTGCGGATAATCCAAATCAATCGGTAGATAGACCGCGCCGCAGCGCAATACCGCCAGCATCGTGATAATAGTCTGCGGGCCGCGCGGCAATGCCACACCAACAAGGGTGCCTTTTCCGGCACCGAGGGCCATGAGTTGCTGCGCCCGGGAATCAATCGCCTGGCTGAGCGCTGCAAACGTCCAGCTTTGCTGAGCAAAATTCAGCGCCACTGTGTCAGGCTTCGACCGGACCTGACGCGCAAACACATCCAAGACCGTCTGGTCTTCTGTGACATCCAGCATCGGGCCCTGAGACCACTGTACAATATCCGCTTGCTCGCTAGGCGGAACCAGCGCCAGATCGCTTAACGCCATATCGGGATTGGCCGCAATTTGCTCAACCATGTAGGCAAAGCGGCGGGCATGCAGTGCCAACGCGCGTGGTGAGTATTTCGCCGCATTGGCTGTCAGCGTGAGGCTGAGCGCGTTTTGGCTCTCTGCATTTGGGGCCAGCGCCGGCGAAAATTCAATCTCATCAATCGGCCCGGCCGACAGAATGTGCGTTTTTCCGGGGATGCCGGCCAAATCGATGTTGTCCGCAAATGGCTTGAAGTTGAGGACCGGCCCGTAGAGCGGTTGCCCGACTTTGCCCAGATCCCGTTGGATTTGCTCGGCATCGTACATTTGGTGGCGGCGAATGTCGCGAATCGACCGATTCATCAAAGCCGCGACCTCAGCAATCGTCATCTCAGGCTCAAGTGTCAACGACAACGGCAAGACGTTCACCACCGCACCAACGGCACCGGCGGCACGCCCCATCCGGCGCATCAGTGGGAAACCGACACATAGGTGGTTGTTTCCCGTGACCCGATGCAGGTACGCAAAGACCAGTGACATCGCGAACTCTGACGGTAAGATGTTGTTGCCTTCACGGCTCAGCCACGCCCCATCGGCCAGATCGATGCTGTATTTTTCGACACCGATGGCATCGTGACGGCGACCGCCAGACACCAGCGACGGGATCTCGGGCAGTGCCCCGGCATAGTCTTGCCAGAACTGTTGGGCTTTTTGATATTGCGCGGACTCTTTGAACTGCTGGTGTTCAGCTATTACCGCCGTGAACGCACCAAACGGAGCCGGCTCACCGGTCGCGTGCTTGGCGTGGTTATATTCGCGAATGATATGCTCAGTGATGCCATGAAAGCTAAAGCCATCCACATCGATATGGTGGTAGCGTTGATACCACAGCCACTTCGGCGCGCCGTCTTCACCGACATCAATCAGGCAATGCCGGTATCGAGGTGCCTCGCTTTGCAGATCAACCGTTATCGCCAGGTCTTCCTTCATCCAGGCGACCGCAGCATCGTGCGGGGATGCCGCCTGCGAAAAGTCCAGGATTTCCAGTGCATCAATCGCCACGGATGGACGCGAAAACTGTTGTTTGATCTCGCCGTCAATTTCCACATAACGGCAGTGCAGCGAATCAGCGGCTGCGATACCGGCATTGACCGACTTGGCAAACTGCGCTTGATCAATGTCGCCGAAGATCTCTGTATAGTGAGCGACATTAAATTCTGCTGGATTCGGCATTACTTGCTGTGCAAACCAAATCCCCTGCTGCGTCCCAACCAGAGGCCAAAGTTCCTCTTGTACGTCGTGGTTCTGCATTCATTCATTCCTTAAAGTCAAAATCACGGATTGTCGTGATCGTGATGTTCTACCCTGGTTGGATTCAGACCCGGATGTCCTGCCAATGCGCTTCGATATATTCAAGGCAGTCTTGTTTTGAAGACGGGCCAAAAGTACGCTCCCAGCCTGATGGGGTTTGCTTAAACTCCGGCCACAAGCTGTACTGACCGCGATGATTCATCAGCACAAGGAACTGATGTTTCAGCTCATCAAAAGGGTTCACGTATTGTTCCGACATACCTAACTCCGTTCGGATGTTGATTAAGATTCACAAGAGAAAACGTAAGACAGTCCATCGATGATGCCCCCCCGCCAACATAAGCGTTCATGGCCGCCATCAAAGACTCTGAATTGAATTCGGTGTTGCTGCGAGGCCAGCTGGTTGGACATATCCCGACTCAGGTCGATCATGATGTCTTCACCACTCCCCACTTCTAAAAAGAGGTTTAAGCGCGCGTTCGCGCCAAGCCCGCCGTGCACCTGGCGGCTCATCTCGCTGAGTAAATCGGACGTTTGGGGCGGGGAATACTCGCTCGGCGGCTTCACCAGAGAAAAGTCGGGCCACCAAAATGAACCGGACTGGCACACCACGGCGCCAAAGCGCTCCGGCCAATTTAACGCGGCATACATCGCTGCCAGCCCGCCCAGGCTTTGGCCGACAATCGCGGTTTGCTTGGGATCTTGAGTCACCGGAAAATAGTCAGAAACCAGCGGCAGCAGTTCCGTCATCACTGCCTGCCAAAAAGTGGGATTGCAACTCAGCTCTTCACTGCGTTGATGACCATTGACCTCATCAATCAACACGTAGATTGCTTCGGGTAATGTGCCGTTTTGTGTGGCCTGTGACAGCGCATCAAAGACAGGTAAAGATTGCGCCCAAAATCGGCCATCAAGAATCAGTACCAAAGGCAAATCACGACGCGTTGTTGATAAACTCGTAGAATAAAGCCATAGCTTTCGCGTACCGTTTAATAATTTGCTGTGCCAGCGCAAAATAAGATCAGCATGAGTCCGGCTTTGTCCGGATATCAAATCAAACGCTTGCCATTCAGGTTGTGGCTGGGCATTTGGCATCTGTAACGGGGTCTTATTTTTTCCCCACTCACAATGATGCAACCCGTGCGGGTTTAAATCATCACAGCAGCTCAGGGGAAAAATAGACCGCAGCCATTGCCGGTGTTGAACTTTTTGCGCTTCAGCACTCCCGGTATAATGGGGTTGCACCTGCTGTAATGTGACCGGAATAAACGAATATCCCCCACGCCAAGTCTGCTTGATGCTATTGATATAGAACCAGACGTCCGTCCCTTCCAAACGGGACAATTTCGCCATATTCAAACTATGGTGATCGGTCACGCCATTAATATCGATATAGACTTCTTTGATAGAATGCTCATTATTATTCGGAGTCTCCCGCCAAAGAAACAGCACCTCACGGTATTCCCCATCCTGGGTGAGAAATAAAGGCGTCCCTTCCGATTGAATGATTGCCCACCATTGTTCATCACCGACACAACAATGCTCTCTTGAAAGCAAATGAAATATTCCTGAAAGGGATTTCTTTTCTTGTCTTTGGCTTTTTTCAGTAAACATCACGATTCTGACTCATCGACCACAAGGCCATTCGCAAAAATGGAAATTGATTAGCACAAATTTACCTAAGTCAATATTGCAAATAAAAACAATTATCATTAGTATTGCCAACCGAGTTAACTTTTACATAATTGTTGCGGCAACTTCAAATGTTTTTCTTCATTTTGTAATTAAGGATTTATTAGGTCATGAAGCCCATGGAATTAAGCAGCGGTATTTCAATCAGTCATGCCAACAAGACCAAACTTGCCACGCTCATCAGCATAATTTGTCTCGGTACCAGCATTTCTGCCTCAGCCAATGAGCAAGACAAAAATAAGAACATGGAAACGATCGTTGTGACCGGTGAAAGACTGGGTGGAACGCTTGCAGAAAATACCAGCTCGGTGACTGTATTCACTGAAGAAGCGGATAATGGTGAAGACCAAACCTACTACGACTTGCTGGATCGCGTTCCGAACGTGCTGAATGCCCCTTCTGGGATCCCACATATTCGGGGTGTCGACGGACGTGGCCCGGGTGAAGGGTTCCTGACCTTTATGACCGGTGCAACGCCCCGCGTGAACACGACGGTGGATGGTGTCTCCGAGTCCTGGACCGGTGAGGCCTTCGGCAAAGCCGGGCTGTGGGATACCGAGCAGGTCGAGATTTATAAAGGCCCTCAGTCAACCAACCAGGGTCGAAACAGTATTAGTGGTGCCGTAGTCATCAAGACTAAAGATCCAACGTTCTACACCGAGAGCAAAGTTCGCGCCGGCTATGAAAATGAAGATGATAAATACCATCTGGCGGGCATGGTTTCGGCACCGATTGTCGATGAGAAGCTTGCCTTCCGTCTGGCCGCAGAAGGGACCAAAGGCAATACCCCAATTCAATACTCGTTGCCGAACAATGACCAGTATCCTTGGGATCCGTCAGAGATTGAATCCTTTAATGTCCGGGGGAAATTGTTATTCAGACCTATGGGTAATGACAAGTTGACTGCAAAACTGACGGTCGGCAGCCGGAATGAAGAAGGCCAGTATACCAACTTGGTATCACAGGAAGGCACATTTATTTATAACGACAAAGCAGGGACTCGTCGCCAGGAAACCAAGAGTTGGAACGTCAATTTCGATGTGGCTTATCTGATCAACGACGAATTAGCTCTAGATGTCCTGCTGGCCCAACGTTATTACTCGACCGATTTTGAATCCTACCCACGGGTGAAATGGTGGGGCGACGTCGACGAGGACAATTACACCGCCGAAGCCAAAGTTTCGTACAATTCTCTCGATGATAAATACCGGGCGACATTCGGTATCAGCAGCTACTTCAAGGATCAGGATACCCAAACGGATTCATTACAGCGTAAAGACGAAGTACTAACCAACGCGATCTACTTTGATTCTAAAGTCAAACTCACCGACCGTTGGGGACTCTTACTCGGCGCGCGTTATGAGCATGACGACCTCAAGCGCGATTTTGGTGCATCTAAGTTCTCAATCGAATTTAATGCAGATGAAGACAATGACATTTTCCTGCCGAAAGTCGGGGTCACATACGATATCTCTGACAAATCAATCATTGGTTTAACGGCACGTAAGGGTTATAACGTCGGCGGCCTGGGCTTTAACGAATTCAAACAAGAGGTGTTTGCCTTTGATCAGGAAGAAGTGTGGACCTACGAGCTGAGTTCCCGTTCAACCTTTATGGACAATAAACTAGGCCTCACTGCCAACGTCTTCTATAACGATTACGAGAACTACCAAACCTCTGTTCGTGGTGACAGCGGTAATCGGTTTGATACCTTCATTGCCAACATTCCGGAAGGAACGACTTACGGTACAGAAATCGAAACAACGTACTGGTTTGATTCCGGTTTGGATATTTTCGCATTTGTTGGTCTGTTAAAAACCGAAATCAAAGAAAGCCCAACCGGGATCATGGGGAATTTCCAAGGGAATGAGTTCAGTTATGCACCGGAAGTATCGGCCGGACTTGGCTTTACTCAAAACTTCGATTCCGGCATCTTCTTCGGCGCGCGTGTCAACCACGTCGCAGATTACTATACAGACTTGAAAAATGATGAAAGTAAATCAGCGGGTGATTATACGGTGTTGAACCTCAATGCGGGTTATGCCCGTGATAACCTGACCGTTCGTGCATACGTGAAAAACGTTGCGGATACCGATTACGTTATTCGCCAGAAGAACGACATGTTTGAAGTTGGCGGACCTCGCACCATTGGTGTCGTTGCTGATTATCAATTCTAACCGCCTTTCGCTTGGCTCTGATTGATTGCCAAGCGATGGTTTTAGTTGAAATCAATCAGGGCAATTTTATCTTCCTCGAAACCCGATTTAATGGGGTTCGTTGAAATAAAATTGCCCTGTTTTTTATTGAGCTCACATTGAGATCACGACATTCGATTCGCCGTTACAACGCATTTCTGCCATCAAAGTGAGTGATCTTCAGCTCTCTTGGTTCGAGGTTCTCTACACATCCTAAATTAATTCTGTATTTGCCTGGCTCATACGATGTGTCATGGAAAGGGTAAATCCCGCAGACGCTGCAAAAGTGATGATTCACATCATTCCCTCTTATCGAGGTTAGCCACACGAGACAAGTCTGATCACGTCATTTCTTAAGCGCCATCATATGGCTAATCGTTTCACGTACCCAGCGATGTGCACTGTGCCCATGATTGCGCTCATGCCACACCATGCCAACAGAGAACCCAGCCGAGGTAATGGGAGAAGAGACGACGGTCAAATTCGTCCGCCCCTCAACCAGCCGCTTCGGCACTAAAGCGACCAAGTCTGACTGAGACACGATCTCAGGGACAATCAAAAAAGAAGCGGCAGATAGAGCGACCTCGCGCGTGTACCCCAACGTTTTTAGTGCCTGATCAATCGGTGTCAGAAAGCTTCCTTCATTCAGTGAAAGCACAATATGTTCAAGCCGGACATAGTCATCTATCGTCATTCCTTCAGCAAGGTGCGGGTGGTCCTGACGCCCGATCAGCACATACGTTTCATCATATAAATGTTTGCAACGAAGAGCCGAAGGCGCTGCTTCGGGGGTCATGAGCGCAAGATCCACTTCGCCGTTGGCCATTTGAGATTCCAACCGGATCGGTTCAAGCGCCCGCAATCCGATCTTCACTCCGGGAGCTTGCTGTCTCAACGCTTTGATCATGGATAAACCAATCACGGATTGCAGGTAATCCGTGCAGGCGATCATCACGGTTAGATTGGCTTGCAAGGGATCGAAAGATTGATGCGTTGTCAATGTGTCCCGCACCTGATCCATCGCAAGCCGCAACGGTGAACTTAACTCCAGGGCCTTTGCGGTCGGAATCATCCCATGTCGGGCAGGGATCAGTAACTGATCATTGAACAAATCTCGCAAACGGCTGAGCTGGGCGCTCACTGCAGGCTGACTCAGATGTAAACGACTGGCCGCCTTGGTGACATTTTTCTCTTCAATCAAGACCTCAAGCGTTGCCAGCAAGTTAAGATCGAGCCGTTTGGTATCCATTTCGTTTATACCTAATGTAAAAAATCTGAATTTCTTCGATATTTCAATGTACTGCACAATGGTTTCTGCATCTACAAGAAAGAGCGCCTCGCTCGTTGCACCCACTGAAGGAAAAATCGATGACTCAAACAGTATTAGTTGTGTATGCACACCCGGAACCGATGTCTCTGACCCGCCGATTCGTGAGCGAAACGATACAAACCCTGGAGCAGCAAGGCCACGAGGTTTTGCAATCAGATCTTTACGGCATGAACTGGAAAGCTCATTTTGACCAGGACGACTTCCCCAACCGGCTCGACAATGACCGCCTTTCTTTGATTCATGAGTCCGGACATGCTTATACAACGGGCCAACAAACCCAAGATGTTGAGGCAGAGCAGCAGAAGCTTCTGGCCGCTGACGCCGTCATCTTCCATTTTCCGCTGTGGTGGTTTGGGATGCCGGCGATTCTGAAGGGGTGGATAGACCGCGTGTATGCTTACGGATTTGCCTACGGCTACAAAGGCCAGGGCAATCGCTATCGATACGGAGACGGTATTTTCAAAGGGAAACGCGCCTTGTTATCGGTCATGATCGGCGGGCCCGCGGACGACTACGGCCCTCGGGGGATTAATGGCCCCCTGGATGAGCTCCTCTTTCCCATCACCCACGGTGCGCTCTTTTTTCCCGGCTTTGATGTGTTACCGACCCATGCAATTTACGGCACGGGGAAGTTAGAACAAGGCACGGCGGAGAAGGCGCTGACGGCCTGGCGTTTACGGCTCAGAAATATCTTTAATGAAACCCCCATTCCGTTCCGGCATCAGAATAGTGGCGATTATCAGCGTCATACTTTAGCTGATCACCTCGCAGCAGGGGAATCGGGATTGTCGATTCATATGGATCATCACTCACCTGAGTTCTAAGCAAATCTCCTCAAATCGCAGGGCTTTCTTATCTCGCTCCAAAGCAAGCCCCTCAGCCCCATAAAACACAAAGCCTGACCAGCGTCAGGCTTTGTTTGTTTAAGACCGGCACCATAAAAGCCGCACTACAGGATCTTCGACAAGAACTGCTGCAACCGCGGATGCTCAGGCGCGTCAAAAATGTCTGCCGGGCTGCCGCCCACTAGCAGCTCGCCATCTTCCATGAACAGCACCCGGTCGGCGACTTCACGGGCAAAGCCCATTTCGTGGGTCACCACCACCATAGTCATCCCTTCCGCGGCCAGATCTTTCATCACGTCCAGCACCTCGCCGACCATTTCCGGATCCAGTGCCGAGGTCGGCTCGTCAAACAGCATCACATCCGGCTGCATCGCCAGCGCGCGGGCAATGGCCACCCGCTGCTGCTGACCGCCGGACAGCTGCGACGGGTAGACATTCATTTTTTCAGCCAGCCCGACCCGCTTGAGCAGCGCCTCAGCTTCCGGCTCCAGTTCGGCCCGGCTGCGACCCAGCACCTTCTCCGGTGCCAGCATCACATTGCCTTTCACCGTCTTGTGCGGGAACAGGTTGAACGACTGAAACACCATGCCGACATTGGCACGCAAATCATTGATGTTGGTCGATTTGGCATACATATCCAGACCATC
Organism: Photobacterium sp. MCCC 1A19761; assembly: GCF_037389125.1. Classification (NCBI taxonomy): domain Bacteria; kingdom Pseudomonadati; phylum Pseudomonadota; class Gammaproteobacteria; order Vibrionales; family Vibrionaceae; genus Photobacterium; species Photobacterium sp. MCCC 1A19761. The sequence goes on from NZ_JAZGTF010000036.1 coordinate 51,815, forward strand.
AATCTGGATTGCCCCTGAGCTGATCACTTCCAGCTGGTTCAGGGTTCGCAAAAAGGTCGACTTGCCGGACCCGGACGGGCCGATAATCACCACCACTTCGCCGCGCTTGACGGTCGCACTGACATTTTTCAGCGCATGGCATTGATTGGGATACACCTTGTTGACATCGGTTGCGACGATCATGTCATCGCCCTGATACGCTCTAGTCACTGCTCGCCATCCTCTTTTCAATCCGCTGAACACCCCACGACAGGCTCGTGGTCAACACCAGGTACAATCCGGCCACTACAAACCAGACTTCAAACGTGGCAAAGCTGCCGCTGATCACTTCCCGTCCCGCCTTGGTCAGATCGGTAATGGAAATCACCGACACCAGGGACGAGTCCTTGATCAGGGTGATCAACTGCCCGGCCATCGGCGGCAAGGTGCGCTTAAACGCCTGCGGCAAAATCACGTGCATCATGGCTTTGGGATAACTCATCCCCAGCGAGCGCGCGGCTTCCATCTGGCCCGGTGGAATCGACTGGATCCCCGAACGGATGATTTCTGCGATATAGGCCCCGGTGAAAATCGACAGCGCCGCAACCCCGGCAGTAAACCGCTCCAGTTCAAAAATGGTGCCGAGAAAGAAGTAGACGATAAAGATTTGCACCAGCAACGGCGTGCCCCGGATCACTTCAACATAAAGCAACGACAGGTTTCTGCTAATTGGGTTATGGGAGATCCGCATCAGCCCGGCCACCAGACCGAGTACGATCGCAAAGCACAGTGAGAGCACCGAAATTTTCAGCGTCATCCAGAGCCCTAAAGTCACCGGTCCGATGGTCCATTGTTCGCTGCGAGCAATCACGTCCCCTTCAAAGACTAAATCGCCGGGCTGAACCAGCCGCTCGTCATAGCCGGTGATCTGCTGTGGGGTGTCGCTGTAATCAAGCTGAATGGTCAGGGAGTTGTCAGCATTGAGCACTACTGTGCCGTCCCCCTGGGCACGGAACTCCTGCGGCGAGGTATCGACAATAAACGGCAACACCCGTTGCCACTGCCAGTTATAGTTAATGGTTTTAGAGGCTTGGTAGAGGCCCAGCATCAGTGCACCAACAATGGCGAAGGATGCCAGGTGCCAGAGCCAGCGGTGAGTCGTCTTCATCATACTTCTTCCTTAGACGTCCTGTGGGATCACAATCCGCAGCGACCGCCCCGGCGGCCGCTGCAGTACAACGGCTTATTGCACCTGGCTCAGCCAGCTGTCGCTCTTGAACCACTTGTCGTAAATTCGATCGTACGTCCCGTCACCTTTCACCTGACGCAGGAAGTTATTGAGGAAGTTGAGCATATCAATATCGCCCTGGGCGACGGCCCAGCCCAGCGGCTCATAGGTGAACGGTTGTTCCAGGTGCACCACTTTGCCGTTATTTTGCGCGGCATAAATCGCATTGAACGGCATGTCATACACCAGGGCATCCGCTTTACCGTTGGCCACTTCCAACGCCGCATCAGCCTGGGTTTCAAACACATTCATCTTGGCATTGCCGATCATCCGCTTGCTCGCCTGCTCCCCGCTGGTGCCGAGCTTAGACACGATGGTGTACTTACTGTTGTTCAAATCGCGATAGCTGGTGACTTCGCCTTTCAGCTTCGGATTGAGCAAAATACTCTGGCCGATGACGATATACGGATCAGAGAAATTCACGCGCATGTTCCGCTGAGCATTAATCGTCATCCCGGCATTGATCATATGGCACTTGCCGGTCAGCAAGGTCGGAATAATCCCATCCCAGGCGGTGTTGACCGGCACATATTTCACGCCCATCTGACGAGCCATCAGCCTGCCGAGATCGATATCAAACCCGATATAAGAGCCGTTTTTGCTCTTCATCTCGAACGGCATGTAACCGGCATCAAAACAGACGCGCAGCTCCCCCGACTCAACAATATCATCCAGAATCGGTCCGGCCGTGGCGGTGCTCGACACCCCAATCAATGCACACGTCGCAATCATGCTTTTCAGAAACTTTCGCATAAACATCCTTGTATCCTTTGTTATGAATAAAAATACGCTTGCTCAGCGCGATACAGCTAGGTTATAGCAAAGATAATCTTGCAAACTCAAACCGACACGGATAAAAAACAACCACTCCATGACGCAATTGTTGATGCTCTAAAAGCATCAAATGCCAACTAAAACAATAAAACCAGCATGTATACCAAATTTTAATACGCCAGATCAGCCATAAACACCAAAAGAATAACAATTCACAAATAATGATTTTTAAGTTATTTATTTGAGAATTAAAACACTAAATAATCAATTTAACTGCAAGACTATTCTAATCGATATCGTCATTCGCCTCCGTGTTCAGCGTTTCAATTCACCTTCCCCCTGACGTCAACACCCCGGCTCTTTTTCTCCAGAGCAAAAACAAAAAACATGATCTTGATGCAAATGATAATGATTGCCATTTATATTGATAAATTTATTATTTTAACCATAACGTGTCCTGGTTCACCGCCGTGACATCCCATGCCAGGGGTTTCCACGGCTTCAGAATACGTTCGGAACACGTATGGATACTGCTATATCTCACCTGATCACAAGGTACAAAACATGTCAGAACATGCCCTGAACTGGATGCCACTCACGCTGCCCCAACTGGATTTTTGGGAAGAATTTTCCTGTCACCCGGATGAGCCCCTGTCCACCGTTGCCCATACCATCGACATTCGCGGTGTGATTGATGAACAGGCACTCAGCCTGGCCATTGAACAGGCAGTCCGGGAAACTGATGTCCTGTCGCTGCGTTTTCGCATCGGTGAAGACGACCACACCCCGGAACAAGCCCGGGATCCGCAGCGCCAGCCTCAGCTCCGTCTGATTGATCTGCAAGGCCATGCTATTCCAGAGCAGGCCGCCAAAGCCCTGATGCAAGTGGATGTCGATGCCCCGCTGAACCTGCTCAGCCAGCCCCTGTCCGCTCAGTGGCTGATCAAACTCGATGCATCCCGCTATCTCTGGTATATCCGGGCTCACCACATTGTGATGGACGGCTTTGGGATGACCTTACTGGAGCAACGCTGTGCCACCTTGTATGCCCACTTCCTGGGTCAAGGGGAAGCTGGCGCCCCGTTCAACGCCTTCGCCAGCTTCCTCGACGAAGAGCAGAGCTATCGCAGCAGCAGCCGTTTTGAGCAGGATAAAGCCTTCTGGCAAGACTACCTGGCGAGCAGCAATGCGCTGACGGTGCTGAACAAAGAAGACGACTTCGGCGAGGAAACACTGCATTTCAGTTGCGAGCTTTCCCCGGCCCTGAGCGAGCAGCTCAAAGCGATGGCGGGCGAGCTGAAGATGGGCTGGCCGGATCTGCTGGTCAACCTCTCCGGCCTCTACCTGTACCGCTTTTTGGACCAACCCGGTGATAATCCACGCAGCAACTCAATGCCGTTGTGGGTCCCGTTCATGAGTCGCTGGGGCAGCGTCGGGGCTTATATGCCGGCTTTGCTGGTCAACATCCTGCCGTTCAAAGTCACCGTCAACCCGAATGACACTCTGGCCCGCTACCTGACCGGCAGCGGTCAAGCGCTGCGACAGCTCTACAGCCGTGGTCGTTACCGGATCGAGCAGATTGCCGCCGATCAGGGGCTGACTGCCAACAGCCGCTACTTTTTCTCGCCCTTTGTTAATGTGCTGCCGTTCGATCCTCCCGTGTTTACCGGGTGTGAGGTCAAACATCGGGTGATCACCAGTGGCCCGGCCGACGGCTTCAATATCACCTTCCGCGGGCGGACCAACGCCGACGCCCTGAGCCTGAGCCTGGATGCCGATCCCCTGGCATATCCACAGGAAGCCTTTGAGCAGCATCAGCATCGCCTGCTTCAGTTTCTGGAAGCCGTGCTATCGCCGGATGCCCTGCCCCTGCCGATCAGTACACTTTATCAACGTGTTGAATGAATTCAGGCTGAAATCAAAGCGTTGCGAACACCTTGACAACCGCGGAGCCTCTTCCTCATAATCACCACTTGATAATAATTACCATTTTCAAGTGAGTAATCTTTTAGCCCGTACAGAAAGACCTGCCTCGTGAGGGATACACATGCAAATGCTCCAAAAAGTAATGCGCTCAACCGCTGTTGAGTCACTGCCTTATGTTGAAGACCTACTCAGCGACATCGCCCTAGATCCCGCCAGCGACCAGTTGATTGCTCAGAAAAGACAAGCCATCAGCAACATCCTGCGTGGTCACGATGATCGCCTGATACTGATCGTCGGCCCGTGCTCGATCCATGATCCTCAGGCCGGTCTTGAGTATGCCGCCCGGCTGGCCGAGCTACAGCAGGACTATCACGATCAATTACTGATCGTGATGCGAACCTATTTTGAAAAGCCGAGAACCCGGGTGGGCTGGAAAGGGCTGGTGGTGGATCCGGATCTCGACGGCAGCCACAACATGCCCAAAGGGCTCCGGATCGCCCGCCAGTTTCTTCATGATGTGATCCAACTGGAGCTGGCAACGGCAACCGAGTTTCTTGATACCACGGTGTATCCGTATCTCAGCGATCTGATCTGCTGGGGCGCGATCGGCGCGCGGACCACGGAATCTCAAATCCACCGCCAGATGGCTTCCGGTCTGCCGTGTCCGATCGGGTTCAAAAACGGGACGGACGGCAATGTCGAGATTGCTATGGATGCAATCCATGCCGCCCAGGCATCGCATCATCTGTGTATTTCCGGGCTACGCAGCGGCCCGCAGATGGTGATGACCGGAGGGAATCCGGATGGCCATGTGATTTTGCGCGGCGGCAAAACCCCGAACTACAGTTCCGAAGATGTGGTTGCCGTGACCCAACAGCTCGAAGCCAGCCAGCTCTCCCCCCGCCTGATCGTTGACTGCAGTCACGGCAATAGCCTGAAAGTGGCGAAAAACCAGCTTCATGTCGCCGAAGACCTGGCCCGGCAACTGATCGACGGCGAGCAATATATTGCCGGGGTCATGGCGGAAAGCTTCCTGGTCGGCGAAAGCCAGAAACTTGGTGAGCAGCCGCTGAGCTACGGCCAGTCCATCACCGACGCCTGCCTCAGCTGGGACGATACCCGCACGCTGATCGACACTCTGGCCAATGCCAAGGAAATAGCGCTCAGCAAACAATATTCAACGGTCGCCTGAGCCTGACGCCGGATTTGAAAAACCATTACAAAACGCCGGTTTGCGTTTCCCGAACCGGCGTAAATCAGTTGTCGTTTGACAGTCTGTCATCTGCTCCAAAGTCAAAGCAGCCCCGACCACGGTCAAACTAGCCCTGCTAGTTATCCAGCGTTGCCCCGCCGTCAACCCGCAGATCATGCATGGTGATGTGATTAGCCGCCTCGGAGAGCAGGAACAGGACGGTACCTGCGATATCCTGCGGCTCGGCAATCTTTCCGAGCGGGATCCCCAACCGGTACTGCGCGGCATCCCCGGCAATCACCTGCGGCTCGCCATAGCTCTCGGTCCAGAGCTGCTGCTGCATCTCAGTTCGGGTTGACCCCGGGCTGACAAGATTACAGCGAATGCCATACGGTGCCAGCTCGATACCCATACTTTTCACCAACATATGCAGGGCGGCTTTCGACGCCGGATAGGCCCCCATATTCGGCCGCGGGGTATTGGCGGCATTCGAGCCCACCACCACCATCGCGCCGCGACCGGCCTGTTTCATCGGCCCACTCAATGCCTGCATCACCGCCAACGCACCGAAGGCATTAATCATGAACGTCTCCTGCACCGCCGCGATATTCATGTCACTCAAACTCCCCAGATGCAGGATCCCGGCACAGCTGGCCAGATCCGTGATCGGGCCATACTTGTCCTGGAGCGCAACGATCACCGTCGGAACCGCGTCCGGCGCTTTCAAATCCAGTCGATCGCAATGCAGCTGCGCCGGATACTGCGCGCGCAGTGTCTCGGTGTTGGCCAGCAACAAGTCCAGGTCGACATCGGTGGCAATCACACGCGCCCCGGCCCCCAACAGGGTTTGCACCACGCTCAATCCAATGCCCCGCGCGGCGCCGGTCACCAAGATGTTCTTGCCTTCAAGTGACAACTTCATTTTCCACAACCTTATGATTTACATGCGTTAAATCAAGCTCACCACATCAACATCAATCGATTCATAAAAAAATGTGAGCTTACCTCAAAAACAACGATATTTATCAAATACCAATGATAACTATTCGCATTTTTATTGTTATCAATGTAATGTGACTCGCACAATTTCGCAATAGATCGCGTTTGATATATAAGAGGGAACACCATGCAACGTGAAGTCATCGGCTATTCCAAAATGGCCCAAGAGCTCATCGAGCAGCAGCTGACCACGTCACCTTTCTTTTTTGCCTCACCATCCAATACCTTGTTCGGCGTCGGCGTGGCACAGGAATTCCACCAGCCAATCCCGTTTACCGACCTGGCCAGACAGGCCACGACGATGCTTCAGGCAGCCAAAAAGGACGAGACCGATAATCCGGTCCTGTTCGGGATTGTTCCGTTCAGTGACGACAACCCGACCCGATTCGTGATCCCGGAGAAACTGTATGTCTCCAGCAGTACGCGTGGCAGCCTGTCCCGCCCGAATATGGTGTCGCAAGCCAAGCTGATTTCGTCGCCATCCGGCCAGCAGTACCGCCAGGGTGTGGAAGATCTGCTGGAAATGTTTGCTACCACCGGCCTGTCGAAAGCGGTGCTTTCTCGCGCCGTGGAAGTGGCGACCCACGAAGACATTCCGCTCCAGAATTTGCTCAACAACCTACTGGCGATCAACAGCCGGGGATATACATTTGCCGCCAATACCCAGGCCGGTACCAAGCTGATGGGCGCCAGTCCGGAGCTGCTGGTGGCGAAAAAAGGCAGCCATCTGGTGTCCAACCCGCTGGCGGGTTCGCGACCACGCTCGGAGTCTGAAGCGCTCAACGACGCATCCCGCCTGTCGTTGCTCAACACCCAGAAAGATCTGCACGAACACGGCTTGGTGGTCGAAGAAGTCGAACGAGTCCTGAGCCGCTACTGCCATAATCTCTACACGCCGATGGTCCCGTCAGTGATCGAAACCCAGACCATGTTGCACCTGTCGACAGTGCTGGAAGGGCAAGTCACCGACCCACACCTGAACGTGCTGCAAATTGCCGCTGACTTGCACCCGACGCCGGCCGTCTGTGGCTATCCGCGTGAAGATGCCTATCAGGCGATCCGCAAGATTGAGCAATTTGATCGCGGCTACTTCACTGGCATGGTCGGCTGGTGCGATGCTCGCGGCAATGGTGAGTGGGTGGTCACCATCCGCTGCGCCGAAGTTCAGAAACGGCAGATGAAAGTCTATGCCGGGGCCGGCATTGTCAACGAGTCCGTGCCGCAAAGTGAGCTGGATGAGACCGGTGCCAAAATGGGGACCATTCTCTCGGCCGCCGGAATTCAACTCAACGACCAGCTGACCGCCTAGGAGTGACCATGAACCACAACACCGAACTGACCGCCTGGCCAGACGCCCAGGCCCGCCAGTACCGCGAGCTGGGCTACTGGCAGGATCGAACCCTGCTGGATCACTTCCGCCAAACCGCGGCGCAGTTTCCTGAGCAGCCGGCCGTCATTTGTCAGGACCGCACTTTCACTTATCGCGACATGAACCTGCACATCGGTCGTCTCGCCGCCGGGTTCAAAGCCCTGGGGCTGACACCGGGCGACAATGTGGTGCTGCAAATGACCAATGTCGCCGAGTTCTACACTTGCTTCTTTGCTCTGCTGCAATTGGGGGTGCGCCCGGTGCTGGCCTTGCCGGCCCATCGTCAGGCCGAGATCACCTACTTCTGCGATCATTCCGAAGCGAAAGCCTATCTCATTGACGGAGCCAGCACCGCGTTCGGTTATCAGGCGCTGGCCCGCGATGTCGTCGCAAGCTGCCCGAGCCTCAAGCATGTCATTGTCCGCGGTGAGCTGGCCCCGACAGACGATCCGCGCTTTATTTGTCTTGCCGATTGCGAACAAGCACCCGAGACCGCGCAAACAGCCGATCCTTCGGATATCGCTTTCTTCCAGCTCTCTGGTGGCACCACCGGCACCCCGAAGCTGATCCCCCGCACCCACAACGATTACGCCTACAGCGTTACCGGCAGCGTCGAGATTTGCAAGTTCAGCCCCGACACCCGCTATCTGTGCGCCCTGCCGGTGGCCCATAACTTTCCGCTCAGCTCCCCAGGCGCCCTGGGGGTATTCTGGGCCGGTGGCTGCGTGGTGCTGACCCAGAACCCGGCGCCGCAAGCCGCCTTCGAACTGATTGAAAAACACCGGGTGACCGTCTCGGCGCTGGTGCCGCCGCTGGCCCTGCTGTGGATGGATCACGCCGCCAATACGCCGTACGACCTCTCGAGCCTGACTCTGGTTCAGGTCGGCGGGGCCAAGTTCAGCGAAACCGCCGCCAAAGCGCTGCCGGGCAAACTGAACTGCCAGCTCCAGCAGGTGTTCGGTATGGCCGAAGGACTGGTCAACTACACCCGCCTGGATGACCCGATTGAGGTGATCACCCAAACCCAGGGTCGGCCGATCTCAGCCCACGACCAGGTCCGGGTGGTCAACGATGCCGGTCAGGATGTCGCAGTCGGTGAAGAAGGCTTCCTGCTCACCCAAGGGCCTTACACCATTCGCGGCTACTACCGGGCCCCGGCCCATAATGAACGCTCCTTCAGCCAGGACGGCTTCTACCGGACCGGCGATATCGTCAAACGCACCGCCGAAGGCAATTTGATTGTCACCGGGCGGGATAAAGATCAGATCAACCGCGGCGGCGAGAAGATCGCTGCAGAAGAAATCGAGAATCAATTGCTGCGCCATGAAGGGATCCATGATGCGGCCCTGATCGCGATTCCGGATGACTATCTGGGGGAGCGCAGTTGTGCGGTGATCGTTCCTCAAGCAGGCGTTGAACTGCGCCCGATCGCACTCAAGCGGTTTCTGCGTGATTTGGGGATCGCCGATTATAAAATCCCGGATAAAATCGCCTTCAGTGAGGCGCTGCCGAAAACTTCCGTCGGTAAAATCGACAAAAAAGCACTGCGCGTCACGTATGCCTGAAGCCCTGGCTTCACTGACACGCAATCAAAAGCCCGAGGATGTCCTCGGGCTTTGTTGATCGATTCAAATCTAACTCGTTTCAAATCTGACTCGCTTCAAATCTGAATAATAGTGCTGACGCTTTTACAACCAAGGCGGCAGATTAAGCCACCACGGGCTCGGCGTATGTCTCGGCCTGCGGGGACGCCATCAGTGCCCACCATTCGCGTAGGGTGACTTTTTCCATCAGCTGCGCAAAGGTGACCTTCGCGCCCTGCTGGTTCCACTGCTCCAGCAGCATCATGGCGCGAATGGAATCCAAGCCCAGGAACATCAGGTTCTCGTCAACGTCCACTTCGTCCAAATCCAATGCCAGCACTTCGGCAACATCCTGCTGCATCGCGTCAAGGGTCAGCGCCGGTTTTACAGATTGCGACATCGCAGCCAGTGCCGCAGACAGCGGCTGAATATTCCCGGCACGACCGGCCAGGTAGCTCAGGGCAAACTCATGATCAGCCAGCGAGAAATCAGCAATCGCATCGCCAATCACAAACGGCTTGATATCGAGCATAAAGGCATCCAGCGCGGTCGACAGAATCCCGATATGGCCGTAAATCCCACAGATGATCAGCTGATCTTTGCCTTGCTCCTGCATGTAGTCCAGCAACGGGGTCTTTTTGAACGCACTGTAACGCCATTTCACATATTGCAGATCATCATGTTCCGGGGCGAGCTCAGCAATAATGGCCGTTTCTTCCTTCAGTCCCGTTCCCCAAAAGTCGGTCAGCAAAGCGCGATCTTCCGGCGCCTGATTCGCCGGCTGCGCCGTATACACCACCGGGATCCCGGCTTGCTTGGCCGCAGCCTTCAGGGTCAGGATATTTTGCTTCAGCTCCTTCATCGGCGACTGATCTGCCTGATAGAAGTTGACGAAATATTCCTGCATATCATGGATCAACAGCACGGCTTTGGCCGGTTCAATTTGCCAGTTGGTTTTGTTGGTCGGGTAACTTTCAGTTGCAGGGAGCGTATAACTCTCAATGCTTGGGATGGCCATTGTTGCTTGATCCTTTTCTATTTTCATCCAATAGCGTTCGACGACACCACACGCACTTGCCACCGGCACCACCATGCAGCGCATCATCAACCTTGACGACCAACCGCATGTTCAGCTGTCGGGTATCGTTCGAACGACAACAAACACAAATGATATTTATTATCATTGCTTTTTACAACAATAAGCCTGGTTATTTCTTGAAGCTCGTGCAGAAGAATGACAAAAAAGTCAGAGAAGGCGATGCGAAAGCAACAGCATCGTTACCTCGCAGGCGCTCCCGGGCCCCTGCGCAAACATACTCATTTGGTATAGTAATCCGACAAATAACATTGATCTCAATGAATTTGTGCTAGGTTTTTCAAAGAAGCCGTATGGTTTTCTGCTCAGTAAGGCCTGGGGTTCCACACAGCCATGTGAGGCCGGAGCATTGAGCCTGAGCATAATCACCAGCCACCGTCAATCTGAGATCACCACCCGAACACAGGCAATCCCCGTCAAGTGCTTAGCAGGATGCAGGAGCGAGACTATGTGGACCCCGATACAATTTTCCCTGATAGCCCTCAGCTTCATCACGTTTATCGGCTCCGCTTCCGCGGCTGCGCTGCCTCCCCCGCAAGAGACCGTGATCCTGACCGTCAGTGGCCAAATCGAGCATACCAACGCCCTGCGCCAGGCCCGGTTTGACCGCCAAATGTTGCTGCAGCTCCCGCAGTCAACCATCACCACCCAAACGCCCTGGACGGAAAAAGCTCATGTCTATGAAGGGGTGCTGTTGCAAGATCTCCTTCACTATGTCGGCGCTCACGGGCATACACTCGCAGCCACAGCTCTGAACGATTACCAGACCCAAATCGACCTGGACACCATTCAACCCTATCCGGTGCTGCTGGCTTTAAAAGACAACGGGCGCCTGATGCGGGTCAGAGACAAAGGCCCTATCTGGATCATCTATCCGCTGTCTGAGCATCCGAATCTGGATCAACCTCAGCACCATGAAGATATGATTTGGCAATTACGCACCCTGGATATTCGCCCATGAGAAAAGTGAAAATTCTGCTGGTCGCATGCGTAGTGCTGCTGTTTGCGATCAGCTCCGTGGTCAGCACCCAGCGCCAGCACCAGGTGTCTGGCCTTATCTCACTGTCGATTAAAACTGTCGGCTGGTCTTCTTCCGAACTGGAGATGGAAACCCTTAAATTCATGCAGGCCCTGCGGCGGATTGCCCTGAACGATCTCAGCCAGAAGGACGTCTCGTTGCGTTTTGATCTGCTCTGGAGCCGTATTGATGTGCTCGCCGCCGGCGAAGAATCCCGCCCCTTCCGCAACCAGCCCGGGGCCACCGAGTTACTGCAGCGCTTCAAACAGCACCTGATGACCATTGAGCCCGAGGTACTTGCGCTCAAGCCGGGCGATCAAGCCGCCCGACGCCTGGAACAAGCGCTCAAACCTTTTCAGCAGCAAGTCCGGAGCCTGAATGTCCGAAGTGCCGCCGGCGAAAAAAGCTGGCGCGATCTACAACAAATCTCCAGCCTGCAACACGAAGCCAACCTCTTTTTACTGGGTTTGCTCCTCAGTGGGAGTAGCCTGATTTTCTTGTTGATCAGGGAAAGTACCACCAATCTCAAGCAGGCCCTGCATGACAGCCTGACCGGCCTGGCCAACCGCCATGCTTTTCACTTGAAACTCCAGCAGGCCATTGCCGCCGGCCACAAACATCACACCGGGATCGCCGCCTTGATGCTCGACATGGACGGCTTTAAACACATCAACGATCAACTGGGTCACGCCATTGGCGACCAACTCCTGCAAGCCATCGCGGCGCTACTGAAAACTACGGCCGGATCGGGCAACATCGTCGCCCGGCTGGGCGGCGATGAATTCGGCATTCTCCTTGAGCAGAACGCTACCCCGGCGTCCTGCCGCAAGCTGGCGTCGCAGCTCAGTACCGCGCTCAAGCAGGGGATCACCATCCAGGGCCACCGGCTTTACCCGCAGCTCAGTATCGGGAGTAGCTTCTTCCCGGAGGATGCCACGCAGCCGGACATCCTGATGCGCCATGCCGATTTGGCCATGCACTATGCCAAACATGACCCCAAAACTGGCTATCGCCGGTTTGAACAGCCGATGGAAGATAAACGCCAACGATTCCACACCCTGGCAGAAGATTTGGTCGCCGCGCTGGCCAACCATGAACTCCAGCAACACTATCAGCCGATTGTGTGCCTCAAGACCCGGCGCATCGCACTGGTGGAATCCCTGCTGCGCTGGCACCATGTGCAGTACGGGGATATTTCGCCAACCGAGATCGTGACGGTTGCCGAGCGCGCCGGGCTGGCTGAGCAGCTCAATGCCTGGGTACTCACCACGGCCTGTACCCAGAGCATGGCCTGGCGAAAAGCCGGGCTACCTGCAATCCGAATTTCTGTGAATATCTCGCCCGCCATGTACACCCGATATGATTTAGCCGGGATGCTCACCCGAGTTCTGTCGCAAACCGGTCTGCCTGCGGATCAGTTAGTGCTGGAGATCACCGAAGATACCACCATGCAGGATATCGACAGCTCGCCGCAGATCCTCAACCAGTTGCGCCGCCTGGGCGTCGAGCTGGCCCTGGATGACTTCGGCACCGGGTACTCTTCCCTCAGCCATCTCAAATCAATGCCATTTCAGAAATTAAAAATTGATAAAAGCTTTATCCAGGCCTGCTCTCCAACGTCTCCCCAAGCCAACAGTTTTCTGCGGACCATCATTCGCCTTGGTCAAAGCCTGGGGATGGCCGTGGTTGCAGAAGGGATTGAGACCAAAGCGCAGTACGAGTACCTGGTTGATGAAGGCTGCCAGTTCGGCCAGGGGTTCTGGTTCCACCGCCCCATGACCGGTGACGAGCTTGCCGCCATCCTCAGAGAGCGCCAGCAGCAGGACAACGTCAGCTACCTGAGCAACAAGACAGCGGTAGAGCGGCAAGTGTGAGCCGTCATGTGGAATGAAAATACAGCTAAGATTTAGCGATTGAAGCTATCGTCGTTTGTTATGAAGCTATATTTCGAGCCCTACAAACTTGTGTTCGACGTTGATGCCTTTCCAGCCATTACGCATTAAACATTGTAAGCTACTGATGATAAGTGATATTCCAAAATTGATTGTTTCAAAGATAGCAGCATTGGAGTCATCATCCATAATGTGAGATACATTATACCCTCCATGAACAAAAGAACTTCGTAAATCATTTAGATCTCTAAGCTTCTTCTTTAAACGCTTCTGCTGACGTTCTTCTACGTTTAGTAGAAAGTTAACTTTTTCACTTATATCCGTAAAGCCTCGCCCAGCGTTTGTACCATATATTGCTTCAAGAGCATGAAACACCCAAGGCACAGTGCTAATGTCATAGTCATCCATACGTACCATATGCAAAAGTGAAAATATCGCTTTCTCAACAGAGGTTGAAGCAACTACTTTAGTATCGATTCCTAACGAGCGATACCAATCAAAACTAGTTTTGATACTTACGTACTCTACGAAAGGAACTTTCCGAGTAAATGTATTTTCCAGCGCACATTCGAATGAAAAACTCGAAATCTTTATTGGTGTATATTTGTCATCGTCTTCAAGCTTAGCGTTGAAGAAATTGATTAAACCAGGAGCAGCCAAGTTACAAACGATGAAGAGGTCTAGCAAATATCTGTGGAGGTAAGTTTGAATCTTGTGATCATCGACCCTTGAATTAACAGATATATTGATCGGTACAGATATCTCTTTGAGGCGCGTCATTTGCTTGTACAACATGCCGTCAATTACCATATGGTACGGACCTTCTATGTCCTCACTTTCTATAAATATTTCTTCAAGCTGAGTCCAATCCATTGATATGTTGAAATTGATATCCTCCCAAACGAACTGGTCATTTCGGTAAACTTCACATAGTTCCCTAATTGCCGCCAAGTCTTTAGAAGAAATATCACCTTCGACTTCATTATGTCTAGGAGACCAATTTATCAATAAATTACTACTATATTCCACGATACGTCCTTTGCTTAATAACGAATGACATGGACTCCCCCTCATCAGACTTTGCCACACTTGGTATGCCTGATTACAAAATCGCCGGAGGCCACCATGTCACAATCTATCTATGGCATTAATTTAGCCAAACATAGCTTCAGTATCCACGGAGAGGATCACCAAGGCAAGCTGTTGATCCACAAAACAATATCACGTTCTAAAGTTCTCTCGACGCTTGCCAATATTCCGCCAGAAATTATCAGGATGGAAGCCTGCGGGGCCTCTCATGAGTAACTTTCCTAACTCAGTTACATCACCAAGAAACAAGCCGCCGCGTTAGTCGGCGTGGCACCTATGAACAGAGAAAGTGGACGCTATAAGGGGCTCAGGAAAATACAAGGCGATTGTAGTGGCCAGGTCAACACCAATGATTGTGGTATTCATCTTCTTCTCCCAAAGTTTTGACTCCCCAAAAAGGTTAGCCAGAATTTAGAGCGGGAGTCCAATTATCTTGTTATGCTTGTGGTTCTGAAACCACGACACGGTCATTTGCCCTTATGTACATCAAATGCTTGTCGTAAAAGCCGTTTCTCGCACAACCATGTTGCAACGCTTTTTTGTAGATTGAAGCTACAAATATATCGGCTACGCTGAAGTCCTTACCTACTGCAAACCCTGATTCTCGACAGATCGACACACTTAACTTTTCTAGGCACCGCATAATCCAGCCCCCACGAAGTTCACGCTTTGACGTCTCATCTAACTCTGGACGCATGAACCTTAATACCGTTCTGTTTTGGGGAGAGTGGATACTAGAGTTTACGTATTCACAAACTCTGCGGATGTGTGTTTTTTCATTAAGGCTTTTGCCAAATAAACCCGGATTAGGAAAGCGTTCTTCCAAATACTCAATAATTGCCATTGATTCGGAAAATATCGAACCATCGACACGAAGAGATGGGACATAGCCAAAAGGATTTATATTCAGGTATGTTGTCGCTAGTTCGTCAGAGCTGATCTCAATTCTATTGTAATTTATACCCTTAAAATTGAGGACCCACTCCACCCTTTCAGAGCTATTCGAACCTTTTGCACTATACAGCGATACTTCCATATATTCTCCCGAAAAGCATAACGAATGACATGGACTATCCCTCATCAGACTTTGCCACACTTGGTAAGTCTGATTACAAAATCGCCGGAGGCCACCATGTCACCATCTGTCTATGGCATTGATTTAGCCAAACATAGCTTCAGCATCCACGGTGAGGATCACCAAGGCAAGCTGTTGATCCACAAAACAATATCACGATCGAAAGTTCTCTCGACGTTTGCCAATATCCCGCCAGCAATTATCGGGATGGAAGCCTGCGGGGCCTCCCATTACTGGGCCCGAGAGCTGGCTAAACTCGGTCATACGCCAAAGATTATGGCATCATAATATGTGGCGCCTTTCATAACGTGGGCCAAAAGCGATCTCAATGACGCCGTCGCGATTTGTGTTGCTGTTGCCCGAAGTGCCAGCAACGCACGGCCGGGGTAGCCAGAAAAGGCAAACAGAATAAGGAGAATGGCACTGACCGCAACCAGGAGAAAGCCGACGCATTAACGAACTCAGGCGGTAACCCATTGAAGTGAAACACAGCGTGATCACTTCCAGGCTGCACTCGCCCTGAAGCAAGCCGCGGGCGCAATGCCCACCACCCCCCAATCGAGCAATTAACTTAATAAGGCTGTCCGGGCTTGTCCAGCACCCGGATAGAAGTGTCGGCTGCGCGACAGGTATCCTTATTTGTTATGCACGTGGTTCTGGGGCAATATGCACAACTTTTTTATTCTTTGGGTCAGTCGAAGGGCGACCTCCAATTTTGAGACCAAGATAGTACACATGAGCTATTTCTTCCAGAACACCATCTTCAATGCATATTTTTTCGAAAATTTTGTCTGCTTCATCTTTATATACATCGGGATCTAGAAACTCATTTCGCATTAGCTGGTAAAGTGCATCATGAACTAAAGAGGCTCTCATATTTTCTTTTGTGTCGACGACTGGACCAGACGGTCCATCCCAAGCATAACCTCTTTTAATATGTAGATTCCCTTTCGAATCTAATTTTAGAAAGTTATTGTGTAGTGGCATAGTTAATTTGGCCATCTGATTAGAGGTGATATCATCACCTCGGAAGTTAACAGGTGACACAATGACAAAACGTAGCAGAAGAACATTTAGTCCCGAGTTTAAACTTGAAGCCG
>NZ_JAZGTF010000037.1:0-37580 GCF_037389125.1 Photobacterium sp. MCCC 1A19761
AAGCCTTCTGAAGGGTTGTCGTAGACTACGACGTTGATAGGCAGGGTGTGTAAGCGCTGTGAGGCGTTGAGCTAACCTGTACTAATTGCCCGTGCGGCTTAACCATACAACACCCAAGGGGTTTTTACGGACTCCATAAGCACTTGAATGATGTGTTGAGACTTTAGTCAGATTTTCCGAGATTGTATCTTCCGCCCGAGGCGTAAGATAAACAGAATTTGCTTGGCGACCATAGCGTTGCGGACCCACCTGATCCCATGCCGAACTCAGCAGTGAAACGCAGCAGCGCCGATGGTAGTGTGGGGCCTCCCCATGTGAGAGTAGGACATCGCCAGGCTTCCAATTTAGTGCGGAGTGGTAGTTCAGTTGGTTAGAATACCGGCCTGTCACGCCGGGGGTCGCGGGTTCGAGTCCCGTCCACTCCGCCAATCATTAAGTCCCTAGCAGCAATGCTGGGGATTTTTTGTATGTGCAGTATAGAGCGGTTGTTCAGTTGGTTAGTTTTTTTACCTTGAAAGCAGCGGCCTGTCACGCTGCCGAAGGCAATCGCGGGTTCGAGTCCCGTCCGCTCCGCCACTTCTTCGAAAGCCTCGCTAGAAATAGCGGGGCTTTTTTACGTTTAAAGATAATCGGTCTCTTGGTCTCATCTGGAAGGTCAGCCCCGACTGACCATGTCTGTCTTTACCCGAAAGCGTTCTGCTGCACGTCCTCCCATTTTCATCCCTGAAAGTAGAGTAAAAATTCAACTTGGTTCGTTTTTTCGGAGATGCTGGGAAGCGTTCAATGACGACGATGTATAAATGGAAGACTCATGATCGCCCTTTATTGGTGAAATATTGCTGATTTCTCAGGCAGACAACGCCATGTGACAATACAACTTATTGTTTTAAATGGTGATTGTGCTAGCTTGCCCCAATGTTAACTGTTGCGCATTTGGATGCGTATTGATTGGGATTAGGTTATTTGAATAGCTATGCAAAAATTAAATAAAAAATGCTTGAGCGCTTTTGTATTGAGCGCTTTGCTGATGGGATGTGGTGGTGGAGATGATGCGTCGGTGGCCACTCAGCCACAAGCCGATACACTCAAAGTGAACACGCAGTTTGCGGCAACTTATTTGCAGACCATTGAAAAGAATACGCCAGCGCAGGACAGCGTTGCTACCGCTGGTTTTAGTGTCACCAAAAGCGCGATCAGTGCGACGCGCTACAATGGTCAGCTGGAAGTCACTAACGTGGTAACCAATGATAAGCAGGTCTTTGACTGGCCGGTGACTCAGAAAGTCGACACGCTAGGTGAGGTGGAAACGATCTCCCACCGCGCATTAACCCTGAAGCCGGGCACGTATGACTTCCGGTTGTTGTTGGCATCTGAGGGCGGCAAGCAACGCCAGTATGTGGCTCAGGCACTTGGAGAAGAAATCCTGGACGATGCTCAACCGGAAATTGATTTCGTCCTGTTGCCGAACTTGGGGGAGATTATCAGTGATTTCGAACAGGTTCAGTATGCCTCGACATTGAAATTCGCCTGGCCGGCAGCGGAGCTTGCAGGGCTTACGGACCCGCAGTTTGGTCTGTCTTTGAATGGCGGTGATGAGACGGTTTACGACATCAATAAAGAAACCGGACTTGCCGAAGTTTTTATCAATGTTCAACCGGGCCAGTATCAGCTTGATTTGCATCTATACGACGGCGATCTGATGGTGGGTAAAAATGAAGACACGGCAAGCACCGTCAATTTTTCGCAAGGGGAAGACGCCCAGTTAGACGTGATTCCACTGCAGGCCGATGTCCGCCTGAATCTGTCACCGTTAAAAGATGTCGGCACTTTTACGTTTACCGTGCCGAAAGAGGTTGTGGCCGAAGTGGATTCGGCACAGAACCTGGCGATGATCGTCCGTCTTTCCGGGGAGCAGACCCCGCTTCAGGAAGTGGTGCTGACCGTCAATGATGTGAATGGTCACTACCAATCCAGTGTTGAGCTGGAAACCGGTGGCGCGGATCGCGTTGATGCTTATGTCGCGTTTCACCATATTGATGAGGCGAGCCAGAACTACAGCAAGACACCCTTTGCCAGCTGTAACACCCAAATCGATGTAGTGTTGAACCAGACCTTAGGCTGCCAGCTGGCACTGAAGCGTGAAAGCATTATCAGCGGGCGGATTCTGGGGACCCTGATGCTGAATGTTATCGATCAACACCAGCAGCCGGCGATTGGCGTGCCGGTTTATGTCGATGGCAAGAAGATTGGCCTGACCGGGGATCAATACAGCACGGGCTCAATCAAATTCCACCTGGTTGCAGGTGAGCATGAAATCAAAGCGGCCAGCGATACCTTTGAGGCGATTGAAGTGCTTCAGATCGCCCCTTTGGCTGTTGAAAATATGCTGCTGACACTCAAGAAAGGTCCTGGTGTTGGAGACGGGAAGTTTGTTTTCAGTCAGTCACTCACAGTTGGCGAAGGCGAAGATTTTTACATTGATGTCAGTGCCATGACAGACTTTAATGGCGATGGCGCATTAGATGTGATTCTTGCGCCACGGCGTAGTGGGGAGCAAATTTTCCTGAACGACGGTCGGGGATTACTGTCCTTGTCGTCTTTTTCATCCGGTGAAAAAACAGATATCAGCAAAATTGCCGTGGGCGATCTCAACGGCGATGGTCATCCGGACCTTGTTCGGGCGGCAAGCGAGGGAATAACAGCCTATTTCAATGATGGCAAAGGCGGGCTGATATCATCACAGCAACTGAGTGCCAAATCGGGTGATGCAGTTGCTCTCGGAGATATGAACAGCGACGGCTATTTAGATATCGTCATTCTGGAAAGGGGGGCGGCGCCACGTGTGCTGCTCAATAACGGTACGGGTGTTTTCCAGGATGAATTCGGTTTACTGAGTCATGTGTCAGGCCAAAGCTATGCCAATGTGATCCTTGCCGATGTGACAGGAGATCATCACCTGGATATTATTTGGGCCGGCGGGGATCAAAAAAATATGATTTTCTGGAATGATGGCAAAGGTCATTTTACAGACTCTGGTCAACGCTTAGGCGTCAGTGTTAGTACTGCTACAGATAAGCATTATGATGTGGCAACTGGCGATGTGAATGGTGATGGCTATGCAGATTTAGTGATCACCAATATTAACCATCATGGCGCGGCGGAAGTGAACCAACTATTTCTGAATGATGGTAAGGGCCTCTTTGAGCTGGCGGATGTGGACTTGGGAACCAACGGCAAAACACCGGCAATGGCCGATCTGGATCAAGATGGGAATTTAGATCTGGTTCTCGGAGGGAAACCTCAAATTTATATGAATGACGGCAAAGGAAACTTTGTTCTGTCGACTTTAAATCGTTTTTCTGCTGGTAGTGAGCAACCGTTACTGGGAGATTTGGATGGTGATGGGGATATTGATTTAGTGCTGCGAACCGGCCATTCAAGCCAAGTTTACCTCAACCAACCTGCACCATAATCAAGAGAACAATGGCAGCTCCGGCTGCCATTTCCATTTCAACACCTTAGCCCAACCTGACACAGCCGTTTACAACTCTTTGCCCTGGCGCAGCAATTGGGACTTGTGGTGGCCTTAGCGATTGTGAGAGGGTATGGCCACAAACCGGAATGGATAACATCTCATGAAATTCTTTGTTGAACGTACTGAAACCGATCAAGCAATTCAGATTGTGCTGAAGCCTCACTCTTTGTATCTCATGCTACTGATGCTCGGCGGTTGGTTGCTGAACGATCTGGTGATGCAGTCGACCCCGATTGCCCAGGTGATCATGCCGATCTTTATCGTCTTTATGGTGATCCGCTTTTTCTCGCTGATCCGGATCCAGAAAGAAGTGTTGGTAGCGATGAAGCAAAATAAGGTCACCACCACCGGGAGTAAATTCTCCTTCTCCAAGCCTTTCACGTATACCATCAATAAGTAATCCCACAGTTGTGATGCCGCCCGAATACCGGGCGGCCCCATTCTTTCCTGTTAAGAAATAATCTCTGTAGAATACGCTGCTTCTTGTTTGCCGATTGTTATGGATAATAAATAGATCGCCCGCGTCCGGGCAGTTGAATCAAGAAGATCACAGGAGCGATATGGACAGATTTCACTGGAAACCCTTGCTGTTGGCATGTTTGATTGTCAGCATCGGTCAGCTGAGCCTCGGATTGATCTTTCCGTCACTGCCCTGGATCGCGCAGGATCTTGGGATCAGTGCCGATCAGGCTCAGTATCTGGTTTCCGGTTATTTGCTCGGATTCGGTGGCTCTCAGCTGATCTACGGGCCGCTGTCAGATGTGATTGGTCGTCGTCCGGTGTTGCTGTCCGGTTTATTGATCGCCATGGTCGGCTTATTGATTGCGGTGTTTCAGGCGGATTCGTTTACCTGGCTGCTGGTCGGTCGCTGTATCCAGGGGCTGGGCGCCGGGAGTGTGTCCGTGTTGGCACGCGCGACAATCCGAGACAGTTACCTGAGTCACCACCTGGTGAAAGCCATGAGCTGGGTAGCCATTGTGGCGGCATTCACCCCGATCATTGCGCCTGTGCTGGGCGGGCTAATCAACCACTATGCCGGTTGGCTGGCGGTTTTTGGATTACTGCTGGGATATGTTGCGGTGATCTGGTTGCTGATGGCGATGACGTTTAAAGAGACCTTGGTCAAACCGGTCCAGTCGCGCTCGGTCGGGCAGTTGATGATGTCCTATGGGTCGCTGTTGCGTGAGCGCCATTTTTTGATTTTTGCCGGGATTGGCTGGCTGAATTTTGCCCTGGTCGTGCTGGCGATCTCGTTGCTGCCGTTTATCATGCAAGTGCAAATCGGGATGCCCTCCGATGAATATGCGCTGTGGGCGATGGTGCCGGCAATCGGGTTTCTCTCCGGTGGTTTACTGTGTCAGCGGTTGAGCCCGAAGTTTGGGGCTCACCGGATGCTTCTCATCGCTCCTTTTCTGCAACTGACCGCGGGCCTGATCCTGATGGTGTCGCCGCTGATGCCGACATGGATGATCGCCGGCCACTTTTTTCTGGCTATGGCCAATGGTCTGGCGTTTCCTTGTGCTCAGTCATTACTCTTGGTGCCGTATCGCGAACGATCCGGCACTGTTTCGGCACTTTCCGGCGCCTGCCAGATGATGTTTGCTTCCTTGGCCAGTAGTCTGTTGTTGAAGGCCGGGATCCAGCAACCGGCACAGCTGGGTGGGGTGATCCTGATGGCGGCGTTGACCGGCTTGCTTCTGGTCACGCTGGGGACTCGCAGTTCCAGCGGACAGCAGGCGGTTGCCTCGCTAAGTGAAGTCCGGTAATGGCGAACAAGTTGAACCATAATTAAGGCTGCTGAAGCAAATCTGTAATAGGCGATGAGATGTTTAAGCACAGTCTTTTAGTAGCCGGACTCCTGTTGGTGGCCTGTGTCAGCTCCTATGAAGCAGAGTTATCGCAAAAGGATGCATGGGAGCAATTGGGAGCCTATCACGGCAAGCAGGGCTACCTGGAATGGGATGAAAAGCGGCTCAGTAAACAGGGTGCGATGACGGAAACGGACTACGAAGAATATCGGGCCGGCTATTTGCGGGGGCGGTATGAGTACTGTAGCGACAAGAAACAAGTCACCACGGTGGTGAATCCCGGTTATCCGGATGACTGCAAGCCGCACCAGGGCAGTTATGGCTTAGTAGAACGTGGTTACTAGAGTTTGGGTTAAACCTGTCATCCGGGCATTAAAAAGGCTGCAAACGCAGCCTTTATCGTCATTTAAGCTTGGGATTAGTTGTTGCTGTGCAGCTCGCTGTTCAGTTCTACAGCCGTCTTGTTGGTCAGGCACTCGATTTGGCCGGTGACGGAGTTGCGACGGAACAGCAGATCGGATTTTCCGGCCAGATCGCGAGCTTTCACCACTTCCACTTCTTGACCGTTTGCATCAAGCATACGGACTTTAGAGCCAGCTGTAACATACAGGCCGGACTCGATGGTGCAGCGATCGCCCAGCGGGAAGCCAAGACCGGCGTTGGCGCCCAGCAGGCTGTTCTCACCGATCGAAACCACGACTTTACCGCCACCGCTCAGGGTCCCCATGATGGAGGCACCGCCGCCGATATCTGAGCCTTCACCGACCATCACACCGGCAGAAATACGACCTTCCACCATGCTCACGCCAGCAGTACCGGCATTGAAGTTGATAAAGCCTTCGTGCATGACAGTCGTGCCTTCACCCACGTGGGCACCCAGACGAACACGTGACGTATCAGCAATGCGCACCCCGGCAGGAACCACGTAATCCACCATTTTCGGGAATTTATCGACGCAATCGACGGTCAGGGTTTCGCCGTTCAGGCGCGCTTCGATCTGGCGCTCTTCCAGCTCTGGCAGGTCGATTGGACCCTGGTTGGTCCAGGCGATGTTATGCAGCAGGCCGAAAATACCGTCCAGCACCACACCGTGTGGTTTCACCAGGCGGTGCGAGATCAGTTGGAGTTTCAGGAAACCTTCGGCCACGGACGTCGGCGCAGCATCGCTCGCCAGCACCACAATCACCAGTGGTTGAGAAGACAGAGATGCTTTGGCGGCAAACTGGGCACTTTTCTCTTCACCGGCAGTATTGAACGCGGTCGCTAACGCTGCACATTGGGCCGGGGTGACTTCAATGGCCTGGTTGCCTTCTTTGTAGTCGACGACATCTGCAATGGCTGAAACCAGTGCATCAGACGGGTTCAGCACTGGCGCCGGAAAGAAAGCTTCAATGATTTTGTTATCGCGGTTTTTGGTTGCAGTACCAAGGGCGAGGGCAAAGCTGGCCATGATTGATCGTTCTCCATGTCAAAATGATTGAGCTGTGCAGTTGAGACGAGTGGTTTGTCTACGCAGCTCATCGTGAATAAACCCATCATAATGACACTTGGCGCGATATTGAAGGGGGAGCGGGTAATTGAATGAAAATTGGTGGCAGATTGATGCGGATCGCACCGGGAACTGAGGTGAGGTGTGAGAAAGTAATCAGATTAAGTTGGTTTTTATGCGCAAATAAACCTCCATAAAGGAGGTTTATTCAAAAGAATGCGTTAAAGCTGAGCGGACTCAGGCAGCATCTTGCGCGGATTCTGATGCTTCGTCAGCGCCGGCTTCAACCGACTTAGCCGGTTTCTTTGTCGGGGCCGGTTTTTTCTTGGCACCCAGTGCGATCAGCACTTCTTCACGTTTTTGCGCCAGGAACATTGATAGTTCTTCTTGCTTGGCTTCATCTTCGAACAGTTCGCTTTCACTCAGTAAAGCAAACATCTCGTCAGCCATATCCAGCATTTTGTCGTATGCGTCGGCTTCGGACTTAGAGGTGAAAGTCATCTTTTCTTCTCCGTTGCGCTCAACCACATATTTGACGATAACAGCCATGGTCACCCTCTCCGAAATTGATTTACTGGCTGTTTATACAGTAGCATGGTGGCTATTGTCCAGAGGGAAGCGAATTAATGTGATGGCGAGAGAAAAATTCGATCAGATTCATGCGCGTGCAGCGGAGCGCAAAGGCGGCAATGCGGTGTTGGAAAGTTTACTGGCGACACCGCTCACTGCAGACGAAATCAAAGCGATTCCGGACAGCCGTTGGCTGGCGGCTTTTTCCCAGAAAGTGTTTCAGTCCGGGATGAGCTGGAAAGTGGTGCGCAGCAAGTGGCCCAATTTCGAGGAAGTCTTCTTTGGTTTTGACATCGAGAAAATGTTGCTGATGCCGACGGAAATGTGGGAGCGCAAGGCCACTGACCCGGCGATCATCCGCCATTTGGGCAAAGTGATGACCATTCCGGCCAATGCCCAGATGATCCATGAAGCCGCGCTGAAACATGGCTCGTTTTCGGCGATGGTGGCCAACTGGCCAAGCGAGGATATTACCGGGCTGTGGCGCTATCTGAAAAAGCACGGTCAGCGGCTGGGCGGCAATACCGGCCCGTATACGCTGCGGGTGATGGGCAAGGATACCTTCATTGTGAGCCAGGATGTTGAAGCCTATCTGCGTCATACCGGGATCATCGACGGCGGCAAGGATACCCAGCGCTCACAGCAGGCGATGCAGCAGGCGTTCAGTGCCTGGCAGCAGGAGTCCGGCCGACCGCTGTGTCAGATCAGCCAGATCATTGCCTTCAGTCTGGGCGATAACCGGGTGTAAGGCGTTGCATAATGATCGGGAGAATCGGGCTAAGGCGCTGGCCGGGCGTCCGGAAATCGCCATTCCCGGCAGAACTCGATAAACAGTTTCAGCAGCGGGCTCTGGTACTTTTCCCGGTGGTACAGCAACCAGTATTGGCGGTGCATATCCAGCGGCAGCTCGAGCTGTGTCAGGCGGCGATCCTTGACGGCATGGGCCACGGCAAGGCGGGACAGACAGGTCAGCCCCAGTCCGGCGGCGGCACAGTTGATAATGGCTTCGGTGGTGTTGAGTTCAAATGCCTGCTGCCAGTTTTCTAAGCGCGGGGCGATCCGGTTGAGGAAAAACTCCCGGGTGCCGGAGCCGGGCTCGCGGAGGATCCACTGGGACTGCTCCAAATCCGACAGTTGCAGCGCTGGCAGGCGGGTCAGCGGGTGCTCCGGGTGACACACCACGACCATTTCGTCGTCGAGCCAGGGCTCAGCCGCTAAATCCGGAGCCTGGACTTTCCCCTCGACCAGACCGACATCGAGCTCGAACTCGTTCAGCTTATGGCAGATCTGGGTGGTATTGGCGATATGCAGTGACTGCTCCTCGTGCTCACAGCGGGCGCGAAAATCACGCAGCAGAAACGGGGTGATCTGGTTGCCCACGGTATCGCTGGAGCCAATCTTCAGCTGGCCGGTGATGGGACCGGCGTGATCGAACAGCTGCTCAATTGCCCGGCTGCGTGCCAGCAACTCATCGGCCAGCGGTAACAAGCGTTTGCCCTGCTCGTTGATGATCAGCCGGTTGTTGTTGCGGTCAAATAGCTTGTGCCCCAGTTGCTTTTCCAGCTCAGACAGCGCCATGCTGACTGCCGGTTTGGAGAGAAACAACCGCTCCGCCGCTGCGGTGATCGTGCCTTCCTGAACCACGGCGACAAAGACGTTGAGCTGCTTGAGTGCAATCGTCATTTCCTGCTCCGTTCAATACGATTGAGCCTGAATCATAAGGGATTCAGTGCAGCTTAACCATATTTTCAGTTGCCCGGCACCTTGCTCCGGTCCGTGAATCAGCGGTTGGACGCGCAAAAAACATCTGCAAGTCGACGGCTTTTTTCTCGCGCGGGTGGTCCGGGATGCGTTGGGTCTGAAAAGCCGACAGAGCTTCCGCCTTTCGTTTGCAGGGCGTCGAGGATTGATAGACAATCGGACTAATTTTCTTTGTCTGCGAGCGACCTGCGTGTTTACTGTTTATCACTCCAATCAACTGGAACTGCTGAAATCCCTGCTGGTGGAGCTGATCCGGCTCGATCCGCTGGAGAACCCGTTCGAACAAGAGCAAATCCTGGTGCAAAGCCCGGGGATGTCGCAATGGCTGAAGCTGGAGCTGGCTAATTCCTTCGGGATTGCCGCCAACATTGAGTTTCCGCTGCCGGCGACCTTTATCTGGACCATGTTTACCCGGGTGCTGGCCGATGTGCCTGAGCGCAGTGCCTTCAATAAAGAAGCCATGACCTGGAAGCTGATGACGGTGTTGCCGGAACTGCTCAGCCAGCCGGAGTTTGAGCCGCTGGCCCGCTATCTGCAGGAAGATGAGCAATCCGTCAAACGGTATCAGCTGGCCGGGAAAATCGCCGATATCTTTGACCAGTATCTGGTGTATCGCCCGGAGTGGATCCAGGCCTGGGAAGCGGGGGAGATCGATCCGGAGCTGACGGGCGATCACCCGTGGCAGCCGCTGCTGTGGCAGGCGCTGTACGACCAGACCCTGGCGCAGGGCCAGTCGCCGTATCACCGGGCCAATCTGTACGATCATTTTATCGAAACCCTCGACAGCTATGCCCAGAGCGGCGCGCCGCTCCCGGCCGGGTTGCCGAAGCGCTTGTTCGTGTTCGGAATCTCTGCCCTGCCGCCGCGCTATCTCGATGCCTTGGCGGCGCTCGGCAAGCACATTGATGTTCACCTGATGTTCACCAACCCGTGCCGTCATTATTGGGGGGAAGTGCGGGATCGCAAATACCTCGCCCGGTTGGCGGCCCGGCAGCGCCAGCAAATCCAGTGGTGCGTTGATCACAGCGAGCGCGGTGAGCTGATCTCGCCGCTCAAAGGCGAACTGGAAGAGAATCTGGTCGATGACACCCATGAAGGGGCGGTCGGCAATACCTTGTTGGCGTCGCTGGGTAAGCTGGGCCGGGACAACCTTTACCTGTTGTCCGAGATGGAAGCCTACGATGTCGAAGCATTTGTCGAGATTGAGCCGGATACCCTGCTGCATGCGATTCAGGCCGATATTCTGAACCTCGACGATCGTCTCGATGACACCCTGACCGAATCCAGCCACCACAAACTGGCGATTTCCCCGCAGGATCAATCGCTGGCCATTCACGCCTGCCACTCGCCGATGCGTGAGGTGGAAGTGTTGCACGATCGCTTGCTGGCGATGCTGGCCGCAGACCCGTCGCTGTCGCCACGCGACATCATCGTGATGGTTGCCGATATCAACAGCTACAGCCCTTATATTCAGGCGGTGTTCGGCAATGCGCCGGGCGATCGCTATATTCCGTTTTCGATTTCCGATCGCAGCGCCGATCAGGAAAATCCGGTGTTGCTGGCGTTCCTGCGGCTGCTGAGTCTCCCCGAAAGCCGCTGTCAGGCCTCAGAGCTTCTCGAGTTGCTGGAAGTCCCGGCAGTGATGGCGAAGTTCGGTTTCGACAGCGATCGCTTTGAGCGGGTCAAAGGCTGGATTGAAGAAGTCGGGATCCGCTGGGGGCTGGATGAAGCCACCGCCAGCGAGTTCCAGTTGCCGCGCCAGCGCCAGAACACCTGGCTGTTTGGCCTGCAACGCATGTTGCTTGGCTATGCGATGCCGCAGGAATCCGGCTTGTATCAGGGCATTCTGGCCTATGACGAAGTGCAGGGCATGGACGCCGAGCTGGCCGGTCAGCTCGGCCTGTTTGTCGAAATGCTGATGCACTACCGTCAGCAGCTGGCGCAGCCGCAACCGGCGCAGGCGTGGACCGGGCTGCTCAATCAGCTGCTGGATGATTTCTTCCGGGTCGATACCGATGGAGAAATGGTGTTGCGGATGATCCGCGATAAGCTCGAGCAACTGGAGCAGCAACTGGCCGATGCCGGATATCGGGAAGCCATCAGTCCGGCGGTGCTGCGCAGCTATCTCAATGACAAGCTCTCCGGTGAACGGATCAGCCAGCGCTTCCTCGCCGGTCAGGTCAACTTCTGTACCCTGATGCCGATGCGTTCGATCCCGTTCAAGGCGGTCTGTCTGCTGGGAATGAACGACGGCGTGTACCCACGGTCGATCCCGCCGGAAGGCTTCGATCTGATGGCCGGACAGGGCCGCTACGGGGATCGTTCGCGTCGCGATGACGACCGTTACCTGTTCCTCGAAGCAATCCTCTCGGCGCAGGAAGCGCTGTATATCAGTTATGTCGGCCGTTCGATTCAGGATAACAGTGAGAAAATGCCGTCGGTGCTGGTCAGCGAGCTGCTGGAATACTGCCAGCAGGGCTACTGTCTAGAGGGGGATCAGCCGCTGGGTGCCGATGAATCGGCGGCCCGCATCGCTGAAGCGTTGCAACACCATCATCCGCTGGTGCCGTTCAGCCCGCAGGCGTTTCAGGGGCCGAATCCGAGTTTTGCCGCCGAATGGCTGCCGGTTGCCCGGCGTCATCAGGTGGCGAGTGAAGCATTTCACAGCCAGCCGCTGGCCCGGGAGCCGGAGAGCGAGGGCTCCGAGCCTGAGCTGGAGCTGGCGGAGCTGATCCGTTTCTGGCGTCTGCCGGTGCAGTATTTTTTCAACCGGCGGTTGAAAGTCTTCTTCGAGCCGGCCAAAGGGGCGATGGAAGACGATGAGCCGTTTGCCCTCGACGGGCTGGGCCGCTTCCAGCTGCGCAGTGAACTGTTGAACGCCTTTCTGGAGGCCGGCAGTCAGGGCACTCCAGCACAGAAAGACGCGCTTTTTACCCGCTTCACCCGCTATCAACAGGCCTCCGGCGCACTGCCGCTCGGGGAGTTCGGCGCGCTGGAGCTGGCACAGGAGCGCGGGCCGATTGAGACGCTGGCGGATACCGTGACCGGGCTGATGGCCCAGCCGTTGCCGGATGTTGAGGTGGACCTCAAGTTGGATCTTGGCGAGCGTTCAATTCGTTTGCTGGGCTGGCTCAGACACCACACGCAGGCTGGGCTGGTCCGTTATCGTCCGGGGTCGATCCGGGCGCAGGATATTTTGCAGGGCTGGATGGAGCACCTCTGTCTGGCCTTGGCCGGTCAGGCCAAGCCTACGCATTTGCTGGGCGTCGATGAGCACTACACGCTGGCCCCGGTCGACGCGGCAGAAGCCCGGATCCACCTGACGTCCCTGTTGCTGGCTTATGATCAGGGACTGTCCCAACCGCTGCCGTATTTCCCGCGCACAGCACTGACAGGGTTGCAGGCATGTCAGGATAAACAGGGGAACTGGCACAGTGACGAGGACACGCAGGAGAAAGCCCGGCTCAAAATGGCCGAAGCGTTCAACGGCGGGTATCTGTTCAGCGGCGAAGGGATGAATGTGTATATCAACCGGGTGTGGCCGGCATGGGACGATTCTGTCAGTGAATCGGCGGCGCTGGCCGCAGAAACTTACCTGAAACCGGCAGTGCTGAAACTACAGAAAGTTGAGTCGTAGGTCAGGGAAAGCAGGGAAAGAAAAAGTAGCGTGGCCGCCAGCAAATCATTTTAGATTGTAGGGTGCTTGCCGTACGGCCACAGGTCCAGAGGTGACCCGATTTCGTGGGGCGGATCATAGCGAATGACGCCGGGGGAAAACGTGAAAGATCTCTCATATCAAAAGATAGGAATGTCATTAAATTCGATATATTCCTTTGAATTCGCCCCTGATCACAAAAAAATATTTTGGACGAACAGGGTTTCGGGCCATAACAGGAACGCATGTATCCGATGAGTCAACAACATACATCAGCAGATCATCTTCAGGACGGCTCGGCAGTCGCGAGCACCACGCCGCAGGCGCTGGAGCCGATGACGTTTCCGCTCCACGGTAACCGGCTGATTGAAGCCTCGGCCGGGACCGGGAAGACCTTTACCATCGCCAGTCTCTATCTGCGCCTGCTGCTCGGCCATGGCGATCCCGACAGCCGTTTTCCGCGCGAATTGCCAGTCGATCAAATTCTGGTGGTGACGTTTACCGAAGCCGCCACGGCCGAGCTGCGCGATCGGATCCGGCGGCGGATCCACGATGCCCGACTGGCCTTTAATCGCGGCCAGAGCAACGATCCGGTGATAGCTCCGCTGCTGGATGAGATCCCGGACCACAAGGCGGCTGCGGCGATCCTGCTTCAGGCGGAGCGACAGATGGACGAGGCGGCGATTTTTACCATTCACGGATTTTGTCAGCGGATGCTGACCCAGAATGCCTTTGAGTCCGGCAGCCTGTTCGACAATGAATTTGTCACCGAAGAGAGTCAATTGCGGGCGCAGGTAGTGGCCGATTACTGGCGCCGCCACTTTTACCCGCTGTCCCGCACGTTGGCTTCGGAAGTGCGCAGTATCTGGGCTTCGCCGGGCGCTTTGCTGCGGGAGATCAACCTGTTCCTCTCCGGTGCTGAGGTGGCGATCCGGGCCCCCGAACTGTCTGGCTCTCTGGAGCAGTTGCATGCACAGAACATCGCCCGCATTGAGCAGGTAAAGCAGCTTTGGCGGGCTGATGCGGCCGATTTTCAGGCCCTGATTGCCGATTCTGGCGTGAACAAGCGCAGCTATACCAAAACCAGCTTGCCGAAAGCGCTGGCGGAAGTGGGGGCCTGGGCCGAGCAGGACACCACGGATTACCGTTTGCCCAAGGCGCTGGAGAAGTTCTCGCAGCAGGTGCTGGTGGAGAAAACCAGCAAGGGCAATCCGCCGCAGCATCCGGTGTTTGTCGCCATTGATGACTTGCTTGAAAACAAACCCAATGTCAGGGATCCCTTGCTGGCCCATGCCATTCGCGAGTGCCGTCAGTTGCTGGCAGTGGCCAAGCAGCGCAAGGGCTGGTTATCGTTTGATGATTTGCTGACCCAGCTGGCCGCCGCGCTGGCCAACGACAGCGATGGCAGCCTGGCGGCGCGGATCCGCACCCAGTTCCCGGTGGCGATGATCGATGAATTCCAGGATACCGATCCCCTGCAATACAGTATTTTCAATACCGTGTACGGCGAGCAGCGCCCGCAGGCAGCCGATTTAACCGAAGCGCCGATGGACATGGCGGCACAAGCGCCGGACTGCGGCCTGTTTATGATCGGCGATCCCAAGCAGGCCATCTATGCCTTCCGGGGGGCGGATATCTTCACCTATATCCGCGCCCGACGTCAGGTTAGTGCTCACTACACCCTGGGCACTAACTGGCGCTCGACCGCTGAAATGGTCACCGCGGTCAATTGTATTTTTGAACAACCGTCCCGGCCGTTTATCTACGATCGTGACATCACCTTCCTGCCGGTCAAGCACAGCCCGAAAGCGGGCAATCGCAGCTGGCAGCTGGCAGGCAGCAAGCAACCGGCCCTGACCTTCTGGTCTCAGGAGGCCGATGCGCCGGTGAAAAAGGGCGACTATCAGCAGGCAATGGCTGCGGCGACCGCCGCCGAGATCCAACGTATCCTGACCTTGTCTCAGCAGGGCGACGCCCTGCTGATGGACGGCGAGGAGAGCCAGCCGATCCGTGCTAGTGATATTTCGGTGCTGGTGCGCACCGGCACCGAAGGGGCGATGATCCGTCAGGCGCTGGCTGCGCAGGGCATTGCCAGTGTCTATTTGTCGAACCGCGACAGCGTCTTTGCCTGCGCCGAAGCTCAGGATCTGCAACGGCTGCTGGCCGCCGTTCTGATCCCGGAAGATGATCGGGCATTGCGGGCGGCACTCGCTTCCGGGCTGTTTGCGCTCAGTGCCCGCCAGCTCGATGAACTCAACATCAGCGAAGAGAAGTGGGAGCAGCAGGTTGCAGAGTTTCGCGAGTACCGCAAAGTATGGCAAACCCGCGGGGTGTTGCCGATGCTGCGACAGGTGCTGGCCAAGCGCCAGATCCCGGAGCGGCTGCTGGCCGAAAACGGCGGCGAGCGGCGACTGACCGACATTCTCCATCTCGGCGAGCTGTTGCAGCAGGCGAGCCAGACCCTCGACAGCGACCACGGTCTGATCCGCTGGCTGGCCGAACACATCGATATGCCGAACGGCGATGTCGATGAGCAGCAGTTGCGGCTGGAATCGGATCGCAATCTGGTGCAAATCGTCACCATCCACAAATCCAAGGGGCTGGAATATGACCTCGTGTTCCTGCCGTTTGTCTGTGGCTACCGGGCAGCAGACACCGCACTGTTTCACGACGAAGCGACCCAGCAGGCGGTGCTGGATGTCACCGGGCAGGAAGAGAGCCTCGCCCTGGCGGAGCAGGAGCGGCTGGCGGAAGATTTGCGGCTGATTTATGTTGCGCTGACCCGTGCAGTCTACGGCTGTTATATCGGGATGGGGCCACTGCGCAACGGCCTGAGTCGTAAAGAGCCGACCGGGCTGCACCAGTCGGCCATCGGCTGGCTGGTTCAGGATGGTCAGGACGGTGGGATAGCCGAGCTGGATCAGGCGTTGCTGAAGCTGGCTTCGGCTTGTGCCTCGATTGCCGTGACGGCGCCGCCTGCGTTGCCGGAAACCCCGTGGACGCCGGTTGAAAGCGAGCAGCCCGAGCTGGCTGCGGCGACCTTCCAGCAGCCCATTGAGCGCAACTGGTGGATCACCAGTTATTCTGGTCTGATCAAGCAAGGCCACCACAACCATGATGCTTCATTCGAGATGCCGGGCTTTGATACCGACTCTTCCGGCGAGCAGCAAACCGAAGACGGCGAGGCGGAAGCGCAGCAGCTGTCGATTTACACCTTCCCGCGGGGGGCCCGGCCGGGGACATTCCTCCATACCCTGTTTGAGGAAATTGAATTTACCGCGCCGGTAGACAGCGAGGCGACCCGGGAGAAAATCCTGGCCCTGTTGCGGCTGGAGAACTATGACGCCGTCTGGCTGCCGGTGCTGCAACAGCTGATCGCCGATGTGCTGCGCTGTCCGCTGGATGGCGAAGCCATGTGTCTGGGTACAATCCCGGCCGCACAGCGTCTGACCGAAATGGAATTCATGTTGCCGATTAACGTCCTGTCGGCACCATTGCTCAACAAGGTGATTGCCCGCCATGATCCGCTGTCGGCCCGGGCCGGCGAGCTGGGATTCGCCACCGTCAGCGGTATGCTCAAGGGCTTTATCGATCTGGTATTTGAACATCAGGGGCGCTACTACGTGCTGGACTGGAAATCGAATCACCTGGGCGATGATCCCGAGGTTTATCGCGGCGAGAAGCTCAATGAGGCGATGCGGGATCACCGCTACGACCTGCAATACCAGCTCTACGCCCTGGCGCTGCATCGTTTCCTCAAAAGCCGCAAGGCGGATTATGACTATGACCGCCATTTTGGCGGCGTGTATTACTTGTTCCTGCGCGGGATGCAGGCCGATGGCACCAGCGGGATTTTCAATGCCCGCCCGAGTCTGGCGCTGCTCGAAGAACTGGAAACCCTGATCGACGGAGAACCGCTTGATGCTTAAACAGCTTGAATCACTGACCCGGCTGGGGGCCATTCGTCCGCTGGATTCTCAGTTTGCCCGCTTTATTGCCACGTCCGTTGCCGCTGAAGATCCCGAAACGCTTCAGCCTCTGGTGACGCTGGCCGCAGCACTGGCCAGCGCCGAGCTGGGGCGCGGTCATGTCTGTCTGCCGCTGGCCCAGCTGGACGCGCAACATCTGTTTGGTCTCAATCGTGAGCTGAGTGCTCAACTGAGTGAGGGACTGCCCGCGATTGAAGCATGGGAAGCGCTGCTGGCGTCATCCGCGGCGGTGTCGGACGGCAGCGAAGCGACGCCGCTGGTGCTGGCTCAGGGCCGCTTGTATCTCCATCGTTACTGGCAATATGAGCAGACGGTGGCGCAGCGGTTGCGTCAGGCGGCGCAGGGGCATGCAACAGCACCTCAGGCCGGACAGAGTGCCAAGATGGCGACCGAGCTGGATACCCTGTTTGCGCGCAGCTATGCCTACCTGTTTCAGGATCTGCAACAGCTGCGGACTTCGTCGTCTGACTCGCCGCAGGCCCGGCAGCTGGCGGTCTGTGACAAGCTGGATGTGGTGGCACCGGCGCCACTGGATTGGGCCGCGATTGATGCGGTGCTGACTTCGGCGACGCAGGTGAAGGATTTAACCGCGCTGGATGTCCTGATCCCGCCGTCCGCTTGCCTGAACTGGCAGAAAGTCGCGGCAGCGGTGGCTCTGACCCGACAGTTTGCGGTAATTTCCGGTGGACCGGGGACCGGGAAGACCACCACGGTTGCCAAACTGCTGGCTGCGCTGGTGACTCAGGCGATGCAACAGGGCGATCGTGAACCACAGGGCCAGGCGCTGTTCCCGGACACCAAGTTGCCAGAAATCAAGCTGCCGGAAATCAAACTGGTCGCGCCGACCGGCAAAGCGGCGGCGCGACTGACCGAATCGATCGGTGCGGCGGTGGCTTCACTGGCGGTTGACGCGGCGGTGAAGGACGCGATCCCGACTCAGTCCAGTACCTTGCACCGCCTGTTGGGGGCGATCCCCGAGCGGGTGGCGTTCCGTCATCACCGCGATAATCCATTGCACCTGGATGTGCTGGTGGTCGATGAGGCTTCGATGGTCGATTTGCCGATGATGGCGCGTTTGCTGGATGCGCTGCCACCGCATGCCCGGCTGATTTTGCTCGGCGACCGGGATCAGCTGGCGTCGGTGGAAGCCGGTGCGGTGCTGGGCGATATCTGCGCCTTTGCCGGGCAGGGCTACAGCCCGGCGCACAGCCAGTTGCTGAGTCAGCTGACCGGGTTTGCGTTTGCCCCTGGCAAGGGCGAGCAGAGCGTGGTGAGCGACAGCCTGTGTATGCTGCAAAAAAGTTACCGCTTCCATGCCCAGTCCGGCATTGGGCAGCTGGCCAAAGCCATTAACGCCGGTCAGCCGCATTTAGTGGATCAGGTGTGGCAGCAGGGCTATGCGGATATTCAGTTCCATCCGCTGACCACCGACCATTATCAGGCGATGATCAACCGGACGGTGACTTTTTATCTCAATTACCTCGACGGGATCCGGGACGATATGCCGCCGCGCGAGGTGCTTCAGGCGTTTTCGCAGGCCCGCCTGCTGTGCGCGCTGCGGGACGGGGATTTCGGGGTCACCGGGCTGAACCAGCGCATTGAGCGGGCGCTGGCGAAAAAAGGCCGGATCAAACCGGATGATGAAACCTGGTACTTAGGCCGGCCGCTGATGATCACCCGTAACGATCACGGTCTCGGGTTGTATAACGGCGATATCGGGATTGTGATGCGCGACCCGGTACCGGACCCACAGACCGGTGAGCGACGGCTGCGGGTGTTTTTTGAAATGCCGGACGGCTCGATCCGTGGCGTGCTGCCAAGCCGGTTGCCTGAGCATGAAACTGTCTACGCGATGACGATTCATAAATCCCAAGGCTCGGAATTTGCCGATACCCTGATGGTACTGCCGGCGGAGTTCAGCCCGATCCTGACCCGTGAGCTGATCTACACCGGCGTGACCCGGGCTAAGAAGAATCTTTATCTGTACGCTCAGCCTGAGGTGGTCAGCCGCGCAGTGCGGCTGCGGACCGAGCGGGCCAGTGGCCTGGCTCAGTTACTGGCGTAAGAAAACGGTATTCGTCGCGACGTCTTGCCGTGTGGCTGAGTTGCTGTGTCGCGGTATCGCAGTGAAGCTGTCAAAGCCAAAACCAAAGAGAGGGCGCAGCTCGGGGCAACCTGAGCTACGCTCTCTCTTCTTAGAGATCCAGCATCAGGATTTTAGAGCGGCGCTGGTAGTTATACAGCGCTTTTTTAGCCATCGGCAGTTGCTCGACATCGCACTCGTAAAACCCCTGCTCCCGGAACCAGTGCAGACTACGGGTGGTCAGGACAAAAATTTGCGTCAGCCCCTGGGCCCTGGCCTGTTGCCTGAGGCGGTTGAGAAGCAGCACGCCGCGGTCGCCATCGCGATAATCCGGGTGGATCGCCACGCAGGCCATCTCCGCCATTTTTTCCTCTTGAAACGGATACAGGGCGGCACAGCCGATGATCAGGCTGTCACGCTCGATAATGGTAAATTGTTCGATTTCCCGCTCCAGCTGCTCCCGGGAGCGGCGCACCAGCAGTCCTTCCTGCTCCAGCGGGCGGATCAGCTCCAAGATCCCGCCGATATCATTGATCCCCGCCTGATGGACTTTCTCGGCGCTGGCCATCACGATTTGGGTCCCGATCCCGTCAAAGGAGAACAGCTCCTGGATGAGGGCACCGTCTTCCTTGTAGCTGATCAGATGGCTGCGGGGCACACCGGCCAGACAGGCGGAGATAGCCCCGCGCAGGAAGCGCCCGGTCCCGCTGCTGGCGGCACCGCGGGCGATCAGTCGCTGCAGTGCTTCTTCCGCTTCGCTCGGCAGCATTTCCGATGCCACGCTGCCGTCTTCGGTCAGCACCCCTTGCTCAGAGCAAAAGCCGATGAGCTTGTCGGCCTGCATCTTGATCGCCAGCTGGGTGGCAATCTCTTCCGAGGTCAGGTTAAAACACTCGCCGGTCACCGAGCTGGCGATGGGGCCTAAGAGGACAATTGCCCGCTGATCCAACTGGCGGCGAATGCCTTCGATATCGATGCGGCGCACCCGGCCGCTGTGGTGATAATCCACCCCGTCATCAACGCCCAGCGGTTGGGCAATAACGAAATTACCGCTGACCACATTGATCTGCGCCCCGGCCATCGGGGTGTTATTCAGCCCCATCGAAAAGCGGGCGGTAATATCGAGCTGGAGCTGTCCGGCAGCCTGCTTGGCCAGCTCCAGTGCCCGGGCATCAGTGATCCGCACCCCTTTGTGATACGGCGTGGTGAAGCCGTGCGATTCAATTTGCTGGGTGATTTGCGGCCGGGCCCCGTAGACCAGCACAATGCGCAGCCCCAGGCTGTTGAGCAGGGCGATATCATTGACGATATGGGCAAAATTACTGTGGGCAATGGCTTCGCCCCCGAGCATGACAATGATGGTCTTCCCGCGGTGGGCGTGCATATAGGGGGCGGACTGTCGAAATTCTTTGACCAGATCCGTACTTCTGAGCTTCACTGTGTAACATCCATGAACAGTCGCGGTCATTAGCGCCCGGCAGGCCGTCTTAATGAGCGATGGGTAAATAAATATTCACTATTATTGGCTAACTATGCCTGCAAGTTCAAGCGAAATGAAACCTGCCGTGTAACGATTTTTGGATACAAGATCCCGTTATTGTATGACAAGCACGGGATTTCCCTGAATTCCCAGTCAAATGAGGTATATTGTTTTTAATTATAGATAGTTAGGGCCAGAATGACGAAAATTCAGTACAAGACACTGCAGGCAACCCTGTTGCTGGCCGTGATCTCAACCGGATTGGGTTTCTCTGCGCTGATGGCGATGGGTGCTATCGGGCGTGATGTTCTGGGCAGCTTCGGCGGTACTGAGATTAATATCTATGGGGTCTGGGTCGAGCGCAATGTCGCTCCTTATGTGGCAGAGCAGTTTGAAGTGCGCCCGGAAGGGGTGTTTGTCGGCGGTCGCCAGGTGAGCTCCCAGTACGAATGGGACGGCACCACCTTAACCTATCGCCGGGGGGAGCAGACCTACATTTATACCTATTTGCCGGGCGAGTTTATCCGCCATGCACCGGCACATTATGTGTCTTCGTTTACCCGCCAGGGCACAACGCTCAGAGATATCAAAGAATCACAGCAAGAGATGCGCCTGTAACGGTCCTTGCCCTTTCCTCCTTTAAATTTTGACATTCCCTCGGTTGAGTATCACATCCCGCTGACATCTGGCCGGACATCTTTTGTAAACTATCGCCTCTTTCTTGCGAGGGTTGCTTTAGGCATACTGGGCGCCGGCGCATTACTTCGATTTTATAGGTTTTTTTCCGTGCTCTTAGGTTTCTCCGATTTTCGCAACGCAACAATTGCAATGATGATTCTGGGTTTGGTTGGATGTGCCAAACCGACCGACCGTGGCCAGCAGTATCTCGACGGTGAGTTTGAACAGGTCCTGAACCCGGTTCCGGCGATCAGTTCTGATAAACCGCGTGACTTCAGCCAGTTCAATGGCCAGATGGTGAAGGTGCTGGCGCGTTCGCCGTCGATGGCGGCGCAGTACGAAGTGCTGTATGCGCAGGTGGAAAACTGGATTGAACAGGGAGGCGATCCGGCAGCGCTGGACAATTTCGGCATTCAGGCGGCTCAGATGGGCGGCGGTGACGGTTATGGTAACGTGATGTTTACCGGATACTTCTCGCCGGTGATTGAACTGCGCCATGAACCGGACTCGATTTTCCGCTATCCGGTCTACGCCATGCCGACCTGTGAGCAGCAGTGTCCGACTCGGGCCGAAATCTATGCCGGAGCGCTTGAGGGCCAAGGCCTGGAGCTGGGCTACAGCGCGTCGATGCTGGATATTTTCATGATGGAAGTGCAGGGCAGCGGGTTTGTCCATTTTGAAGACAATGATCAGTTGCAGTACTTTGCCTATAACGGCAAGAACGGCCACCCGTATGTGAGTATCGGCAAAGTGCTGATCGAGCGGGATGAAGTGCCGCGCGAGAAGATGTCGCTCAAGGCCATCGAGACCTGGGTGAAACAGCAGGATGAAGACACGGTGCGAGAGTTGCTGGAGCAGAATCCGTCGTTTGTGTTTTTCCAGCCGCAGACCAGCCTGGATGTGATGGGGACGGCGGGGATCCCGCTGCAGGCCCACGCTTCGGTTGCCGCCGATCGGGAGTATCTGCCGATGGGCAGTGTGTTGCTGGCGGAAGTGCCGCAGCTCGACAGCGAGGGTAACTGGAATGGCCAACATGTGCTTCAATTACTGATGGCGCTGGATACCGGCGGCGCGGTGAAGAAAAACCACCTTGATCTCTACCATGGCATGGGCACCCAGGCCGGGGTGGATGCCGGCCATTACAAACACTTCGGCCGGGTGTGGAAGCTGGATCTGCAAAATCCGGCGCAGGCACCGCAGCTGCTGACCGCCCGGGAGTAAGTTGACACTTGCCCCGGACTCGCCGGTAGTCTGGACAATTGTGATCAGAGCGCGTATAAAACGCGCTCATTCTTTTTCTGAACGACTGAAAGTTATGCGCGAATTAGACACCCCGGCTTCTGACCAATACGACCAGCGTTTCGGGGGCACCCGACGTTTATATGGCAACAGCGAAGTAGAGATCCTGCGCGCGGCCCATGTGTGTGTGATCGGCATTGGCGGCGTCGGCTCCTGGGCAGCCGAAGCCCTGGCGCGGACCGGTGTGGGCGAGCTGACGCTGATCGATATGGATGATGTCTGTGTCACCAATATCAACCGTCAGATCCATGCGATGAGCGGGACCGTCGGCCAGAGCAAGATTGAAGTGATGGCCGAGCGGATCCGGCTGATTAACCCGGAGTGTCAAATCAACCTGATTGATGACTTCATTACTCCGGAAAACATCCCGGAATATATCGACCACCGCTTTGACTATGTGCTGGACGCGATCGACAGTGTGAAGCCGAAAGCCGCGCTGCTGGCGTACTGTAAACGCCATAAAATCAAGGTGATCACCACCGGCGGTGCCGGGGGCCAGACCGATCCGACCCAGATCCAAATTACGGATTTGACCAAAACAATTCAGGATCCGCTGGCGGCTAAAATCCGTACCATGCTGCGCCGGTTCCACAATTTCAGCAAAACCCGCAAGTTCGGGATCGAGTGTGTCTATTCGACCGAGCAGCTGAAATACCCGCAGGCCGATGGGTCGGTGTGCAATGTGAAAGCCACGGCTGAAGGGCCGAAGCGGATGGACTGTGCCAGTGGGTTTGGTGCGGCCACTATGGTGACGGCCACCTTTGGTTTTGTCGCCGCTTCTCGCATCGTGCAAAAGCTGATTGAAAAGCATCGGAAATAATTTCGGCGGTGTCAGCCCTCGGGGCTCGAAATCAAGCAAACCAAAAAGCGACTGCCGATTGGCGGTCGCTTTTTTATTTCGGAGAGTCAGAGGAGCTGCTCAGTTCGCTGCCAGCTGCTTGATCTGCTCGACAATCGCTTTGAGGCCGTTGCCCCGCGACGGGCTCAGGTGAGCCATCAGCCCCAGGCGGTCAAAATAGCCGTCGATATCAAACGCGCGGATAGCCGCGGCATCTTTGCCTTCATAGGCCGCCAGCACCAGGGTGATCAGGCCGCGCACAATCCGGGCATCGGAATCGGCAGCAAAGTGAAACACGTCACCGCATTGCTCGTGGGCCAGCCACACCTGGCTTTCACAGCCGCTCACCAGCAACTCGGCCTGTTTATATTCCTCCGGCAGTGCCGGCAGTTTTTTCCCCAGCTGGATCACCTGGCGGTAACGGTCTTCCCAGCCTTGAGCGCTCTGCATCTGGGCCACAATGGTGTCCGTGGTGATCTCGGTCCCGAAAGGGTGGGCTGGTAAGGTCATGCGTTTTCTCCTAAACCTAAAGCCTACAGTAAGTCGCAGGCTTTGTGCAGTGCAGCGACAAAGCGTTCAACATCTTGTTCGGTATTATACAGCGCCAGTGATACCCGCAGGGTGCCGGTCAGGCCGAGGGCATCGAGCATCGGGTGGGCACAGTGGTGGCCGGCGCGCAGGGCGATCCCCTGCTGATCGAGCAGGGTGGCAATATCCTGATGGTGCACCCCCTCGACGACAAAGGAAAACAGGCTGGCATTGGGTTGCAGGCCGACAATTCGCAGGCCGTCGATATCCCGGATCCCGTCAATGGCCTGCTGGCGCAGCCGGTGAATATGCGCTTCGGCGGCGGGGTGATCAATGTCGTTCAGCCAGTCAATCGCGGCCGCCAGCGCCAGGCTGCCGGCGACATTCGGGGTCCCGGCTTCAAATTTGCCCGGCAGGCCAGAGAAGGTGGTGCCGTCGAAGGTGACTTTTTCCACCATCTTCCCGCCACCGTGCCATGGCGGCATGGCATCGAGCAGGGCACGTTTGCCGTACAGCACGCCGATCCCGGCCGGAGCGAACATCTTGTGGCCGGAGAAGACATAAAAGTCGGCATCCAGCGCCTGGACGTCAATTTTCTCGTGGGCCACGGCCTGGGCACCGTCAACGACGACTACCGCACCTTGCTGGTGGGCGGCGGCAATGATTTGTTCAATCGGGTTGCGGGTGCCGGTGACATTGGTGATATGGGCCACGGCGACGATCTTGGTGCGTGGGGTCAGCAGGTGTCCAAAGGCATCCATATCCAGGGTGCAGTCCGGTCGCATCGGCAGCTTGACGACTTTGGCACCGGTTTGCTCGGCGACGATTTGCCACGGCACGATGTTGGCATGGTGCTCCAGCTCGCTGACCAGGATCTCATCGCCCGGCTGTAACTGCTGGCGGGCGTAGGTCTGGGCAATCAGGTTCAGGGCCTCGGTCGCGCCGCGGGTCCAGATGATCTCTTCCCGTTGTGCCGCATGGAGAAAGTGTTGTACCGTGGTGCGTGCCTGCTCGAACTGCGCGGTGGCAGCCGCGGTCAGGCTGTGACTGCCGCGATGGACATTGGCGTTGTGGCCACTGTAGTACTGCCGGATGGTCTCGATCACCACCTGCGGTTTTTGGCTTGTGGCGGCACTGTCGAGATAGACCAGAGGCTGGCCGTGACATTGTTGGGCCAGGGCCGGAAACTGTTGGCGAATCATGTCGATATCAAATTGCGCAGTCATGGGGAGTCACATTGCTGATCAGAAGGAGGCGATCATGCCATTATTTGCGCCAAGAGCAAGGGCTAAGGTCATTTGTTACTGGTAATTATAGGGGCACTGCGGTCATTCGAGGGGGTTCGCGAAGCGCAGGTATAAAAAAAGCACTGCGTTGGGGCGCAGTGCCATAAGAAACTTTGACAGACAGGTCAAAATACAGGAAGTAAAAAAACGGTAGATGGACTACCCGTCCGGCACAACCCGGACAATATGCAAACACAACATCGCAACGACGGGTAAAAGTTCGTCAAACGAAGCTTTGCTCACCGTTGCGGTGCAAATCATATG
The DNA here is from genome assembly GCF_037389125.1 of Photobacterium sp. MCCC 1A19761. NCBI lineage: Bacteria > Pseudomonadati > Pseudomonadota > Gammaproteobacteria > Vibrionales > Vibrionaceae > Photobacterium > Photobacterium sp. MCCC 1A19761. The sequence goes on from NZ_JAZGTF010000037.1 coordinate 25,264, forward strand.
GTTTATGTAGCACTTGAACAATCGACAATTTATAATGTTAAGCATAAAAAAATCTAATGCAGGAAGGTCATGTCGAGACGTTTACCGCCACTGAATTCACTCAAAGTGTTTGAGGCCGCCGCCCGGCACTTGAGTTTTACTCGGGCAGCTGAAGAATTATTTGTCACACAAGCTGCTGTAAGTCACCAGATTAAAGCCCTGGAGGAATTTTTAGGGCTCAAATTATTTCGTCGGAGAAACCGCTCTTTGCTGCTGACCGAGGAAGGGCAGAGCTATTTTCTCGACATCAAAGACATCTTTTCAGCCATTTCCGACGCCACGGACAAAGTCCTGGAGCGGGGCTCGAAGGGGGCATTAACCATTAGTTTACCTCCGAGTTTTGCCATCCAGTGGCTGGTGCCGCGTCTGGCCGATTTTAACGAGCAGCACCCGGATATTGATGTGCGGATCAAGGCGGTTGACCTCGACGAGGGCTCCCTGACGGACGATGTGGATGTCGCCATCTACTACGGCCGCGGCAACTGGCCGGGATTGCGTGCCGACAAGCTGTACCAGGAGTTTTTGCTGCCGGTGTGCTCGCCGATGCTGCTGACCGGTCCCAAGCCGTTGCGCTCGCTGGCCGATCTCAAGTTTCACACCCTGCTGCACGATTCCTCGCGCAAAGAGTGGAAAACTTTTGTCCGCCAGAACAACCTGGAAAGCGTGAACGTCAACCAGGGGCCGATTTTCAGCCACTCCACCATGGTGTTGCAGGCCGCGGTGCATGGCCAGGGGATTGCGCTCGGCAATAACGTGCTGGCGCAGCCGGAGCTCGATGCCGGACGTCTGGTCTGCCCGTTCGATGAGGTGCTGGTGAGCAAGAATGCGTTTTACCTGGTGTGCCAGGAGAAGCAGGCGGAAACCGGCCGGATCCAGATCTTCCGCGACTGGGTGCTGGCCAAAGCCGCCCGTGAGCAGGAGGATCTGCCGGATGTCTGAGTATTTGATTGACGGCCCGTCCGCCGACACGGCGCAGGCCACGTTTTTGTTTGCCCACGGCGCCGGTGCTGGGATGGATCATGCGTTTATGGCCACCCTGGCCGAGGGGCTGGCTTCGCACGGGATCCGGGTGGTGCGGTTTGATTTTCCGTATATGGTCAAACGCCGGGAAGACGGCAAGAAACGGCCGCCGGACCGCCAGCCCAAGCTGCTGCTGGATTTTCAGCGCCATATCGAGGCGTTTGCTGCCGATGGCAAGCTGGTGATCGGCGGCAAATCCATGGGCGGGCGGATGGCCAGCCTGATAGTGACGGAGATCGCGGCGGAATCACCGGATGTGTCCAATTGTCGCGATCGGGTCAAAGGCGTGGCTTGCCTCGGCTTTCCGTTTCATCCGCCGGGAAAACCGGAGAACTTCCGCGGTGATCACTTGCGCGACATTGCGGTCCCGACGCTGATCCTGCAGGGGGAGCGGGATACATTCGGTACCCGCGCCGAAGTTGAAGGCTGGTCTTATGCCGAGACGGTACGCACTGCGTTTTTGCCCGACGGCGATCACAGCTTCAAACCGCGTAAAGCGTCCGGTCATACGGAAGCGGGCAACCTGGCGCTGGCGATTGCGCAGCTGGCGGCGTTTATCAAGGAATGTGTCGATGATTAATGGATGGAGCCGCGGCTTACTGGTGTTGGCCGCGTTGAGCGGGGCGGTGACGGTATCGCTCGGGGCATTTGCCGCCCATGGCCTGAAAAGCCACTTGTCGCCATACTTGCTGGGTGTGTTTGAGACCGGGGTGCAGTATCAGGCCTGGCATACCCTGGCGATCATCGCGTGTGTGATCTTGGCACGCATTCTGTCGTCAAAAGCTGTATTATACGCAGCCCTGTTTTTTGCGGCGGGGATTGTGTTGTTCAGCGGCAGTCTGTATGCCCTGGCGCTGACCGGCATCAAGTGGTTTGGTCCCATCACCCCGATGGGCGGCGTCTGTTTTATTATTGGCTGGGTGGTCCTTGCGGTGGCTGCCTGGCGATCAGCTTGAGGGTTGAAAGTGAATCAAGTTCTGTTGTACTGCCGTCCCGGCTTCGAGAAGGAATGTGCCGGTGAAGTTCAAGACAAAGCAAATACATTGGAGTTGTATGGCTTTCCGCGCGTCAAGCACAACAGCGGCTATGTGGTGTTTGAGTTTTACCAGCCGGGTGATGCCGACCAGTTTATTCAGCGTCAGCCGTTCTCTGAGCTGATTTTTGCTCGTCAGATGATGGCGGTGATGCCGATGCTGACGGATTTGCCGTCGGACGATCGCATTTCCCCGATCCTTGAGGCGGTGGCGGACTTCCCGCGCTGTGGCGATCTGCGGGTCGAAACGCCGGATACCAACGAAGCCAAAGAGCTGCTGAAGTTCTGCCGTAAATTTACGGTGCCGCTGCGTCAGGCCCTGCGCCAGCAAGGGATGATGTACGCCAAGGACAATCCGAAGAAGCCGGTGCTGCACCTGTGCTTTATTGCCCCGGGCTGCTGCTTTGTCGGTTACTCGTACACGCACAACAATTCGGCATTCTTTATGGGGATCCCGCGCCTGAAGTTCCCGGCTGATGCGCCGAGCCGCTCGACTCTGAAGTTGGAAGAAGCGTTTCACGTGTTCATTCCGCGTGAGGAGTGGGAGACGCGTCTGGCCTCCGGGATGTGGGGGGTGGATCTGGGCGCTTGTCCGGGCGGCTGGACCTATCAGCTGGTGAAGCGTTCAATGTTCGTCCATGCGGTCGATAACGGCCAGATGGCGCAAAGCCTGATGGATACCGGACAAGTGAAGCACCATGAAGCGGATGGATTCAAGTTTGAGCCGCCGCGCAAGAATGTGACTTGGCTGGTATGTGATATGGTCGAGAAACCGGCCCGCGTGGCGCACCTGATGGGCAGCTGGCTGATCAAGGGCTGGGCCAAAGAGACCATTTTCAACCTCAAGCTGCCGATGAAAGGCCGTTATGATGAGGTGCTGCAGGACATCGAAAACCTGAAAGTGTACCTGATTGAGAACGGGGTGAAATTCAAGATCCAGGCCAAGCATCTGTACCATGACCGTGAGGAAATCACGGTGCATATTCAGCGCCTGGATAATCGCTCAGCGCACTAAATCTGCTTGCAAAGCTAGACTCCTGTAAAAAAAGTTCCAGTAAAGCCAGGTTCTTGCAAAAAAGCTTCGGCACAAAAGGTTCCAGCAAAAACGCCATCCCATTTCTGTGATGGCGTTTTTTTATGGCTGCGATTAAGCGATTAAGCGATTGAGCGGTGTTGGCTTAGCTCGTCACCGCCTGGCGGAAGCGGATATCCTGCAGGTTGAACCCCAGTTGCAGCTCGGTTTTCAGCGCGGCAACCTGCTTGCAGATCATCGCTTGTTCGCGATGGGCGTCGATTTTTTTCTGCCATTTGGCCGGGAGATCGTCGGCGGCCAGGATAGCCTCTAAATTAGGGTAGTTGCCGAGCAGCTCGACAGCGGCTTTGGGGCCGATCCCGGGGACGCCGGGAATTTTACTGGTGCTGATCCCGGCCAGACCCCAGTAGTCACTCAGCTGTTCGGGGCGCACGCCGAATTCTTTTTCGATAAACCGGCTGTCGAGCCAGCGTTGCTGGAAGTAATCGCGGATCCGCAGGGTCGGGCGCAGCAGCTGGCAGTAGCCTTTGTCGGTCGAGACAATCGTGACTTGCTGGCCGCGGTCGGCCACCTTCAGGGCCAGGGTGGCAATCAGGTCGTCGGCTTCGTCTCCGTCCGAGAGCAACGAATCGACGCCGAGGGCCATGAAGGCATCCTGGATCACGTCCATCCCGGCCTGAAGTTCGGGCGGCATCGGCTTGCGGCCCTCTTTGTAATGCGGCAGCAGTTCGGCCCGCCAGCCCCGATCGTCGCCCTCATGATCGAATACGGCAACAATGTGGCTCGGTTGGCTGACATTGATGATTTTGCTCAGGGCCTGGCAGCATACCCGGGCGGTATTCTGGACATCCGGCTCACCCGGTTGGGCGGCATGGACACGGCGGATCAGGTTCAGGGCATCAATGATGACAAGGTGGATAGACATAGCGGAATATCAGGTCGTGAAAAAGGGCCGATTCAGGCCCTTTATTGTACATGGGTGAGCCGGGGTGTCATCCCCCGGCCGGATGGCGCCGGATTATTTCCCGCCTATTTTCCGCCAATCGGGGTAGTGATGATCTCGTAGCAGGGCTCGTACTGAGAGCCGGGCAGTTTCATCCGCTGCTGCTCGACAAAACTTCTGAGCAGTTTGTCCATCCGCTTCATCAGTGTTAGATCGCCGTTGATCTGGAACGGTCCTTTACGCTCGATCAGTTTCATCCCTTCTTCCTTCACGTTCCCGGCAACAATCCCGGAGAAGGCCCGGCGCAGGCTGGCGGCTAGATGCTCCGGCCGCTGGTTCATGTGCAGATCCAGGCTGGCCATGGTGTCGTGGTTGGGTTCAAACGGCAGCTGGAATTCCGGCGGGATCTTCAGCGACCAGTTGTAGCTGTAGGCATCGCCGGTGGCCTGGCGGTGCTCTTTGATGATCGGCATCGCCGATTTCATGATCCGGGCCACCTCGATCGGGTCGTCGATAACGATTTCATAATGGCGGGTAGCGGCTTCCCCTAGGGTATCGCGGATAAAGCTGTCGAGCGTGCGGAAGTACGGCTCGCTCTCGCGCGGACCGGTCAGCACCACCGGCAGCGGCTGATCGGCATTTTCCGGCTCCATCAGGATGCCGAGGATGTATAACAGCTCTTCGGCTGTTCCGGCTCCGCCGGGGAAAATCACAATGCCGTGACCCGAGCGCACGAAAGCTTCGAGCCGTTTTTCGATATCCGGCAGGATCACCAGCTCGTTGACAATCGGGTTCGGCGGCTCGGCCGCAATGATCGACGGCTCGGTCAGGCCGATAAACCGGCTGCTGGGAAAGCGTTGTTGGGCGTGGCCGATGGCGGCGCCTTTCATCGGGCCTTCCATCGCGCCCGGGCCGCAGCCGGTACAGATATTGAGCTCGCGCAGGCCCAGCTCGTGGCCGACTTCCCGGGTGTATTGATATTCGATTGGATTGATGGAGTGGCCGCCCCAGCACACCACCACATTGGGATCTTCGCCGGAGCGCACGACGCGGGCGTTGCGCAGGATACTGAAGACAAAATTGGTGATGTGCGGGGCACTGGTCAGGTTGATGTCCCGCCGTTGCTCCAAATGCATATTGACGTAGATGATGTCGCGCAGCACGGCGAACATGTGTTCCTGGATCCCGCGGATGATTTTACCGTCGACGAAGGCATGCTCGGGCGGGTTCATCAGCTCCAGCTTGATCCCGCGCTCGCGGCGCAGCACGTTGACATCAAAACTCTTGTGTCTTTCCAACAGTTCTTTGGAGTTGTCGGTGTGGCTGCCGGAGTTGAGGACCGCCAGAGAGCAGTTGCGGTACAGGCGGTATAAGTCGCTGGATGCCGTTGCCTTGAGCAGGTCAACTTCCAGTTGAGAAAGCAAATCCATCGCGCCAACAGGACTGATATGCGTGATCATGGGTACCTCCCTGGTCTAGAAAAACGGCCGTATTCATGATTTCGAGTGATTGGATGTAGAAATGAACCAGCCGGAGAGAGAACATCGCAGAGGGTTTTTAAGCCGAATCCCGTGACATTGGAATAGCGGGAATCTCGGTGTCTTAAAAATCAGTCTGTTATTTCAACATACACAGGGAAATGTCATTTGACCAGTAAATGATGAGTCGGATGATAGGCCGGTGGTTGTCACGCAGCCGGGACAATGGCCTGGCAGCGGATCAGGTGAGCCAGAGAATGCGGCCTTTGCCGGCGTGTTGGGCGCTTTGCAGCGCTTTCTCGGTGCGCTCGGTGATGTCGTTCGGGGTGTCGTTGCCGTCAAACACCGTGGCGCCGATTGAGACGGTGACCGACACATTCTGCTCCCGGAAGCGGAACGGCAGCTGGGTGATGGCCTCGCGGATCTTGCTCAGGGTCTTGTTGCGGCTCTCTTCGCTGGCATCGGGCAGGATCACCATGAACTCGTCTCCGCCGAAGCGGGCCAGGAATTCGGTTTCTCCGAGCTGCTGGCGGATCGCGCGGGCAATGATCTTCAGCATTTTGTCACCGGCCAGATGGCCGTAGCTGTCATTGATTTCTTTGAACTGATCAATATCGATCAGAGCCACGCAGAGCGGGTGCTGATAGCGCAGCCAGCGGCGGTACTCGTGTTCCAGGCGTTCGTTGCAGGCCGCGCGGTTGTATATCCGGGTCAGGTTATCGAGGAACATCCGGCGCTCCTGATCCTGCAGACGGTGGCGGTAGCTTTGAGTCTGTTCGAACAGGTGGGTGATTTTGTTTTGGTTGTAACCGAGCTGTTCAATCAGGGTTTTTTCCCGTTTTTCCAGCGCCCGGTGACGCTCGACCAGCACCAATAACTCTTTGGTCAGGGTGGTCAGCGTCGGGCGCCAGAGTTCGAGGTTGTCCTGATCCTGCAATCCCTGGCGGATCTGGCCGGCCAGCTCCGTCAGCTCACCGGTCATCGTACTGCGGTGCTCATACAGGGTGCTGCTCTGCTCGACACTCTGGCTGGTGGTTTTTTGCAGCGTAGCCAGATCACTGTTGACGCCGTCAAGGAACTGCTGGGAGCTCTGGCGCTCACGGCGGGTGCCGTCGACCACCAGGCGCAGGACTTCCAGCGCCAGTTCGACCAGCGCCTGTGGCGCAACCCCGTGCAGGAGCTGGTTGCGGATTGACAGCAGCTTGTCGCCGGCGTCGCCCTCAAAATCCAGCTCCGCAATCAGTTGTTGTAACTGCTCGTTGAGTTGCAGCAGGAGATCATGCTCCAGGGCGTTTTTCTTATCCAGGATGTCGCTGGATACGGCGGTCATTTTCAGCGCCCGTTCGTACAGCGCCAGCAGGCGAATGGCCTGATGGTGCGTCTGGGCCAGGGTGTCGGATGGCTGGCTCAGCAGGTTGCGCAGCTGGCGTTTAAACTGAGGCGGCAAGCCGTGCAGCCGCTTGAGGGTTTCCCCGCTTTGGCGGAACTGCTGCGCCAGTTGCTGGTTTTCCTGATCGATAAAGCTGGCCTGGCGGATCACCAGACGCTCAATCACCGCCAGGCGTGGGATCAGTCGGCTGACATCGCGTTGCTGCTCGAGCTCGGTGCGCAACTGGTCCATTTTCTGATCCAATTCGCTGTCCAGGCCGCGACAGGCTACAGATAACCGGCTAAGCAAACGTTTCAATATCACGATTTCGCGGCGTGCTTTCAGCGAGGCATCGCGATAGGTGAGTTGAGCCTGGTCAAGACGCAACCTCAATTTACTCATTTCAGAGGCTACGGCGGTTATATCAGTCACGTTAGATTCACATTACCCTGCAAGAACGCTCTTCTTATTCAGCAGCTTAGTCGAGGAAGGACGAAGCATATTAACAAAATAGCGAAAACACTGCATGGTTATCGATGATCCGAATTAGAACTGGTGAACTCTAGCTGACATTTTTGTCAGATTCGTGATCATTATTCCAGATGATGTCCTCCGTCGATGAACTTTGGACCTTCACCAGGCCGTTATCAATCCCCTGCAGGCAGGCTTTGCGGATATTGTCGCAGGCAAAGCTGGCGGCCGGTGCGGCATCAATCGCACTGAGGTGAACCCACTGGCTGCCGGGTTCAGTTTTGCTGATCAGCCGCGCGGCGTTGGCCGCCATCAGCAGAATATCCAGTAGTTCATGGTCGTTGATGGCGGTATAAGCCCGGGGCAGGAACGGATATTCGGCCATACCAATCCGGACCCGGTTATCCAGCTGGTGCTTGATCAGGAAGTTATCCACCAGTTGCTGGATCGAGTCGGCCAGCTGCTCCGGTGCGGTCTCCAGGCGGGAGTTCGGCTCGATATAGAGGAACATGGCATCGGAGAAGTGATACAGCCGGGCCGGCTTGCAGACTTGCGCCTTCAGGTACTCGCCGAACTGGCGCTCCAGCTCCAGTCCTTTCTGGTAGCCGTGCTCGAGGTAGATTTGCTTGAGCGAAGGCACTTCAAACAGGGCAAAGCGCAGCCGATCGCTGAGCGGCTCGTTGATGATTTCTCCCAAGTGCCACTGCTCAAAGTTGGCGCTGCTTTGCTGCAGGGAGTTGGGCAGGCGAATGGTCAGCATCCGCAGATTCCGCAGCCCGCTGCGCGGGTGGGTGTAAAATTCGGTGCGCAGGCGTTGCAGGCGCTCCTGGAACATTTTGGCGGTTTGGTGGCGTCGGAGCAGCACGATCAGCACCACAGACAGCACACTGAACAGGACAATGGAGATGTTCTTTTGTTTATACAGGGCCTTGTCGCTTTCAAACTGCTTGCGCTCCATTTCTTCGAGCAGCAGTGAACGCTCCAGCATCCGTTGCTGCTGCTTGAAGACGGCCACATTACTTTTGGCCTGATCTTCCTGCTTGCTGGAAAACAGCTGTTCAAAGCGGCGCTGGCTGAGCAGGGCATTGTAGTAGTCATTCTGCTGTTCGAACGCATGCGACAGCACCGACTCGCCCATCAGTTGCAAGTCCCGATCGCCGATCCGGCTGGCCGCGATCAGCCCGGCCTGCAGGGTCGACACCGCGGTTTCGGTCTGTCCCTGGGCCAGCTCCAGCCGGCCTTGCAGCAATTGGGACTCGATCTGAATCGCTTCATTACCGCTCTGTTTGGCCAGTTGGCGGGTGTGTTGCAGGTACTGCTCCGCTTTCGGGTAGTTGTAGAGCTGGAGATAGACCCGGGCTATATTCAGCCGCAGCTTGGCCGAGCGGGCATCGTGATTGAGCTGGGTTTCCTGATCCAGGGCGTTGAAATAATGGACCAGCGCCAGGTTGAAACGCCCCTGTTGTTCATAAATCGAGGCGATGAGTGCCAGGGTTTTGGCCAGCGGCCGGGCCTGGTTGAAGTGCTCAAAAAACTCACCGGCCTGGGTGGCATGCTCCAGGGCCCGGTCAAACACTTTGCGCTGCTCAAACAGATCTGCCAGGGCCAGGTTGGTTTGTGCCACCATGGCGTTGTTTTCCTGCTCAACGGCCAGCCAATGGCTACTCAGCAGTTGATCCAGGGCCAGATCATAGTGCTGATGACGCAGGTAGTGCTGTCCCAGCGCCAGCTGGAAGTCGATCATCGCGCCGCTTTCTTCCAGCGACGGCAGATAGCGTTTGGCCTGGGTAAACAGTTTTTCGGCGTCGGCTTCCTGGTCGAGGCTGGAGGCAATCTCGGCCCGCAGCATCATCGACTGGTATTGCAGCACTTTGACCTGCTTGGTCAGCTGCAGAGCCTCGGATTTGGCAATGTCCTGATCGATTTTATCCAGCATCCGCAGCGCGGTGGCGTTGTTCTTCAGGTTTTCCCAGAAAATCTGGGCGTGGATCAGGCGCGTTTCCAGAATGGTGAATGCCAGGGTATTGTCCTGCGCCAGCCGCTCCGCTTCGCGCACGGCGCGAATGGCTTGCTCGGGCTGGTTCAGCAGCGAGTAGGCCCGGGCCTTGATTTGCAGCGCATTGATCGTATTGAGCGGGGTACGTACGGTGTGATCGGTTTCGTCATTGACATGCACCCGGGAGAGTTCTTTGGGATTGCTGAGACGGCGCTGCGCTAAATAGCGATTGGTCATCTCCAGGGATTTTTCCGGACTGGTGAGGAGCAGCTCGTTGGCGTCGGCCAGGATCGGCGTGGTATAGATTTTTGCGTGTGCAGTAAAAGAGGCGGCCAGGATCACCAGCGCGCTTACCAGCCAGCGGCTCAGACTCATCGTATTTCTAAATTCCTAAAAAAACTTGGGTCTAATATTACTGGCTCCGGCAACCAAGTCCAGCAAACTACACGGGTTTGCCGGACTTATTCTGTGCGATCGCGGCTATTGGCGTGCCAGACGGAAGTTATTGCTCGGAGTTTTCCCCATATTGGTGCGGTATGGGTTGATATCCAGGCCACCGCGGCGGGTATAACGGGCATACACGGTCAGCAGCTCCGGCTGGCAGAACTTCATCAGGTCGGTGAAGATCCGCTCGACGCATTGCTCGTGGAACTCGTTATGGTTGCGGAACGAGATCAGGTAACGCAGCAGCTTCTCGCGGTTGATTTGCTTGCCGGTGTAGGAAATCCGCACGCTGCCCCAGTCCGGCTGGCTGGTGATCAGGCAGTTGGACTTCAGCAGGTGGCTGTGCAGCTCTTCGGTGACTACTTCCCCTTCGGCCGCGTTCTCCAGATAGGCCGGGTCGAAATCATAGTTGGTGATTTCGATATCCTGGTTGTCGATGCATTCGCCGCTGAAGTTGACGATCGGCTGATCGTCGAAATCTTCCAGAGGCTGGATGGTGACATCCACCTCGGCACCGGCACAGGCCGACAGATCTTGTTGCAGGGTATCGGCAATGTGCTGCCAGTTGTCAAAGCGGGTCTGGTTAAAGCTGTTGAGATAGAGCTTGAAAGACTTTGACTCAATCAGGTTCGGGCTGCTCGCTGGCAGGCGTACTTCGCCGATGGCGACCTGGGGCAGGCCTTTGCTGTTTAGCCACGACAGCTCATACAGTGTCCAGATATCATAGCCGGTAAAAGGCAGTGACTCGCCCAGATCCAGATCGTCGCGGTTCAGACTGCGTGGCACGGGCTGAAGCAGTGAAGCGTCGTACTGATCTTTGTACTCGGTACGCTGGCCGAGGGTTAAACCTGCTAATTCTTTAGCGTCTTTATATTTGCTCATACTGTCCTGGACACTCTTGGATTAGAATGTGCAAAGTGTACTTAATCTTGAATGAGGTTGCGAATGAATCATCCTGTTGCGGACGCTTTATCTGCGTTCTCCGCGCGCTTTTTGCAGGCCTGGCGTGATGCCGGTCACGATTTTCCGGTCAGCGACGATCTGGTAGGGCTGGAGTCGCCCTGCGTGATCCGTGATACCGGGGATGTGGTGGCCTGGCAACCGGTCGTGCGGGAGCCGATGGGCGATCTGGCGGCAGTGGAGCGGGGCATTGAGCTGCGGTTGCATGAAGACATCAAAGTTTTTTACGGCGCCCAGTACAGTGGCGATATGACGGCCCGCTTCCGGGCGCTGACGTTCGATTTGCTGCAGGCTTTCAGTGCCCGGGACGAGCAGCGGTTGCAGGAAAATATCCTAGGGCATCTGGTGATGCAGCGCCGGCTGAAACAGAAGCCGACGGTGTTTATCGGCGCGCTGGACAGTGAGTCTCAAGTGGTGGCGATCTGTAACCTGACCGGTCAGGTGATCCTGGAGACGCTGGGCAAAGATCAGCGCGAAGTGCTGGCGGCGGATGTCGAGAGCTTCCTGATGCAACTCGAGCCGGTGGTGAGAGCGAGCTGAGTTATGTACGTCATCGAAATGCAATTTGAGTGTTTTGACAACACTACAGTGTCCGCGGTGGACACTGCTGTCAACGGCCTGATGGATGCGCTGCGCTATAACGGCCAGATCCTCGGCCGCGAGTTTCCGATCGTGATGGATGAGGGGATGTTCCGGGTTCGGGTGGTGTGCCCCGAGCAAGACAGCCTGCACCCGCAGTTTCACAGTGCGCAGGTCAACGCTTGCCTCAAGCGTCTGAGCCAGGCCAGCCTGCTGGCGCCGAAAGTCAAACTGCTGGGGCGGGATATCAATTCTGAAGCGGCGGCGGAGAACTTTACCCCGTCGTGGCAAATCATCTACACCACCTATGTCCATACCTGCTCGCCGCTACGCTGTGGGGAGACCATGATGCCCATCCCGCTGTATCGGATTCCGGCGACCTTCAACGGCGATCATAAAGCGGTGGTGAAATGGCAAACCGAGTGGCAGGCCTGCGATGAAATTCAGATGGCCGGCGGCTGCCAGGCCGAGCATGCGGCACTGCATGAGATCCGCGATGTGGACAGTGATTTGTTCCGGCGTGGCTGGGATCTGCGTGGGCGGATTGAATACCTGACGAAAATTCCGACGTACTATTACCAGTACCAGGTGGGTGGGCTGAGCCTGGCGCAAGAGCAGCAGCGTCCGTGCCCGAAATGCGGCGGCGCTTGGTTCCAGGAAGAGCCACTGCACGGCATTTTCCACTACAAGTGCGATGAGTGCCGCCTGGTGTCAAACCTGTCGTGGGATTTCCAGTAACCGCTGTAACCGTAGTTCATCAGTGATCGCAGGGAAATCACTGCATTGCGCATCCGGCTGATGCCGGATGCGCAATTTGGGGCGAGCGGCCCCGGCTGAATTATGAATCGGCCGTGAGTTTTTCCAGTTGCGCCAGCCGTGCAGTCAAATCCGCGACTTGCTGTTCGAGTTGGGCAATACGGGCCTCCTGAGTTTGCGGGGCGGCACATTGCTC
>NZ_JAZGTF010000038.1:0-49848 GCF_037389125.1 Photobacterium sp. MCCC 1A19761
TTCCAGTTGCGCCAGCCGTGCAGTCAAATCCGCGACTTGCTGTTCGAGTTGGGCAATACGGGCCTCCTGAGTTTGCGGGGCGGCACATTGCTCAATTTTCGGAACCTTGGCACTTTTCCGCCAGGCCTGCAGGGCCTGAATGATCAGCGGCATCGGTAGCGGCCGGGACAGACGGGATTTAATCAGCGCCACTGAAGGCTCCTTGCCTTCGGCAATAAGGGCGGCAATGGCCTGCTCCAGGGCCTGGGTGATCTCGGATGACATAACGCTTCCTGACGTAGTGAGAGAGGGGTTATTTTCGTAGCAAAGCATCCAACTGATCAATCACTTCACACCAGTCGGCATCTTCTGCCACGGATTCTTTGAGAAATCGCTGCTGAGCCGGTTGCCAGAAATGGGCTTCTGCCAGTTGCTCATGCTCTTCCAGGTGATGCTTTTTGACAAATTCTTCAATGAACTCCTTGGAGCTATTTAATCCTAATTGATTGAATAAGTTGGATAAGTTGTGGTTGAAGGTCTCCATTGCGCACTCCTTTCTTATGATTGTCATCGCGGTTTATGCCTAAGTATAGAGAATATTTATGTCCTGATATCTGCTGCGCTTGTGCGAGATCGCTTACAAGTGCGTAGGACATCGCAATGTTGAGCTTTTGGATATATCTGATGGTTTGGCTTTAAGTGTTTGTTTTTATTCTCATTTGTGTTTTGTCGGTCTTCGGGTTTTCGAAATACGTCCGTTTTTCGCCAGGCACTCGCATTGTTCTGCCGCCGGGAAACCGTATGATGGACCCTGTCGGAAGGAGCTGACGGAACGGAACAGGAACTTTGCCAAGGATTTGGGCAGTCTCAGGATGAGACCGGTGTACCAGGACGGTATATCGAACATGGACTGTGAAGGGAACCACCGAAGGACTCGGTACAGCAGGCAGGACGTTTGCTGGTCAGGAAGACACAAGGACCGCTTCAGGAAGAAGCTAGGGACACCGCCAGGATGGTCGAAGAGAGTCAGGACGGGATGGACTGACGGGTCAGGAGACCGAAGGACATCTTCAGGACGAAGACAAAAAAGGATCGCTGAAGGATTCAGCACAACGGAATGTTGCAGGGAGCACTTTCGTAGCGGGAATGCTGCATGTAAGACCTAAGGGCGCGACGCAAGTCGCGCCCGTTTCTTTTTGGGCGCGTTAATAGAGGCGCTCTGCCAGACCCGGGTTGCTGCAATCACTGACCGGGCCCTTCATCCTCGCTTTTCGCTTTTCGCTTTTTGTTGATCCCAACTTGCTTGATTCTCCTGATGGTTGAGCAGCGTGCCACCTCGTCACTGTATGTACCTTCATTTTTTCGCTTCGTTTAGAGTTTTTTCTGGTTTAACCTTGATTTAACAGATTTTCTGACAATGTAATCGGTTACCGGACATATGCCAGGGCGGATGTAAGAGATCTCTTACAGCCGCGTGGGAGAAAGATGTGTCTCATCATCTTAATTCACTGCTGTGTTCTTATTTTTCTATTTAAATTCAGTTATTTAAGTGTGTTGTTGCAAGCTTGTTGTTGATTCTGCACCGCAGCGAGGGAAGTGAGGATGTTGTTCGGCGGGGGGAACCGCGTAAGATATCTCGTATTGCAGGGAAGCGCGATAAGGACCACGGCAGTACAGGATGTGCTGACCCCAGTATGGGACGTTGTTGGCAAGGTATGCCGGCAGCCAGGAAGGCAGGAACGAGCAGGATATCGGCAGCGGGTCGGAGACCGGCTGGCAGGAAGAACCAAGGACCACACCGGGATAGTGGTTTTAGGAACAGCTTCGGGACGAAGCCAAGGACCGCACCGGGATGGTGTTTGTAGGAACAGCTTCGGGACGAAGCCAGGGACCGCACCGGGATAGTGTTTGAAGGAACAGCTTCGGGATGAAGCCAGGGACCGCACCGGGATAGTGTTTGAAGGAACAGCTTCGGGATGAAGCCAGGGACCGCACCGGGATAGTGTTTGAAGGGACAACTTCGGGATGAAGTCAGGGATCGTGCCGGGACGGCAATTTAAGGAACAGCTTCAGGAAGAAGTGAAGGGACACCGCCAGGTCAGGAAGAGAGAGCCGTCATCGGAGATGACGACGGGTCAGGGTTGGACCAAAGGACACTCTGGGATGAGTTCAGGGATGGTCGCAAAGGGATGCGTACAACATGGATGCCGGCAGGGAGCATCAAGCGTAGCGGGAATGCTGCAGAAAGACCTAAGGGCGTGACGTAAGTCACGCCCGTTTTTTTATGGGCCGGTTTCAGGTTCTGATGCCCGGGTCAGGGAACGTTTCAGCTCAGCACAATACTTCTGGATTGTCTCGTGGCTTTGTAAGAGATCTCTCGCAAGCTTGTGGGATAAACAGGAAATTTGGCATGGAAAAACACTACAAGATTGACATTAAGTGTCTGTTTTTATTTTAATTTTAGTTTGTCTGGTGTCGTGAGCGATCTGTCGGGGAATGATTTTCTCTGTAAGCCGGGTTCTTTTCCGGCTGAAACTGCGTAATCTTAAAGGTGTCGGAGGGAACTGACGGAACGGAACAGGAACTTTGCCAAGGATTTGGGCAGTCTCAGGATGAGACCGGTGTACCAGGATGGTATGTCGAACATGGACTGTGAAGGGAACCACCGAAGGACTCGGTACAGCAGGCAGGACGTTTGCTGGTCAGGAAGACACAAGGACCGCTTCAGGAAGAAGCCAGGGACACCGCCAGGATGGTCGAAGAGAGTCAGGACAGGATGAACTGACGGGTCAGGAGACCGAAGGACATCTTCAGGATGAAGAGACAAGGATACTGCTGAAGGATTACAGCATATCAATGGAATGATGCAGGGAGCACTTTCGTAGCGGGAATGCTGCATGTAAGACCTAAGGGCGCGACGCAAGTCGCGCCCGCTCTTGTTTTGGGGCCCGGAAAACAAACCACTTTGGGCCGCCTTGGCCGATAGCCTTCAGCCGTGGCTTAAAGCTCTTCAGCGGTAGCAAGCGCTTCAACCTTGACTTAACAGCCTTCAGGTCCGGCCGGATCTTTACCGCATTTGGGCGCTGTTATTCCGGCATCCGGTGCGGGGGAACCTGAAACTGGCTTGGCCGAAACCCTTCCATCACCACATAGCCCTGGTAGGCATCAGCCCCGTCAGCTGAAAACTCAAAAAAATACACCGTATGCCAGTGCCAGCGTCCCTGCGGGTCTTTAAGCCGGTGCGCGCCTCGGGAAATGCTGAGCAATTGCAGACCGAGATGTTCGCAGCGTTGCTCGATAAACCGCTGCGCAAACTCGGTCTGGCGGCGCTGTTGCCAGTACAGGTAGCCAAACAGCGCCAAGAGTAAAATCCCCAGTAAATTATCCATCAGTTTTTATTTATCCATCCGTTTATGGTCTTTCGTCCTTGGTGGGGTTTCAGGCCTGGCCGCGGGCGTGCTGCTGAAGTTTGGTGATGGCCTCAACCAGCGCCGGATCTGCCTGACCGTGGAGAATTTGCAGCATCATGCCTCGCAGAGCCGGCAGCATCACCAAGTCGGCAAAGAGTTGGTTGAACAAGGCCTGATCGCCGGTCTGGGCCAGGCGGAGTAGGAAAGTCCGGGCGATGTCGGCGGTGGCCAATCCCTGCCAGCAGCGCCCGGCAATCGCCACCAGGATTTCCGGGTGACACAGGACGGGGTTGGCCAGCAGTTGCGTCAGCTGGTGCTGCAGCAGCGTCGGCTCGGCACCAGACAGGGCGCGGATCAGTGCCGAGATCAGAAACAGATCCGGCTCCGCTTGCTCGACTTCGCGCGTAAGTCGCTCGATCAGGCGCTGGCTGAGCGCCTCCGGCAGCTCACAATGCTCCAGGCAGCCCAGCAGCGCATAAAGCGGGGTCATCGGCAGGTTATTGATGGCTTTGCGCAGTTGGGTGCTGTTGTTTTCCTGTTTCATCCGGGCACACACATCCGCCAGGCCCTGCAGGCCGACGCCCTGCCACTGGTCCCAGCCTAAATCACCGGTGAGGTAATGCTGGGCATGCTCGTAGTACTGGCTGGCTGGCAGAGCAAGCTGGTGACGTAAATGGGCATGGAACATCGCCATCTTGTCGTCATTCGGCTTGAAGGTGTACGGGTTGGCGGCCAGTTTCTCCTGCTCTTCTTCCGTTGGCGTGCTGTTGAGCGTGGCGCCCATGGCTTCAATTACATACTTGATGAAATCCCCGACGGCTGCTTGCTTGAGTAGGCCGCGCTCATCAAGCGGCAGACGCAGAAACCAGATCCACGGTGGGTTGCCGGCTTGCCAGAAGGAGATCGACAGGTGTGCATGTTGCTGCAAAGGCCATGGATAGGGCTGGCGGTTCTCTTCGACCGCTTTGAACTGGTCGATATCGATTTCACTGACACGGCGGCCGAGATCAAAAATTGTATACTGGCAACCGGCGTTATCCAGTAGCTGGGTCAGGGTATGAAATTTATCCATGGACATCATGCTTACTCCTCAATGATGGGCGGATTATAACCTTAACTTCGCTCAAGATGCTCGTCTGCACACGATTTTCTGGGGCCGGGCGGTGCTAGGGGCTGGCGCGTTTCGATGGTATCCTTGCGCGCTTTCTGTAAGGATAATGGGGCTTTGAGCAGAGTGAATGCGTACTGCGGGGAAAATATGATGGATAAATATCACCAGTGTCAGGCTTTGCTGACGGCACTTGAAGCCGCGTTGCGTCAGGCCGGGGTGTGGGAGACCGACGCGCCGACGCCGACCGCGCTGGCCAGCACCGCACCTTTTGCGGTCGATACCCTGACTGGCGGCCAGTGGTTGCAGTGGATTTTTCTGCCGCGCATGAATGCGCTGGTCAGTGCTCAGGCGCCGCTGCCGGACCAGTTCGTCATTTCCCCTTATCTTGAGGAAGCCCTCAACGGGCATGCCGGTTGTGACGCCGTGCTTGCTGTGACCCGTCAATTGGATGCGCTGCTCGGCGCCTGTGAAGAATTGAAAGCGAAGAAGTGATGGAATTAGAAATCCTGTATCAAGATGCCGATCTCGTGGCCGTGAATAAACCGGCCGGGATGTTGGTGCACCGCTCCTGGCTGGATCGGCACGAAACGCAATTTGTGATGCAAACCCTGCGCGATCAGATCGGCCAGCATGTGTTTCCGTTGCACCGGCTCGATCGCCCGACTTCCGGGGTGTTGCTGTTTGCCCTCTCCAGCGAGGTTGCCGCACAGATGATGCCCAAGTTTGCCGGACGCGACATCAAGAAAACTTATCACGCCGTGGTGCGGGGATGGATTCAGGAAGCGGCGGTCCTGGATTACCCGCTCAAAGAAGAGCTGGATAAAATTGCCGACAAGCAGGCGGCTCAGGATAAGGAAGCCCAGGAAGCGGTGACGGCTTACGCACCCCTGGCACATGTCCAAACGGATATTGCGATCGGTCGCTACCCAACTAGCCGCTATACCCTGGTCGAGATGAAGCCGGAAACCGGGCGCAAACACCAGCTCCGCCGTCACATGCATCACCTCAGCCACCATATTATCGGCGATGTGAATCACGGGGATGGCCGCCATAACCGCAGCTTCCGCCAGCACTACGATTGCCACCGGTTGATGCTGCATGCGTCGCGGCTCCAGCTTACTCATCCGGTTACAGGAGAGGCACTGGATATTCGCGCTGGTACGGACGCTGCTTGGGGGCGGGTGATGGACGCCTTCGATTGGGGCGAGCACCTGATGCAACCCCGCGATTAACGGTCACAGCGCCGGGTGAGGAGCGCATCCGGCTGGGTGGGCGTCTCGCCGGACAAGGTGTGATAGCCAATTGATTTTGCAGGCTGCTTTGGCCGGCATTCGGGATTTTCATTTGCATCCGTTGGCGGGAACCTTCACAGTAGGGAAACGTTGGGCAACACGGAGCAGCAATTGATGGCAAAAATCGGCGTATTTGTGGGAACGGTATACGGCGGCGCAGAGGAAGTGGCGCATGAAGTGGTTGATCAACTGATTGACAAGGGCCATGCCGCTCAGCTTTATCTCGAACCGCTGCTGGAGGATTTTCTCGAGTACCAGCACGATGTGGCACTGGTCATCACCTCGACCACCGGCCAGGGGGAGATCCCGGAGAATCTGTTGCCGCTGTTTGTGGCACTCAAGGACCGTTTCCCGCTGATGCCGGCGCTTAAGTTTGCCGTGATCGCGATGGGCGACTCCAGTTACGGGGAGGAGCGGTATTGCGGGGCCGGTCGGCAGTTTGATGCGCTGCTGGCGGAGTTGCAGGGCCGATCGCTGGCCGTGCGGCTGGATGTCGATGCCTGTATCCACTTTGACCCGATGGAAGTGGCCCAGCCCTGGCTGGAGGCGCTGGTGGAAGCACTCCGCTAGCCTGACGGCCATTGGTCTGTCTTTTCTCAGCGGCTCTGTCGCCGCGGTCTTTTGATGATGGCCCTTTCATTGCGGCTTGTTTGCAGCGAGCCTATCATCGCGACCGGTTTAGCGATCTGGGAACTGAGGTGTCAGGGGACGTTGAGAGGGAAGGCTGCGCCGTCAGAGATTCCGGTGACGCAGCCGCTCGGGGATCATTTCAGCTTTTCTAAATCCGCTTCAATTTCGGCAATCTTGTGGGTCACCACCTGCTCCAGATGACGTAAATCCTTCAGGATCTTCTTCTTCAAATCAACCTCAGTGTGTTTGCGCTGGGTGATTTGATCCAGCTCATCAATAATAAACGTCAGGTTGCGATTGATCTCCGTGATTTCTTTGTATTCGCGACTGCCGCTGTTGACCACCACCGACTTGCGCTGGCGCGGGAATTTGAACTTCACGCTTTTTGCGAACAGCTCCCCTTTCTGCTTGGCAAAATAGACCTTCAGAATGTCGTTGGCCGCTTCCTGGCGCAGGCTGTAGCGTTCGATGGATTTGGGGTTTTCAATACCGATACTGGTGAGGTGTGGATACATAGGTGCCTCGTTACTTCTACTGCATGGATTCTACTGCTTGGATGGTGTTCAATGTAGCAATTACTGCGGAGGCTGTCTTGAGGTCGCGTGCCAGGTTGTGAGGTTGGTGTCATCGCGGCACGAGAAGCTGCCGGACCAGGGGGAGCCGGTCCGGCGGGTGGCTATTTTTTCGCCGCGTCAATCCGGGCGATCAGGGCTTCGCGCAGCTGGGTCTGCTGGGCGGCACTGAGCTGGGTACCTTCTTCGTTGACCAGGATAAAAAAGTCTTCGGCGCGCTCGCCAATCGTGGTGATTTTGGCGGCCTGGAGACTGATTTTCTGGCGGGCAAATACCGAGCCGACCCGGGCCAGTAACCCCGGCATGTCCAGGGCGACCAGCTCCATCAGGGTTTTCTTACCGGTTTTGGTCGGTAGGAAATCGACCTGAGTGTTGACGTTGAAGTGCAGCAGTTTGCGCGGCGGGCGTTTTTTCTTGCGCTCCGATTTCATGTGGGTCAGGGCTTTGGTCAGCGCCCGGCGCACGGTACTGTGGCGGTTGGCGTTGAGGGCTTCGCCGTTGTGATCCAGCACCATAAAGGTATCGAGGGCGAAACCGTCCTTGCTGTTCATGATCTGGGCATCGTGAACGCTGAGGTTTTTCTTATCCAGCTCGGAGACCACAATCGCAAACAGCTTAGCTTTGTCTTTGTTGTAGACGAAGACCTCGGTCCCGCCCCGGGTGGCTTTCTCGCTGATCAGGATCAGGGGTTTGTCCGGATCCTCGTGGCTGAGAATTGCCGCGGCGTGCCAGGCGATTTGCTTGTGGGTATGGCGCAGGAAGTAGTCGGCTTTAAAGCGTTGCCACAACACTTCAATCTCGCGCGGGGTAAAGCCCTGGCTGCGCAGCAGGGCCGAAGCCATCTGCTGGTTGTGGCGGATCCGCTCCCGGACATCCGGCGGGTTTTCCAGCCCGCGGCGCAGAGCTTTTTGGGTAGAGTAATACAGTTCGGCCAGCAGGGTACGCTTCCAGCTGTTCCACAGCTCCTGGTTGGTGGCACAGATATCGGCCACCGTCAGGCAAATCAGGTAATCCAGCCGCTCCTCGTCACGGACTTTTGTCGCAAAGTCGGCCACGACGTCCGGATCATAGATATCCCGGCGCTGGGCGGTGACTGACATCAGCAGGTGCTGATTGACCAGCCATTTGACCAGATTGGCCTCCGGCTTCGACAGGCCGTGCAGAAGGCAGAACCGGTAGGCATCTTCGCCGCCGAGCTCGGAGTGGTCGCCGCCACGTCCCTTGGCGATATCATGGAAGATCGCCGCTAAAATCAGCAGCTCTTTCTTGACGATCCGCGGGTAGACCTCGCAACAGATCGGGTGGCGCTCGCGGTTGGCCGGATCGCTGAACTTATTGAGGTTTTTCAGTAGCCGGACACTGTGCTCATCGACGGTATAGACATGGAACAGGTCAAACTGCATCTGGCCGACGATCTGGCTCCATTCCGGCAAATAGGCCGACAGGACACCGTGGCGGTGCATCAGTCTAAAGGCGCGTTGCAGGGCGTTGGGCTCGCGCACCAGATCCATGAATTTTTCCCGGGCCGCCGGAATGTCGACCAGAAACCGGTTGAGCCGGCGCCGCGCCGTGCGCAGCTGGCGCAGGGTCGGGGCGGCAATCCCTTCGATGGCGCTGTTGCGCGCCACATGCAGGCACATGTCGAGAATGGTTTCCGGTCGCGCCTGGAACAGGGCGGGCTTGGTGGCCTCGATCAGGTTACCGCGCAGCTGGAAATCGTCATCGAGCGGGGTGGCCTCGACAATCTGGCCGTTGTTGAGGATGGCCTGATCAAACAGTTGCAGCAGCATTTTGTTGAGTTCGGAGACCCGCCGCAGGGTGCGATAGAACTCTTTCATCATCATCTCGACCGGGCGGTTGCCTTCGCCCTGGTAACCCAGCTGACGGGCGACCGAGGCCTGATGTTCAAACGTCAGGCGATTGTCATAGCGGCGCAGCTCGCAATGCAGGGCAAAGCGGATCCGCCACAGGGAGTCCTGGCACTCGACCAGCTCGCGGTATTCGGCATCGGTCAGAAACCCGAAACGGCTCATTTCCAGCAGGCTGGTGGCGCCGAAATGGCGGCGTGCCACCCAGCTCAGGGTATGGATATCCCGCAGTCCGCCGGGGCTGGATTTAATGTCCGGCTCCAGGTTGTAGGTGGTGTCGTGGTAGCGGGCGTGCCGCGTGCGCTGCTCTTGCAGCTTGGCCTGGTAAAACGCTTCGCTGGGCCAGAACTTGCCGGAGTTCACCTGCTCTTCCAGACACTGGTAAGTTTCCGGATTGCCGCACAGCAGGCGGGCTTCCTGCAGGTTGGTGGCCACCGTCAGGTCGCTCAGGCCAATCTGGATGCAGTCATCGATCGTGCGGACGCTGTGGCCGACTTCCAGTTTCAAATCCCACAAAAAGGTCAGAAATGCACTGACGGTGTGGCCGGTGTCTTCATCCAGGGGCGTGGCACTGAGGAGCAGGATATCCACATCGGACAGTGGGTGCAGCTCCCCGCGCCCGTAGCCGCCGACGGCCACCAGAGCCAACTCAGGATGCGTGTTGAGGCCAAAATGCAGCCACAGGCGTTGCAGCAGGCTGTCAATAAAACCGGCCCGCGCTTCAACCAGCATGGTGACCGGGGTATGCTCGGCAAACAGTTGCTGTTGCTGGGCACTGAACTGCTCCAACTCCTGGCGCAGAGCGCTCTGGGTCAGGGGCGTGGCGGTAGGTTGGGGAGAGGCTGAGAAAGTATCGGTCATCGCAATCCGTGCCATGTGCTGAAGTTATGGTCTTACTATAACGGTAAAGACTGAAATGAAAAGATGCAAAAAAGCCGGCTGGATGCCGGCTTAGGGATTCAATCGCTGTGATTAGTTGTGCATGATGCGCGGAATACTTTCTTCCTGGCGCAGCGTCAGCACTTCACAGCCGGTTTCGGTCACCAGCAGGGTATGCTCCCACTGAGCCGATTTCTTGCCGTCGACCGTGTACACGGTCCAGCCATCGTTGTCATCAATGTCACAGCCGAATTTACCGGCATTGATCATCGGCTCGATGGTGAAGCACATCCCGGCTTTCAGCACGGTGCGGTCGCCGTTTTTGTAGTGCACGACTTGCGGCTCTTCGTGGAACTCGTTGCCGATCCCGTGGCCACAGAAGTCTTTGACGATGGAGAAGCGGCTGTTGCCGTTTTTGACGAACTTCTGGATCGCGGTGCCGATTTCACCCAGCTTGGTGCCCGGCTTCACTTTTTTCATCGCCAGATACAGCGATTCCTGGGCCACGCGGCACAGGCGCTTGTCTTCCAGCGACACTTCGCCCACTTCGAACATCTTCGAAGTATCACCGTGGTACCCGTCTTTGATCACCGTGATATCGATGTTGATGATGTCACCGTCTTTTAATACAGCCGGTTTATTGTACTTGTCACTGACAGCCTCGTCCTGCTCGGCCGGAATGCCGTGGCACACGACATGGTTGATCGAGGTGCAGATCGATTTCGGGAAGCCATGGTAGTTCAGCGGTGCCGGGATCGCGCCTTGCTCTTTGGTAATGTACTCATGACAGATGCGGTCCAGCTCTGCGGTGGTCACGCCTGGCTTGACGTGCGGCTCAATCATCTCCAGCACTTCGGCAGCCAAACGACCGGCGACGCGCATTTTTTCGATTTCATCAGCCGTTTTGATCTTGATGCTCATTCAATCTTCTCTACATGGACTGTTGCTCTTGTTTACATGGTAACAGTGAGGGGCCGGGATGGAAACCAAGTTTATGGGTCTCAACTATAATTAGGCTAGATTTTAGCTGGCAAAATATGGTATAAAGCGCGCCGGAATTGTCTGATGTGCGTTTCAAGCCGTCAGCTGATTTCGGTTAACTTTTATATTAAATCACTCACACATATCGACACATTCTCCGGGGTGCCCATCAGCCGAATGGCTGTCCGTTTGCCGAATTTGGCAGGCGATATGGGTCGGTAGAGTGGGGTATGTGGACGCCTAACCCCATAGAGGAATTTTCAATGGCAACTGTATCAATGCGCGACATGCTGAAGGCTGGTGTACACTTCGGTCACCAAACTCGTTACTGGAACCCTAAGATGAAGCCGTTCATCTTCGGTGCTCGTAACAAGGTGCACATCATCAACCTTGAGAAAACTGTACCAATGTTCAACGACGCTCTGGCTGAAGTGAACAAAATTGCTGCCCGTAAAGGTAAAGTACTTTTCGTTGGTACAAAGCGCGCAGCCAGCGAAACAATCAAAGAAGCTGCAATCGGCTGTGACCAGTACTACGTAAACAACCGCTGGTTGGGTGGTATGCTGACTAACTGGAAAACTGTTCGTCAGTCTATCAAGCGTCTGAAAGACCTGGAAGTTCAATCTACTGACGGTACTTTCGACAAGCTGACCAAGAAAGAAGCGCTGATGCGTACGCGTGAAATGGAGAAGCTGGAGAAATCTCTGGGCGGTATCAAGAACATGGGCGGTCTGCCAGACGCAATGTTCGTTATCGATGCTGATCACGAGCACATCGCAATCAAAGAAGCGAACAACCTGGGTATCCCAGTATTCGCAGTTGTTGATACGAACTCTAACCCAGACGGCGTTGACTTCGTTATCCCAGGTAACGATGACGCAATCCGTGCAATCCAGCTTTACACTGGTGCGGTAGCTCAAACTGTGACTGAAGCTCGTAACCAAGACATCGTTGCTCAAGCTGAGCAAGACGGTTTCGTAGAAGCTGAGTAATAGCCGGCTCCTTTGAGCATCTTAAGTTACCTTGTGTAAACTAAGAATGGTTACCAGGGGCCGATCATGGCCCCTGATTTTTACACCAAGTATTCAAAACTGAGGATATAACAATGGCAACAGTTACAGCTGCCCTAGTTAAAGAACTGCGTGAGCGTACTGGCGCAGGCATGATGGAATGTAAAAAAGCGCTTGTTGAAGCGAACGCTGACATCGAGCTGGCGATCGAAAACATGCGTAAGAGCGGTGCTGCGAAAGCTGCTAAGAAAGCAGGTAACCTGGCCGCTGAAGGCGCAATCATCATCAAAGAAGGTGAAGGTGTAGCTGCACTTCTGGAAGTAAACTGCCAAACTGACTTCGTTGCGAAAGACGGTAACTTCCTGGCATTTGCAAACGAAGTAGCAGAAGCTGCTGTTGCAAACAAATCTGACGTTGCTACTCTGCAAGCTGACTTCGAAGAGAAGCGTGTTGCTCTGGTTGCTAAAATCGGTGAGAACATCTCTATCCGTCGCGTTGAGTACATCCAAGGCGAGAACATCGCTTCTTACCGCCACGGCGACCGCATCGGTGTTGTTGTTGCAGGTAACGGCGACGCTGAAACACTGAAGCACATCGCGATGCACGTTGCTGCATCTCGTCCTGAGTACGTAAACCCAGAAGACGTACCAGCTGACGTAGTCGCGAAAGAGCGTGAAGTTCAGGTTCAAATCGCGATGAACGAAGGCAAGCCTCAAGAAATCGCAGAGAAAATGGTTGAAGGCCGCATGAAGAAATTCACCGGCGAAGTTTCTCTGACTGGCCAGCCGTTCATCATGGAACCGAAGAAGTCTGTTGGTGAGTTCCTGAAAGAAAAAGGCGCAACAGTTTCTAGCTTTGTACGTCTGGAAGTAGGCGAAGGCATCGAGAAAGTAGAAGGCCTGAGCTTCGCAGAAGAAGTAGCACTGGCGCAAAAAGGTTAATCCTTAGCGAATTTGCTTATACAGAAGACCGTGGCCTTGGCTGCGGTCTTTTTACAACTCCCTATCTCAAAGTAAGCCTGGAAGGTATCATTAATGACCACGAATCCTAAACCGACTTATCAACGAATTTTGCTTAAGCTGAGCGGTGAAGCGCTGCAGGGCGATGAAGGTTTTGGTATTGACGCAAATGTTCTTGACCGTATGGCGCAAGAAATCAAAGAATTGATCGAACTGGGTGTACAAGTTGGCCTGGTTATCGGTGGTGGTAACCTGTTCCGTGGTGCAGGCCTGGCTGAAGCAGGGATGAACCGAGTTGTGGGCGACCACATGGGCATGCTGGCGACCGTGATGAATGGCCTGGCCATGCGCGATGCGCTGCACCGTGCCTATGTGAACGCCAAGTTGATGTCTGCAATTCCGCTGAACGGTGTCTGTGACAGCTACAATTGGGCTGATGCGATCAGCCAACTGCGTCAGGGCCGTGTCGTGATTTTCTCTGCCGGTACCGGCAACCCGTTTTTTACCACAGACTCTGCAGCCTGCCTGCGCGGGATCGAAATTGAAGCAGATGTGGTGCTGAAAGCGACAAAAGTTGATGGTGTGTTCACAGATGACCCAGTGAAGAACCCAGAAGCTGTTCTTTATGATAAGCTAGGCTACAATGACGTTCTGGACAAAGAACTGAAAGTAATGGACTTAGCGGCATTTACGCTGGCACGTGACCATGGCATGCCAATCCGTGTGTTCAACATGAACAAACCGGGTGCGCTGCGCCGTGTCGTGATGGGTGAGCAAGAAGGCACGCTCATCTGCAACTATTAAGTGGCCGACGATTAAGTTCTGATCATTCTTTCTGGCCGGGAGCGACTCGCGCTCCCGCGATAGCCGAATCATTAAGGGTATAAACCGTGATTGATGAAATTAAACAAGACGCTAAAGAGCGTATGGGCAAAAGCGTAGAAGCGCTGAAAAACCAACTGAGCAAGGTACGTACCGGTCGTGCGCACCCAAGCCTGCTTGACGGTATTCAGGTGGAATACTACGGTTCAAACACACCGCTGCGCCAGGTTGCTAACGTGATTGCTGAAGATGCACGCACGCTGGCCATCACTGTGTTCGACAAAGAGCTGACGCAGAAAGTTGAAAAAGCGATCATGATGTCAGATCTGGGCCTGAACCCAATGTCTGCCGGTACCGTGATCCGCGTCCCTCTGCCACCGCTGACCGAAGAGCGTCGTCGTGATCTGGTGAAGATCGTTCGTGCCGAAGCGGAGCAGGGCCGTGTTGCCGTGCGTAACATTCGCCGTGACGCCAACGCAGACGTGAAAGGCCTGCTGAAAGACAAAGAAATCTCTGAAGACGATGATCGTCGCGCGCAGGATGATATCCAGAAGCTGACCGATGCGGCAGTGAAGGAAATCGACGCGATCCTGGAAACGAAAGAAAAAGAGCTGATGGAAGTATAAGACGCCACGTCTTTGTCATTAGCGAAAGAGAGGTCAGGCGCTGTGCGTGCAGCACAGCGCTTTTTTTTTGAGGAAGCTCTATGGCAGAACCAGAAACAATGCTTTCTGCTGATAAGCTGCCCAAGCATATTGCTGTGATTATGGATGGCAACGGCCGATGGGCGAAATCGAAGGGCAAAGCCCGGGTATTTGGCCACAAAGCCGGTGTGGAGGCAGTGCGAAAAACAGTGTCGGCAGCCAGTCGGCTCGGGATCCAGGTGATCACCCTGTTTGCCTTCAGTAGTGAAAACTGGCGGCGTCCGGAAGAAGAAGTCTCTTTGTTGATGGAGCTCTTCATGACGGTACTGGGCCGTGAAGTCAAACGCCTGCACAAGAACAATATTCGCCTGCGCATTATTGGCGATACCACCCGTTTCAGTGCGCGTCTGCAAAAGAAAATTGCGGAAGCGCAAGCGTTGACTGCTGAAAACACCGGACTCGTCCTGAATGTTGCAGCAAACTATGGCGGTCAATGGGATATCCTGCAGGCGGCCCGGCAACTGGCGCAGCAGGTGGCTGATCAGGCGATGCCGGTCGACGCCATTACGGAAACGACCCTGGCGCAAGCCCTGTCGACTTCCGGTCTGCCGGACGTCGATTTGTTGATCCGGACCAGCGGCGAGCGGCGGATCAGTAATTTCATGCTATGGCAGATGGCTTACGCTGAGCTGTATTTTACGGAGCAGCACTGGCCGGATTTCGACGAACAGAGTTTGGCGGATGCGATTGCCTGGTATGTGAACCGCGAACGTCGGTTCGGGTGTACCGGCGAACAGGTACAGGCTTTATTGGAATCATAGCCACGACGATATGATCGTGACTTAAGGTGGCTGAAACCAAGGCACAACGGCTTCGAGTGTGCCTTGTGATCCGCTGCCACGGCAGCACTGACAGCAAACGATATGCTGGGCTGTTACCGAATATAATAAACAACGAGAGGACGCAGCTTGCTTAAGCAACGTATTATTACCGCGCTCATCCTCGCGCCGTTAGTCATTGCAGGGATTTTCTACCTTCCTTTCCCTGCTTTTGTTTTTGCACTGGCGGCAGTGACTTTGGCCGGTTTTTGGGAATGGACGCAATTTGTAGACGCTAAATCGCGTTGGGGCGCGATGATCGTTCCAACTTTGGTACTGGGGGGCTCCATGGCTTGGTTGCCGATGGATGTAACCGCCCTGTCTGAACTGGCTCGCTCGCATCACTACATGTTAGCGGTGGGTGGGCTCTGGTGGCTGGTGGCTTCGCTGCTGGCAATCACGTACCCGGCCAGTGCCACACTTTGGTCAAAAGCCACCTCATTAAAATACCTTTTCGGCTTACTGACCCTGATCCCGTTCTTCTGGGGCGTGCTGATGCTGCGTGCCGTCAATTATGCCGAAGCGCCGTATCACGGTGCTAAGTTGGTCCTGCTGGTCTGCATTCTGGTGTGGGCTGCGGATACCGGGGCCTACTTTACCGGGAAGCGTTTCGGAAAACGGAAAATGGCACCGTCTGTCAGCCCGAATAAGACCATTGAAGGCTTGGTTGGCGGCGCAACGCTGGCGGTGCTCGTCACCTGGGGCAGTGCCGCCCTGATGGATATTCCATTTGGCAGCCTGGGCAGCCTGTTGCTGATTGCGGTGATCACCGTGGTAGCTTCGGTGCTGGGTGATTTGGTTGAAAGTATGTTTAAGCGGGCAGCCGGCGTGAAAGACAGCGGTAGCATTTTGCCGGGCCACGGCGGTATTTTGGACCGTATTGACAGCCTGACCGCCGCCCTGCCTGTTTTTGCTTTGCTCTATCTTTGGCTTGTCTGATGCATAGCGCCGGGTCCGCCACAGCGGAGGCCCGGGGCTTTGCGCCAAGTCTACCCCCGTGTTTCTGAGCAGCCTGCGGGCTGCTTTTTACAGCTGAATGTAAGTGATTTTATGCGTAAGTTAACGATTCTTGGTGCGACCGGCTCCATCGGCGGGAGCACGCTGGCAGTCGCCGCTCAAAACCCGGACCTGTTTGAGGTGGTGGCACTGGCGGCTGGGACAAACAGCAAGAAAATGTTTGAGCTTTGCCGGCAGTGGCGGCCGAAGTATGCGGTGATGGCAACTGAGCAGGCTGCCGCAGCGCTGAGACACCAACTGAATCAGCATAATTTACCGACGGAGGTGCTGGCCGGGGTCGACGGGATGTGCCAGGTGGCAGCGCTCGATGAAGTCGATACGGTGATGGCGGCGATTGTCGGTGCGGCCGGGTTATTACCGACCATGGCCGCGGTTCGCGCCGGTAAACGGATTCTGCTGGCCAATAAAGAAGCCCTGGTGATGTCGGGACAGCTGTTTATCGACGCCTGCCGGGCCAGCGGTGCCGAGCTGTTGCCGGTCGATAGCGAGCACAACGCAATTTTCCAGAGCTTGCCGGCGCAGATTCAGCAAACCCTGGGACATTGCGATCTGGATGCGCACGGGATCAGTAAAATTCTGCTGACCGGCTCCGGCGGCCCGTTCCGCTATACCGACATCAGCGAGTTGGCCACCGTGACCCCGGCGATGGCGATTGCCCACCCGAATTGGTCGATGGGGCCGAAAATTTCAGTTGATTCGGCCACCATGATGAATAAGGGGCTGGAATACATTGAAGCGCGCTGGCTGTTTAATGCCACGCGCGAGCAGATGGAGGTGATCATCCATCCTCAGTCTGTGATTCATTCGATGGTGCAGTACAAAGACGGCTCGGTGCTGGCGCAGATGGGGCTGCCGGACATGCGGACCCCAATCGCCTGTGCAATGGCCTATCCTGAAAGGGTAGATGCCGGTGTGGCAGCGCTCGATTTCAGCAAAGTGGGAGAGTTTACCTTCCTGCAGCCGGATTTCTCCCGTTATCCGTGTCTGAAGCTGGCGATGGATGCCTGTTACAGCGGGCAAGCAGCCACCACCGCGCTCAATGCCGCCAATGAAGAAGCGGTTGCGGCATTTTTGGATCATCAGCTCACGTTCACCGGCATTGCGCAGGTCAACCAGCAGGTTCTGGAACGGGCACAAATGACAGAACCCACTGACTTGGAAAGCGTAATTGAGCTGGATAGAATGGCGCGAGTTTTGGCTCGGGAAGTGATTGGTAAGGTATCGTTATGATGGGTATTTTGTGGAACCTGGGGGCGTTTCTCGTTGCCCTGGGGATATTGATTGCAGTACACGAATACGGTCACTTTTGGGTCGCCCGTCGCTGTGGTGTTTATGTCGAGCGCTTCTCGATCGGCTTCGGCCGCGCGCTTTGGCGCAAAATCGGGAAGGACGGCACGGAATATACCCTGGCGATGATCCCGCTGGGCGGCTATGTCAAAATGCTGGACGGCCGGGTGGATGATGTCCCGGCCGAGAGACAGCATCTGGCATTTAATCACAAACCGCTGTGGCAGCGCAGTGCGATTGTGGCCGCCGGGCCGCTGGCCAATTTCCTGTTCGCGATTTTTGCATACTGGGTGGTGTACCTGATCGGCGTGCCGGCGGTTCGCCCTGTGGTGGGAGACGTTGCCCCGCAGTCGATTGCGGCCGAGGCAGGAATTCGCAGCGGGATGGAACTAAAATCCATTTCGGGAATCCAAACCGCTGATTGGGAGTCTGCCAATATGGCCATGATCTCCCACATCGGTGATCAGGAAATGGTGATCACGGTTGCAGAGCCGGAAGGCGGTTATGAGATCCGCCGGACGCTGGATTTGCGCTCCTGGTCCTTTGACCCGGACCGCGAGCCGGTGCTGACGTCGCTGGGGATCACCCCTTACTCTCCGCCAATCACCCTGGCCATTGCCAAGCTGGTTGAAGGGGGGGCGGCCCTGACGGCAGGATTACAGCTCAATGATGAGATTGTGGCCATTGAGCAGGTCCCGGTGACCGAGTGGCAGCAAGTGGTGGATGCCGTGCGCGCCCACCCGCAGCAACCGCTGGCGCTGATGGTGCGTCGTGATGGCCAGACATTACCGCTGACGCTGGTGCCAAACAGTAAGACCCTGGGTGACGGACAAGTGATCGGTTATGCCGGGTTTGCTCCGCAGGTCGAACCGTGGCCGGAGTCTTACCGGATCAATTTGCAATACGGCCCGATTGAGGCTGTGGGGAAAGCGGTTGAAAAAACCTGGCAGCTGGTCACCCTGACATTCGACATGGTCACCAAGCTGGTGACGGGTGACGTTGCGATTAAAAACCTCAGCGGCCCGATTTCCATCGCCAAAGGGGCGGGAATGACGGCAGATTACGGGGTGGTTTATTTTCTGGGGTTCCTGGCGCTCATTAGTGTCAACCTGGGGATTGTGAACCTGTTACCGCTGCCGGTGCTGGATGGTGGACACTTGATGTTCTTCGCCATTGAAGCGGTAACCCGTCGTCCTGTTTCTGAACGTGTTCAGGAGATAGGCTACAGAGTGGGCTCAGCCATTTTGGTTGCGTTAATGGCCGTTGCGCTATTCAATGACTTTACCCGCCTTTGAACAGTGCTTAAGCGCGATTTTTAGCAAGGAATAATCAGAACACTAATGGCGATAAAAAATTTATTGGTCGCATCACTGATACTCGGTAGTAGTGTTGCGCAGAGCGCGGAACAATTTGTAGTTGAAGACATTCGTTTTGAAGGCTTGCAGCGCGTCACCTTAGGGGCGGCTTTGTTGGCCATGCCGGTCCGGGTTGGCGATGGCGTGGATGAGCGCGATATTGCGGAATTGATTCAATCCCTTTTTGCATCCGGCAACTTTGAAGATATTCAGGTGTTCCGTGATGGAGACACCCTGTTGGTGAAGGTGCTGGAGCGTCCGACGATTGCCAGTATCACTTTCTCCGGCAACAAAGCGATCAAAGAGGAGCAGCTCAAGGAAAACTTGGATGCCTCGCGCATCTCGGTGGGGGAAGCGCTGGATCGCACCACCCTGAGTAAGATCGAAAAAGGGCTGGAAGACTTCTATTACAGCGTCGGGAAATACAATGCGACGGTTAAGGCCGTGGTCACCCCGCTGCCGCGTAACCGCGCGGACTTAAAATTTGTCTTCACCGAAGGCGTGTCTGCCAAAATCCAGCAAATTAACTTCATCGGGAATAGCGTTTTTACGGATGAAGCGCTGCAGGACAAGTTCAACCTCCAGGCGGAAGTGCCGTGGTGGAACTTCCTGGCGGATGAAAAATATCAGAAGCAGGTGCTGGCCGGCGATTTGGAAACCCTGCGCTCGCAGTACCTGAACAATGGTTACCTCAAGTACAAGCTTGAATCGACCCAGGTGGCAATTTCACCGGACAAAAAAGGGGTGTATATCACCCTGAAAATCAATGAAGGCGAGCAGTACCGGGTCCAAGGCGTCAGTTTTCGCGGTAACCTGATGGACAAGGGCGACGAGCTTCAGAGCCTGGTGACCATCAAGGGTGGCGAAGTCTATAACGGCGCCAAAGTGACGGCGCTGGAAGAAGCGGTGAAGCGTAAGCTGGGTGAGCTGGGTTATGCCTACCCGCAGGTGACCACGATCCCCGATTTCGATGATGCCAACCAGCAAGTTTCCCTGATTGTGAATGTGGATCCGGGGAAGCGGATTTATGTCCGCAACATCGGCTTCTCCGGTAACGTCTCGACCAAAGACGAAGTGCTGCGCCGGGAAATGCGCCAGATGGAAGGCAGTTGGCTCAACTCCAAATCCGTTGAGCGTGGTAAAGAGCGTCTGAGCCGGACCGGTTTCTTTGAAACGGTGGATGTTCAGACCGTCCGGGTGCCGGGCACCGACGATCAGGTTGACCTGCAATACGCTGTGAAGGAGGCCAACGCCGGTAACATCAACTTTGGGATTGGCTACGGCACCGAATCCGGGGTCAGCTTCCAGGCCGGGATCCAGCAGGATAACTTCCTGGGTACCGGGAATCGCTTCGGCATCAGCGCGATGATGAACGATTACCAGAAAAATATCAGCATGGAGTATCGTGATCCGTACTTCACGCTGGATGGCGTCAGCCTGGGCGGGAAAGTTTACTACAATGAGTTCGAAGCGTCGGATGCGAACATTTCGGACTATACCAACCAGAGTTACGGCACCAGCCTGACCTGGGGTTTCCCGTTTGACGAGCTGAACTTCTTCGAATTTGGCCTGGGCTATGATCACAACAAGATCTCCAATACCCAGGAGTATTACCAGATCGAGAAATTCAAAGCGATCCACGGTTTTGACCGCGGTGACAACGTGATTGAGCTCGATGACTTCGACTGGTCGGTCTCCTGGACCCGCAATAACCTCAACCGCGGTTATTTCCCGACGGCAGGGAATCACCAGCGGGCGTCGTTCCAGATGACGATTCCGGGGTCGGATGCGCAGTATTTCAAGGTGCAGTATAACGTCCGTCAGTACTATCCACTGGATGAAGACCACCACTTCAGCCTGCTGCTGCGTGGTAAGCTGGGGTACGGCAACGGTTACGGCACTACGGATAACGGCAGCGATCACCTGCTGCCGTTCTATGAAAACTTCTATGCCGGTGGTTTCTCGACCCTGCGTGGTTTCCGCTCGAACACTGTGGGTCCGAAGGCCGTCTATGTCGGTGGTTGTCCATCCGGCGGGATCGGTGGTGGCGGGAATAACAGCTGTGCAACCGGGACCGATGATGCGGCCGGGGGGAACGCTGTGGCACTGGGAAGTGTCGAGCTGATTGTCCCGACCCCGTTTGCTTCGGAAGAAGCCCAGAACCAGTTACGCACCAGTGTGTTCGTGGATGCCGGGACGGTATGGGATACTGAATATGATCTGACGGATTCGGATGGGAGATTCTTGAATGACTACTCTGATCCATCCTTGATCCGGGCATCTTACGGTGCTGCATTGCAGTGGATGTCCCCGATGGGGCCGCTCGTATTCTCGGTTGCACGTCCAATCAAGAAATACGAAGGGGATGATGAAGAGTTCTTCACCTTCACCATCGGTCGCACATTCTAATCAATTAAGGAGAGTCTTTTGAAACAGTGGATTAAAGCGGCAGGCCTGAGCCTGGTGATTATTTCTTCATCGATGTATGCCAATGCCGGGGAAGCTGCGCAAAAAGTCGGCTATGTTGCGACTGGTCAGGCTATGGCTCAGCTGGCAAAACGGTATAATGTGCCACAAAAGCTGCGCAATGAATTTAAAGATCGCATCGACGAATTGCGCGGTATTGAAAATAGCATGAAGACGAAAGTCGAAAAGCTTAAGCGTGATGGCGAGCTGATGAGCGCCGCAGATCGCACCAAACTACAGCGTGAAATGGCTGCCCTGGAGTCTGACTATAAACTGAAAGCCAAGGCCTTGCAGGAAGATCAGCGTCGCCGCGGCTCCGAAGAAGAGCAGAAACTGGTTCAGAAAATTCGCCAGGCAATCCAGGATGTGGCTAAGAAAGAAGGCTATGATCTGGTGCTTGATGCCAATGCAGTGCTGCACGCCAGCCCGAAAGATGACTTGTCGTCGAAGGTCATTGCCGCGGTGAAATAAGCAGCGCGCAACACCTGGCTGGAATGGCAGTAATCAAGTCGAAAGCGGATGGTCATCTCGAGTGGCTATCCCTTTCGCTTTGCTGTTTCTGGGAGACCCTCAGGGTCGCCGATCACCGCTGAACAATGATAAAAAATTTAAGGTAACACATGGCTGGAATTACTCTTGCTGAAATAGCAGCGAAACTGGGGGCAGAGCTACGCGGAGATGGCACTGTCAGCATTGAATCGATCGCGGGCACCAACCAGGCCGGGCAGGGTGACATCACGTTTTTGTCGAGCAGTAAATACCGCAAGCATCTGGCGGAATGCCGGGCTTCGGCGGTGATCCTCAAAGAAGCGGATCTGCCTTATTTTGACGGCAATGCCCTGGTGATGAACGACCCATACCTGGGCTATGCACTTGTGGCTCAGCTGCTCGATACCACGCCAGCCGCGGCGACCGAGATTGCCCCAAGTGCTTATGTCGCTGATGACGTGGTACTGGGCGAAGGTGTGGCCATCGGCCACAATGCCGTGATTGAATCCGGTGTGAAGTTGGGCGATCACGTCCAGATTGGCCCGGGGTGTTTTGTCGGTAAGAATGCTGAGATTGGCGCGCGGACCAAAATCTGGGCCAATGTGAGCATTTACCACAACGTGGTGCTGGGCACCGATTGTCTGGTGCAGGCCGGCACTGTGATTGGTTCGGACGGTTTCGGGTACGCTAACAACAAAGGCGAGTGGGTCAAGATCCCGCAACTGGGTAGCGTTCGGATCGGCAGCCGGGTAGAGATCGGTGCCGGGACGACCATTGACCGGGGTGCCCTGGAAGACACCATCATCGAAGATAACGTCATTATCGACAACCAGATGCAAATTGCCCACAACGTGCAGATTGGTTACGGCACCGCGATGGCGGGCGGCACGATTGTCGCCGGCAGTACCAAAATCGGTAAATACTGTATTATCGGCGGCGCGTCCGTGTTGAACGGTCATATCGAGATCGCTGATGGCGTGACGATTACCGGCATGGGGATGGTGATGCGCAGTATCGAAGAGAAGGGCATGTACTCTTCCGGGATCCCGTTGCAGCCAAACAAAGAATGGCGCAAGACCGCGGCCCGCACCATGAAGATTGACGACATGAATAAGCGGCTCAAGGCGGTTGAGAAGAAGCTGGACGAAAACAGCTGATCGCCTTCGCCGAAATCAACAGGTCCGCACACTCTGC
The DNA here is from genome assembly GCF_037389125.1 of Photobacterium sp. MCCC 1A19761. NCBI lineage: Bacteria > Pseudomonadati > Pseudomonadota > Gammaproteobacteria > Vibrionales > Vibrionaceae > Photobacterium > Photobacterium sp. MCCC 1A19761. The sequence continues at coordinate 22,844 of NZ_JAZGTF010000038.1, forward strand.
GGATCTTTTTGCGGTAGAATGAGCCCATATTGACTTTTATTTAAGACAGGAATGCAGTTTTGACGAGCGAAAACAAGACGCTAAATATCACAGAGATTCAGGAACTTTTGCCACACCGCTATCCGTTTCTGATGATTGATCGCGTAACCGACTACGAAGAGGGTAAAACCCTGACCGCGATTAAGAATGTTTCTGTGAATGAGCCGCAGTTTACCGGCCACTTTCCGAAGATGCCGGTTTTCCCGGGGGTCATGATCCTGGAAGCCATGGCTCAGGCGACTGGCCTGCTGGCATTTAAGACCTTTGGCGCGCCATCGGAAAATGAACTGTATTACTTTGCCAGCATTGATAACGCGAAATTCCGCAAGCCGGTGGGCCCGGGTGATCAGCTGATCATTGAAGTGGAATTCCTGAAAGAGCGCCGCGGCATTGCGATGTTTAATGGGGTTGCCAGAGTTGATGGCGACGTCGTGTGCTCTGCCGAACTGAAATGTGCAAGACGAGAGTTTTCATGATTCACGAAACAGCCCAAATCCACCCGTCGGCGGTGGTCGAAGCAGGGGCGATTCTCGGTGCCAACGTGAAAGTGGGTCCGTTTAGCTACATCGGCGCTGATGTTGAAATCGGTGAAGGGACAGAAATTATGTCCCACGTGGTAGTGAAAGGTCCGACCAAGATTGGCCGTGAGAACCGCATCTTCCAGTTTGCTTCCATTGGCGAAGAGTGCCAGGACCTGAAATATGCCGGTGAGCCGACCCGTCTGGAGATCGGCGATCGCAACACCATCCGCGAAAGCGTAACCATGCACCGCGGTACGGTTCAGGACAACGGGATCACCAAAGTCGGCAATGACAACCTGTTCATGATTAACGCCCATGTGGCGCATGACTGTGTCGTCGGTGACCGCTGTATTTTTGCCAATAACGCAACCCTGGCCGGTCACGTGACCGTGGGCAACCATGCGATTGTCGGCGGAATGTCTGCGATTCACCAGTTCTGTACCATTGGCGATCACTGCATGCTGGGCGGCGGCTCGATTGTCGTTCAGGACGTCCCACCGTACGTGATGGCACAGGGGAACCACTGTGCGCCGTTCGGCATCAACGTTGAAGGCCTCAAGCGCCGCGGCTTTGAGAAAGAAGATATCAAAGCAATTCGTGCGGTGTATAAGGCGCTGTACCGCTCAGGCAAGACCCTGGCGGAAGTGAAACCGGAAATCGAAGCCCTGGCGAAAACGCATGCCCCGGTGCAACGGTTTGTCGACTTCTTCGAGCAATCAACGCGCGGAATCATTCGCTGAATATGACCAAGCCACTTCGAATTGGAATTGTCGCCGGGGAAATCTCCGGCGATATTTTAGGTGCCGGGTTTATCCAGGCCATCCGGCAACAGTATCCGGACGCGGAGTTCGTCGGTATTGCCGGCCCGCGGATGCAGGCCGCCGGGTGCGAGACCCTGTTTGATATGGAAGAGCTGGCGGTGATGGGGATTGTTGAAGTCCTCGGCCGCCTGCCGCGCTTGCTGAAAGTCAAAGCCGAGCTGGTGAAGTATTTCAGTGACAATCCGCCGGATGTGTTTGTCGGTATTGATGCCCCGGATTTCAACCTGCGTCTGGAGCGCGATCTGAAGCTGCGCGGGATCAAAACCGTGCACTATGTCAGCCCGTCGGTTTGGGCTTGGCGCCAGAAGCGGATCTTCAAGATTGAAGCCGCCACTCATCTGGTGCTGGCGTTCCTGCCGTTCGAGAAGGCCTTCTACGACAAATTCAATGTCCCGTGTGAGTTTATCGGCCATACCATGGCCGATGCGATCCCGCTGGAAACCGATCAGGGGGCGGCGCAGGACCTGCTGGGACTCGATCGCAGCAAACGCTGGCTAGCCGTATTGCCGGGCAGCCGGGGCAGCGAGATGGGCATGCTGGCCGCGCCGTTTATCGAAACCTGCAAGCTGCTTAAGCAAAAGCACCCGGATCTCGGATTTGTGGTGGCGCTGGTCAATCAAAAGCGCCGGGAGCAGTTTGAGCAGGCTTGGCGCGAAACCGCACCGGAGCTCGACTTTGTGCTGGTGGACGATACGGCCCGCAATGTCATGATTGCTTCGGATGTGGTGCTGCTGGCTTCGGGCACCGTGGCACTCGAGTGTATGCTGGTCAAACGGCCGATGGTGGTGGGCTATAAGGTCAAGCCGCTGACCGCCTGGCTGGCCAAGCGCATGCTGAAAACCAAGTATGTCTCGCTGGCCAATATTCTGGCCGATCGCGAACTGGTGCCGGAGCTGCTGCAGGACGACTGCGTGCCGGAGAAGTTATGCCACGAAGTGGATCGCTTCCTGAATGCGGACAACAGCGCGCTGATGGCTGAGTTTGCCCGCCTGCATCAGCTCATCAAATGTAATGCAGACCAACAGGCCGCGGCAGCGGTGCTGAAATTGATAGGCAAGTAAATGGCAACATCTTTGGAACCTTTTGAATACCCGGCGGCGCAGTGCATTGCCGGGGTGGATGAAGTCGGCCGCGGGCCGCTGGTCGGCGCGGTGGTCACTGCAGCGGTGATTTTAGACCCGGCCAACCCGATTGCCGGGCTGACCGACTCCAAAAAACTGAGCGAGAAAAAGCGCAACGCCTTGTTTGATGAAATCAAGGAAAAGGCTCTGGCCTGGTCTTTGGGGCGTTGTGAGCCGGAAGAGATCGACCAGCTCAATATTTTGCAGGCCACCATGGTTGCCATGCAGCGGGCGGTCGCGGGCCTGTCGGTCCAGCCGGATTTTGTCCTGGTTGACGGCAATAAGATCCCGCAGCTGCCGATGGCTGCTCAGGCGGTGGTGAAAGGCGATTTGCGGGTGGCGGAGATCAGTGCCGCTTCGATTTTGGCCAAAGTGACCCGGGATCGGGAAATGGAAGCGTTGGACGCCCAGTATCCGGATTACGGGTTTGCCCGGCACAAGGGCTATCCGACCAAGGCCCATTTTGAAGCCCTGGAAAAATTCGGCGCGATTGAACAGCACCGCAAGAGTTTCAAACCCGTCAAACGCATTCTCGGGATTGACTGATTTTCCCGCAGGACAGCGCCGGGTCGCTGAGGCATTCGCCACGTGCGCGTGGCGTTTTGCCCGATTGCATCGCATGCGGTGATGCGCGGCGTCCTTTAGGCTATAATCCTCGCTTAACGATTTAAGCATTTATCAAATCTGGTTTGTCATGGCTGAACCCCGCTTTATTCATCTTCGTGTCCACAGTGATTTCTCAATGGTTGACGGCCTGTCAAAGGTCCCGCCGCTGGTCAAAAAAGTCGCCGCTATGGGCATGCCGGCCATGGCGCTGACCGACTTCACCAACTTGTGTGGTCTGGTGAAGTTCTACAACAACGCGCACAGTGCCGGGATGAAACCGATCATCGGGGCGGATTTTAAAGTCCGCTCGGACGAGATGGGGGATGACCTGACCGAACTGACCGTGCTGGCCGCTGACAATGATGGCTATCGCAACCTGACCTTGTTGATCTCGGATGCGTATCAGCGCGGTCATGTGCAGCATCAGCCGGTGATTGACAAAGATTGGCTGGTTGAGCGCCACCAGGGATTGATCCTGCTCTCCGGCGGCCGGCGGGGTGATGTCGGCCAGGCGCTGCTCAAGGGTAACCAGCAGATGGTCGAGCGCCTGGTGGCGTTCTACCAGACCCACTTTCCCGATCGTTACTATCTCGAGCTGACCCGCACCGGTCGCCCGGATGAAGAAGTGTATTTGCACTTTGCGATTGAACTGGCTGAGCAAATGGCGCTGCCGGTGGTCGCGACCAACGATGTGCGCTTCATCTCGCCGGATCAGTACGATGCCCACTCGATCCGGGTCGCGATCCATGACGGCTATACCCTGGCCGATCCGAACCGGCCGCAGCTCTACAGCGCCCAGCAATACCTGCGCAGCGAAGAAGAGATGTGCGATTTGTTTGCCGACATTCCGGAAGCGCTGGAAAACAGCGTCGAAATTGCCAAGCGCTGTAACGTGACGGTCCGCCTGAATGAATACTTCCTGCCGAACTTCCCGACCGGCGATCTGAGCACCGAAGATTATCTGGTCAAAATGTCCAAAGAGGGGCTGGAGCGGCGTTTGGCCTTCCTGTTCCCGGATGAAGCAGTGCGCCAGGAGCGGCGTCCGGAATATGATGAGCGCCTCGACATCGAGCTGGAAGTGATCAACCAGATGGGGTTTCCGGGCTACTTCCTGATCGTGATGGAGTTTATCCAGTGGTCGAAAGATAACGGGATCCCGGTGGGGCCGGGCCGGGGCTCCGGTGCCGGCTCCCTGGTGGCGTACGCGCTGGATATCACGGATCTGGACCCGCTGGAATTTGACCTGCTGTTCGAACGTTTCCTGAACCCGGAGCGGGTCTCCATGCCCGATTTCGATATCGACTTCTGTATGGATAAACGGGATCTGGTGATCGACCACGTGGCCGAAATGTACGGCCGGGATGCGGTATCCCAGATCATCACCTTCGGCACCATGGCGGCCAAGGCGGTGATCCGTGATGTCGGCCGGGTGCTGGGGCACCCGTACGGGTTTGTCGACCGGATCTCCAAGCTGGTGCCGGCCGAGCCGGGGATGACGCTGGCCAAGGCGTTTGAGGCCGAGCCGCAGTTGCAGGAAGTGTATGACGCGGACGAGGAAGTCCGGGATCTGATCGACATGTGCCGGGTGCTGGAAGGGGTGACGCGAAACGCCGGCAAACACGCCGGTGGGGTCGTGATTTCACCGACCACCATTACCGACTTTGCGCCGCTGTACTGTGATGCCGAAGGCCATCACCCGGTCACCCAGTTCGACAAGAACGACGTTGAAACCGCCGGGCTGGTCAAATTCGATTTCCTTGGGCTGCGGACCCTGACCATTATCGACTGGGCGCTGGGGATGGTGAACCCACGCCTCGAAGCGCAGGGCAAGCCGCCGGTCAATATCGCCGCCATTCCGATGGATGACGCGAAATCCTTCGCCATGCTGCAGCGCTCGGAGTCTACCGCGGTGTTCCAGCTCGAATCGCGCGGGATGAAAGATCTGATCAAGCGTCTGCAGCCGGACTGCTTTGAAGATATGATCGCTCTGGTGGCCCTGTTCCGTCCGGGCCCGCTGCAATCGGGCATGGTAGACAACTTTATCGACCGGAAGCACGGCCGCGAAGCGGTGTCGTACCCGGATGAAAAGTGGCAGCACGAATCGCTGAAAGAAATTCTTGAGCCGACCTACGGCATCATCCTGTACCAGGAGCAGGTGATGCAGATCGCCCAGGTGCTGGCCGGTTATACCCTGGGCGGCGCGGACTTGCTGCGCCGGGCCATGGGTAAGAAAAAGCCGGAGGAAATGGCCAAGCAACGGGCAATTTTCGAAGAAGGGTCAATCAAGAACGGCGTCGACGGCGAGCTGGCGATGCGGATCTTCGACCTGGTAGAGAAATTTGCCGGTTACGGGTTTAACAAATCCCACTCCGCTGCTTACGCGCTGGTGTCGTACCAGACCCTGTGGCTCAAGGCGCACTACCCGGCAGAATTCATGGCGGCGGTGATGACCGCCGATATGGATAACACCGACAAGATCGTCGGTCTGGTGGACGAGTGCCACCGGATGAAGCTCGAACTGCTGCCGCCGGATGTCAACAAGGGCCTGTATCGCTTTAACGTCGATGACAATGGCGCTATCGTTTACGGCATCGGTGCGGTGAAGGGGGTCGGTGAGGGCCCGATCGAAAATATCATTGCGGCGCGCGAGAAGGGCGGTCACTTCAAAGATCTGTTTGATTTCTGTGCCCGGATTGACACTAAAAAAGTCAACAAGCGGGTGCTGGAGCGGCTGATCAAGTGCGGCGCGTTGGATCGCCTGGGGCCGAACCGGGCCGCGATGATGGCTTCCCTGGACGATGCCCTGAAAGCGGCGAGTCAGCACCACCAGGCCGAAGCCTTCGGCCAGACTGACATGTTCGGGGTGCTGACCGAAGCGCCGGAAGAAGTTGAGCATGCTTATGCCAATATTCCGGAATGGCCGGAAAAAGTCTGGCTGGAAGGTGAGCGGGAAACCCTTGGCCTGTATCTGACCGGCCACCCGATCAACGTCTATGTGCCGGAGCTGAAACACTACACCACCTGGCGTTTGAAAGATGCCCATCCGACCGGGCGGGATAAAGTGGTGACCGTCGCCGGGCTGGTGATTGCTGCCCGGGTGATGACCACCAAGCGCGGCACCCGCATCGGCTTGCTGACTCTGGACGATCGGTCCGGGCGGATGGAAGTGATGTTATTTTCCGATCCGCTGGAAAGATACCTTGATTTGGTCGAGAAAGATCGCATTTTGGTCGTTTCCGGACAGGTCAGCTTTGATGATTTTAACGGTGGCCTTAAAATGTCGGCGCGAGAAGTGCTTGATATCTCAGAAGCCAGAGAAAAGCATTTGCGAGGACTTGCCATCTCTGTGACGGAGAGGCAAATTGATGAACAGTTTTTTGAGCGTTTCAGCAAAGTGCTGGAGCCGCACCGCGCAGGTACTGTGCCGGTAAATATGTACTATCAGCGCTCTAATGCGCGCGCCAAGTTGACCCTCGGGACCGAGTGGCGCGTGACCCCGGCCGATCAGCTGATTTCTGATCTTAAAATCTTGCTGGGTGAAAAGCAGGTAGAGCTTGAGTTTAATTAAATGTGCCCATACTTATTGTGCAATAGCCAATAAGCGTGAGCCGAAGGATTGAAGTGGTATGAGCCTGAACTTCCTTGAGTTTGAACAGCCGATTGCGGAACTAGAAGCCAAAATTGAAGCACTGCGTGAAGTGTCGCGCCGTGATGAATCAGCATCGGTTGATCTGGACAAAGAAATTGAACAACTGGAAAAGAAAAGCCTGGAGCTGACCAAGAAGATTTTTGGCGATCTGGGTGCCTGGCAGGTTGCTCAGTTAGCCCGTCATCCACAGCGTCCGTACACTTTTGATTATGTTGAACATATGTTCACCGAATTTGACGAACTGGCCGGTGATCGTGCGTTTGCCGATGACAAAGCCCTGGTGGGTGGGATCGCGCGTCTGGAAGGACGTCCGGTGATGGTGATTGGTCACCAGAAAGGCCGTGAAACCAAAGAGAAAGTGTTGCGTAACTTCGGGATGCCAAAGCCGGAAGGATACCGCAAAGCGCTGCGTCTGATGAAAATGGCGGAGCGGTTTAAGATGCCGATCATCACCTTCATCGACACTGCGGGTGCTTATCCGGGCGTGGGTGCGGAAGAGCGTGGTCAGTCCGAAGCGATTGCGACCAACCTCAAAGAGATGGCTGGCCTGACGGTGCCGGTGATCTGTAACGTGGTGGGTGAAGGCGGTTCCGGCGGCGCGCTGGCCATCGGTGTGGGTGACTGTGTCAACATGCTGCAATACTCCACGTACTCGGTGATCTCGCCGGAAGGTTGTGCCTCCATCTTGTGGCGTGACTCTGACAAGGCCCCGCAAGCGGCGGAAGCCATGGGCATGACTGCGGAGCGCCTGAAAGAGCTGGATCTGATCGACAACATTATCGATGAGCCGCTGGGTGGTGCACACCGCAACGTGATCGAAATGGCTGAGAACCTGAAGAAGCAAATTCTGGCGACGCTGGAAGAGCTGGACGGTCTGGATACCGAAGCATTGCTGGAGCGTCGCTACCAGCGTCTGCTGAGCTACGGTTACTGCTAACCGCTAACCGCTAACTGCTAACTGCTAGCTATTAACGGCTAACCGCCGCACTGCAACACAATTGACGGAAGAACGGATCACCCAGGTGATCCGTTTTTTTTTATGGGTCACTCTGGTATAAGAGCTTCACTATTATCGATGTGAGCTGCCCCATGCTGTATTCCCGATTCGCTGCCTTTCTTCAGCCTTATGGCGAACGTCCGCGACGTTTTGTGTTAGCCCTGAGCGGTGGACTGGATTCGCGCGTGTTGCTGGCATTGCTGGGGCAGTTTATCCGGCGCCACCCGCAACATCAGGCGCAGGTGGTTCATGTCCATCACGGCTTGAGTCCCAATGCTGATGCCTGGCTGGCGCGCTGTCGCGACTGGAGCGCGCAGGCCGGTCTGGCGTTTGCGGCAGAGCATGTCACGTTAACGCTGGGCGCCCGGGTCAGTGTCGAGCAACAGGCCCGCGAGCAGCGTTATCAGGCGCTGGCCCGGCATGTGAACGACGGGGATCTGCTCCTGACGGCCCAGCATGCCGATGATCAGCTGGAGACCTTCCTCCTGGCGCTCAAACGGGGCAGTGGCCCGGCGGGGTTGGCTGCGATGGCGCCGGAGACGCCTTTTGGCGAGGGGCAACATCTGCGGCCGTTGCTCTGGGCCACCCGGGAAGAGATTGAAGTGTATGCCCGCCATCAGGGGCTGGCGTGGATTGAAGACGAGAGCAACCGGGATACCCGGTATGATCGGAACTTCTTACGCCATGAGATCACCCCCGGGTTGACGGCACGCTGGCCCGGGCTGCGCAAGTCTGTCGCGCGTAGCGCGGCCTTGTGCGGTGAGCAGGAAGCGCTGTTGGCAGAGCTGCTGGCCACCCGGCTAGCCCAGGCCGTTCAGGCGGACGGCAGCCTGGCGATTGCCGAGCTCGGCTCGGAGCGAACAGGCAAGCAATTGATCCGTTTGTGGTTGCGCCAGCAGGACGTCTTGATGCCGTCTCAGGCACAGCTCAGTCAGCTCTGGAACAGCGTGGTGATGGCCCGAGCGGATGCCAACCCGCAGCTTCGCTGGCAGCAGGTTGAAGTGCGCCGCCACCGCCAGTGCCTGTACCTGATCCGGCAATGGCCGGCGATTCACCATATTCAGCTGTCTTGTACGCTGGGGGCTCCGTGTCACTTGCCTCAGGCGCTCGGCACCGTGCTGCTTCAGCACACCGGGCAGGGGCAACTCCGGCTACCGGCTTCGGACGAGCCGGTGACGGTGCGTTTTAATCCGGAAGGCATCGAAGCCAAACCGGTTGGCCGGGTGGGGCGGCGCAAGCTCAAAAAACTGTTTCAGGAATACGGCGTGCCGAGTTGGAATCGCCGCCGGACGCCGTTGATTTTTTATGGCGATCAGCTGGCGGCTGTCGCCGGGTTATTTGTCGTCGATGCGTATCGGGGTCAAGACTGTGACCTGACTTGGCAGAATGATGTATTTGATGTGCAATGTTAGGTTAAAGAGTGCACAATCTAACTTGCTGGTTTTTCATCGTAAATTGAAAGACCACCCCTTTGGATAAACAAAATTATAAGAGGACATGATGAAAAAAGTTCTTGCAATAGCAGTGTTAGCAACCGTGATTTCTGGCCCTACACTTGCTGCGGATGCAGCCGCGGGGAAAGCGAAAGCTGCGGTCTGTGCCGCATGCCATGGCGCGGATGGTACGGCGATGATCCCGACTTACCCAAACCTGAAAGGCCAGAATGAGCAGTACCTGGTCGGAGCCCTGAAAGCTTACAAAAACAAAGAGCGGACTGGCGGCATGGCCGTGGTGATGCAGCCACAGGCTGCGATGCTGAGCGATAGCGATATTGCCAATGTGGCGGCTTATTATGCCTCGCTGAAATAATTTATCTGCTTGTCTTGCGAGACGCAGACAAAAAAGCCGCTTCCTCTCCGGGGAAGCGGCTTTTTTATGTGCGTCAGGAATCGTTTAAATCAGAATGAACCTGATACTTTCCGCTAGGTGGTTATGTTTTAGCCAGTCGGACGTTCTGGTGTTGATCCGAAAACAGGGATGGATTATTGTACTAGCACACTGATACATCAAGGTAAGGGTCATGGCAGGAAACAGAGAACATTTTGGATCACGGATAGGGTTTATTTTGGCAGCCGCCGGTGCTGCCGTGGGCCTGGGCAACATCTGGGGATTCCCGACGCAAGCTGCCAGCAACGGCGGTGGCGCTTTTTTGCTGGTTTATCTGTTGATGATTCTGGTGGTGGCCTTTCCGATGCTGATTGTCGAAATGGCGATCGGCCGTCACGGTCAGGCGAACCCTATCGACAGTATGCGCAGCTTGTCGGACAACCCGACGGCAAAAAAGGCCGGGGCACTGGTCGGCTGGATTGGTCTGATGGTCCCGTCGTTGGTCCTGGCGTTTTATAGCATTGTCGCGGGCTGGTTGATTTGTTTTATGCTGGCTGCCGTGACCGATATGATCGGCCTGCAGGCTGCGTCTGAGTGGTTGAAAGGCTTCTCTGTTTCCCGAAATCTGTTCGGTGCCGTGGTGTTTTACCTGCTGACGATTCTGATTGTTCAGAGCGGGGTGAAGCAGGGGATTGAGAAATGGTCTACCCGTTTAATGCCGGCGCTGTTTGCGCTGTTCGGTTTGCTGTTTCTCTACATCATGACCCAGGACGGGGCGATGGAAGGCCTCAAGCACTACCTGGTGCCGGATTTTAGTATGGTGTTTGATCGTGAGCTGCTTCTAGCGGCGATGGGCCAGGGCTTCTTCTCGCTGACGATTGGTGGCTGCTCCATGCTGATTTACGGCTCGTACCTGAGCAAAAAAGAAAGCCTGCCGAAAATGGCGCTGAGCGTGACGCTGGTGGATACGGCTGTGGCCTTTATCGCTGGCCTGGTGGTCCTGCCTGCCATGTTCGTTGCCATGAACAAAGGCGTGGCGATTTATGCCGAAGACGGCTCGCTGCTGAGCTCGGATACCCTGGTCTTTACCGTGTTGCCGATGCTGTTTGACAGCCTGGGATTTGTCGGCCAGCTGGTGGCACTGGTGTTCTTTATCCTGATGACCATTGCCGCGTTGACCTCTTCAATATCGATGCTGGAATGCCCGGTGTCGCTGGTGAGTGAGCGCTTTGCTTTAGGCCGCAAGCCGACGAGCTGGTTGCTGGGTGGGGTGATTGCGCTGTTCAGTGTGGTGATTATTTTCAACTTCGGCGCCTTGTTCGGCTTGGTCGCCAAAGTGGCTACCCAATACTTCCAGCCGGTTGCAGCACTGATGTTCACCTTGTTCGGGGGGTGGGTGTGGTCGCGTCACTCGAAGCTGAAAGAGCTCAGTGCCGGGAGTCCGGATCTGCAACACAGCCTGTTCTGGAAAATCTGGCCGCTCTACGTCAAGGTGGTGTGCCCGGTGCTGGTGGCGACGGTGCTTTACGCCTCTCTGGGATAAACTGACCTTCAATATAAAAAAACGGAAGCCTTGTCTTCCGTTTTTGTTTTTCGGTGTCGGGCGTATGGCACGCTCGCGCGGGCTCAGCGAAACTGCTTGGCGTCCGGCAGATAATCAAACCCGGCGGCCGCGAGGCGGGCGATGAGCTTGTCTTTGTCAATCCCGTAGTATTTGACCAGGCTGTCCAGGGTCCCGAACTCATCGCGGATCTTCATGTTGACAATGCTCATCAGCATCACCGGATCCATGGTTTCAAACTTTGTCACATCCATTATTGGTCCTCGTGATCACTCATTAACAGATTTGCGGCGGCAAATGCAGCCTGCTCGCGCAGCGCCAGCGGGACTTGTTCATTGGCAGCAATCTCGTTGAGTGCCTTGACGGCACAATGAATCGCATTGGGGATATATCCCAGTTCACCGCCACCAATTTGGGCATAGGTCATCCGGATCAGCTCGCAGCATTCATAGACTTTCATGGTCGTGTCCTTCTTGATTCGTTCACTTCCGATAGACACCGGAATATCTATGGGAAGTGCGGCTGCGTGCGCCTTGCCCGGCGGTGCGTCAACCCCAGCTATCTTAGCAAAGTTGTAGCACGGCTTTGGTGCTGAGATCAAAATCTGGTGCGTTAACGGGCTCGTTTGTGGCGGTAGAGCTGGCGGTCGGTGCGGTCAACCAGGGTCGTGCTGGTGTCTCCTTTCTGGTATTCGGCAAATCCGATCGAGACCCCGATCCGTAAGTTGCGCAGGGTCGGGTCCTCCTGCATGAGCTGGTCGACCCGCTCGCTGACGTGCATGGCAGATTGGTCCGTGGCAGGCTGGAGCAGGACGGCAAACTCATCGCCGCCGATGCGGTAACAGCGGTCGGAGCTCCGTACGGCCTGTTTCAGCAGGCTTGCAAACTTGCGGATCACTTTATCGCCGTCCAGGTGGCCGTATTTGTCGTTGACTTGTTTGAAGTTATCCAGGTCAAACATCATCAGCACCAGGCCGACATTGCGCCGCTCGCTCATGGCGATGGCATGCTGGATATCCTGTTCGAAGCTGCTGCGGTTGCCGAGGCCCGACAGGTAGTCGCGCAGCGCCATGTTTTTTACCCGGCGATATTCAATGGCGTTCGCCAGCGGACCGGCAAATAACCGGTGGTAGGTGTGCAGCAGGCTGATTTCGTCTTTATCGAGCGGGTAGGGGGTGGCGTATTGCAGCTTGCCCAGTTCGTTGTCGCCAAATCGCAGGACAAAGGTTTGCCTGTGTGGGGTTGCCTGCCCCCGGCGGACCAGGGAGGTGGTCTCTTCAAACGCCCAGACCATGCGACTGACATCGATCTGTTTTTCGACTTCGCGGGCAAAAATCTCAAAAATTAAGCCGAGATCCAGCTTGCCCTGGAATTTTTGCAGGATCAGCAGACGTTGATCAGCCCCAAGGGGTTTGGTCCTTGGTTTACTGCTGTCGGCAAATATATTACTCCAGACTTTTGGATCCATAAGGGCGTCAAAAAAAGATCAGGGGGTTACTATAGGCAATTATTAAGCCATTTCAACACTTATCATGGGTTTTTATCAATAAATATAAGGATTTATTGCAGGAAATTGCGAAGGATCGTTTCTTTTTCCAGGGCGTCGTGATACCCCAGCTCCATCAAGGCGTGAATATATCCTGGTTCGAACAGGATATAACTGGTAATTGCCGCATCATCTTTCGGACTCAGGCCGGTCAGGCGCATTAATGCCCGGGTCATCGGTGGCATCTGACCGTAATATTTCTGGGCCAGCGGTTCGAATGACTGGCTGGGATAGAGCAGGAGATGATCGACGATCTTCATCCCCATTTTCTCTTTTTCAGTTGGCGGCAGAGCTTGGATCAGCTGATTGGATCGCGCCAGATGTTCCAGATCCGCAGCCAGGGTGTCGCTGAAAATGGTGTCCATCAGGTGGCCGCCCAGGGTTGCCAGGCCGGGCGCTTTGGTGTGATCCATTTCGTTGATCTTCTGGTTGATCAAATCAATGATCAGGATCTTGTCGGCGCCCATTTTCAGGGACGGGCGCAGGGGAGCCAATTGGTGGATCGAGCCATCGCCGTAATAGGTCCTGCCGATCCGCACCGCCGGGAAGACCACCGGGATTGCGGCCGAAGCCAGCAGGTGCTCGGTGGTGATCAGGGACCGGCGGCCCTTGGCCTTGGCTCGGTTCCACTCGGGAATTTCCGGCTGGCCCTGAAAAAAGCTGACCGACTGGCCGCTTTTGTAGCTCGAGACAGTGACAGACAGGCCGTGCAGGTTACCGGCCAGGATCTGCGTTTCCAGCCGCTCATAGTTGTTGACCTGATTGAGCAACTGGCGCAGCGGACGACTGTCAAGTAACCCAAACGGTGGGCGTTCATGATAGTCGGCCTGCAGGCGGGCCAGCCATTGGTGGGCGAGGTAACCGGTCATGCCTAGGGCACTGGCCCGGAACACCCGGCGGCTGTGCAGCCGGGCCCAGATCCATTCCAGCTTTTTGACCCCAAGCCGAAAGCAGGAGGCATAGCAGGCCATGGCGGTGGCATTGATGGCCCCGGCAGACGTGCCGGAGTAAATGGTAAACGGGCTGTGGTGAACGCGGGGATACCACTCGGCAATCGCCTTCAGCACGCCGACCTGATAAGCGGCTCGGGCGCCCCCGCCGGGCAGTAGCAAGCTGATCCTGGGCTTATCCTTCGCCATTGGGTCTTCCTTCTCTCTTTCTCGACTCACTATACACCGGAATCATCCGACATTGGATCGTGACAACCTGCTTCTGAGATCTGCGGCAGGTGTCCCAAAGCCTGCTGTTGGCCAGGAAAACGGTCATAAAAAAAGCCTCCGCAAGGGAGGCTTGATTGCATGTGAGCGGTGGATTAAGCCAGTTTTTGCTGAATAAAGTCCACGATTTCAGTCACAGGCACACCTTCTTTGGTGCCGGCGCGACGGTTTTTATATTCCATCTCACCGTTTTCCAGGCTGCGGTTGCCAATGACGATGGTGTGCGGGATCCCGATCAGCTCGTGGTCGGCAAACATCACGCCCGGACGCTCTTTGCGATCGTCAAACAGGACTTCGATTCCGGCAGCAGTCAGATCGGCGTATAGCTTCTCAGCCGCGTCGCGAACTTCATCAGATTTCGCCATGTTCATCGGTACAATCGACACCTGGAACGGGGCGATCGCATCCGGCCAGATGATGCCGTTGTCGTCGTTGTTCTGCTCAATGGCCGCAGCAACCACGCGGGTACAGCCGATGCCGTAGCAGCCCATTTCCATGATCACGTTCTTGCCATCCGGACCCAGTACTGCAGCGTTCATTGCTGCGGAGTAGTTGTTGCCCAGCTGGAAGATGTGGCCGACTTCAATGCCGCGCTTGAGCTGCAGGGTGCCTTTGCCGCATGGGCTTGGGTCACCTTCAACCACGTTACGCAGATCTTCGACCTGGCCCAGCGCAACGTCACGACCCCAGTTAATACCGAAGTAGTGTTTACCGTCGATGTTGGCACCCGCGCCGAAGTCACTCATCACAGCGACAGTGCGGTCGACAACAAACGGTACCGGCAGGTTCACCGGACCCAGTGAGCCAGGACCGGCATTCACGATGGCACGAATTTCTTCTTCAGTTGCAAACTCCAGTGGCGCAGCAACGCAAGACAGGTTCTCAGCTTTGATTTCATTGAGCTCGTGGTCGCCACGGATGATCAGGGCAATCAGTTCAGCGTCAACTTCGTCCGATGCTTTGACGAACAGGGTTTTCACGGTCTTATCGATCGCGATCCCGTGCTGTTCAACCAGCTCGTCAATGGTCTTGGCGTTCGGCGTATCGACCAGGGTCATCTCCTGAGTCGGCGCAGCGCGCTCGGTTGCCGGTGCCAGTGCTTCTGCTTTTTCGATGTTGGCCGCGTACTCAGACTCAGTCGAGAAGGCGATCAGATCTTCGCCGCTCTCAGCCAGAACGTGGAACTCATGAGAGCCAGAGCCGCCGATCGAGCCGGTATCCGCCAGCACCGGACGGAAGTCCAGGCCCATGCGGTTGAAGACATTGCAGTATGCCTGATGCATGATCTCGTAGGTTTCAACCAGGCTTTCTTTGTCCAGGTGGAACGAGTAAGCATCTTTCATGATGAACTCACGCGAGCGCATCACCCCGAAGCGTGGGCGCACTTCGTCACGGAATTTGGTCTGGATCTGATACAGGTTCAAAGGAAGTTGTTTGTATGACTTCACTTCGTTGCGAACCATGTCGGTGATCACTTCTTCGTGCGTAGGGCCCAGCACAAACGGTCGGTCATGGCGGTCAGCGATACGCAGCAGCTCAGGACCAAACTTGTCCCAGCGACCGGTTTCTTCCCATAGCTCAGAGGGCTGAACCACGGGCATTAATGTTTCGACTGCACCTGCATTGTTCATTTCTTCGCGAACAATGTTTTCGACCTTACGCAGAACACGCAGACCTGTAGGTAGCCAGGTGTAAAGACCTGAAGCCAGCTTACGGATCATACCTGCACGTAGCATCAGCTGGTGGCTGATCACTTCTGCGTCGTTTGGAGTCTCCTTCAGCGTTGAAAGAAGATATTTACTGGTACGCATTGATGGTATCCGTTGGTTAGATGAAATGAATTGGGTTCGGGGCCAGCCCCGTCCGCCGTTTTAGGGCGATAACCGCATATATTAACAGCCTATTGCCGGTTCGCCAAAGAGAACAAACGGTTGGCGACTGTTATTTTGTGAGCGGACGCTCCAGCGCATGGACGGTGATCTGTGCGTCGCTGACACTGAATTTTACATTGTAGTCGAACAGGTGCACGGCGTACTCTTTGGGATCCGGTTTGCCTTTCTTATAGGCCGGGCGCGGATCCTGCGCCAGCACTTCTTCAATCACCGCCCGTTGGCGAGCCAAGTGACGGCCTTGCAGTTGCGACTCGGCTTTGGGGCTGAAGTGAACCGGCAGGGTTTCCGGGCTCTCGCTGGCAAATCCGCCGATGGCCCCGGGCAGGCTGTCGGAGTAGGGAATATAGGGCTTGATATCGATAATCGGGGTGCCGTCGACCAGATCCACGCTACCGAGTTCGAGGATCACATCCCCGCCTTGCTGGCGCACGCCGATCAGTTCGACCGCGGACATTCCGATCCCGTTGGGGCGAAACGTCGCACGGCTGGCAAATACGCCGATGCGCTCATTCCCGCCGAGGCGCGGTGGCCGAACGGTCGGGCGCCAGCCGGCTTCCAGGTTCTGATCAAACAGAAACAGCAACCACAGGTGGCTGAACTGCTCAATGCCCCGGACAGCCTCCAGGGCATTGGCTTCCCCCTGTAGCACCAGCTCCGAGCGGGCGCTGGGGACTAGTCCGGGCTGGCGCGGGACGGCAAATTTTTCTTTATACGGCGAGCGGATCACGCCTACCGGGTCAATCTGGTAACTCATTGCATGGGCCTTTTTCAATCTGGCGCTGACGATAGCATAAAATTGTGCTTGATCTTTTAATGAGAATTGATGTCAAATGGTATGTTATAACATAACACTTCGGTTTGTGGTGTTCACAGACCGGGCATTGCTCAAGGAGATCAGGATGAAACCAGGTATTCACCCGGAATATCGCACCGTTGTTTTCCACGACACCAGCGTGGATCAGTATTTTTTAGTCGGCTCGACGCTGAAAACCGATCGCACCATTGAATGGGAAGACGGCAACACCTACCCGTACTACACCCTGGATGTGTCATCGGCCTCGCACCCGTTTTACACCGGCAAGCAGCGAGTGGTCAGCAGTGAAGGTCGGATGGCTCACTTTAACCGCCGATTCGGTCGCTTCGGCGCCAAGCAGGAGGGGTGATCATGCAAGTGCTCAGCTCACTCAAAAGTGCCAAGTTGCGTCATCGGGATTGCCAGATCGTGAAACGACGCGGGCGGATCTATGTGATTTGTAAATCCAACCCACGATTCAAAGCGGTTCAGGGACGGGTGAAAAAGCGATAAGTAAGACAGAACCAGCAGGGAACGCTGGTCGGCAGCGATAAAAAAGCCCCTCCGATTGGAGGGGCGAGGCTTGTTTCAGGAAGGAACAGCAGCCTTGAAATTACCAGCCTTTCACCACACCGCCCTGGAAGATCTCTTTGGCCGCTTCATACACGGTTTCAGATTGGTAGGCTTTGACGAAAGTCTGCACGTTTTCAGCATTCACGTTGTCTTCGCGGGCCACAATCAGGTTCACGTAGGGTGAATCTTTGTCTTCGACGAACACCCCATCACGCTCTGGTGTCAGGTTGATACTGCTGGCATACGTGGTGTTGATGATCGCCAGCTGAACGTCATCCAGCGAACGCGGCAGTTGGGCTGCTTCAAGCTCAACAATCTGTAGGTTCTTCGGATTCCCGACAATATCCAGCACGGTTGCCGTCAGGCCCGCACCGTCTTTCAGGGTCAGCAGGCCCTGTTGTTGCAGCAGCAGCAGCGAGCGGCCCAGGTTGGTCGGATCGTTTGGTACTGCGACTTGATCGCCATCTTTCAGCTCATCGATTGATTTGATTTTGCTGGAATAGGCGGCAATCGGGTAGACAAACGTGTTACCGGCAATCGCAAACTTGTAGCCACGGTCCGTGATTTGCTGATCCAAGTATGGTTTGTGCTGAAACGCATTGATGTCGATCGAGCCTTCTTCCAGTGCTGCGTTCGGTGAAACGTAGTCGGTGAAGGTGATCAGCTCAACATCCAGGCCGTATTTGTCTTTGGCTTCCTTGGCAGCCACTTCAGCAACCTGTGCTTCTGCACCCGCCATGACACCGATTTTAATTTTGCTGTTGTCTACCGCAGCTTCTTTCTCGCCGCAGCCGGTCAGAACCAGTGCCGAGGCCAGGCCGGCTACTGCAAACAGGTTTTTCAGATTAAACGCCATGTTACTTCTCCTTAAAAGCGGGATTTCCATAATCCTAGTCGGTAATAGGGTTGTCTTTGTTTTTACATTGTGTGTTCGTATTGGGTGGACTTAGCGGTGATCGACACGCTTGACCAGATGATCACCGGCAGACTGAATGCATTGCACCAGAATGACCAGCATGACCACGGTGATCAGCATGACGGTGCCGTCGAAACGCTGGTAGCCGTAACGGATCCCAACATCGCCTAGACCGCCGCCGCCGACGGTGCCGGCCATGGCTGAGTAGCTCACCAGGGTCACCAGCGTAATGGTGATAGCGTTGATAATGCCCGGCATGGCTTCCGGCAGCAGCACCTTGCTGATGATCTGGCGCGGTGTTGCACCCATCGCCTGAGCGGCTTCTACCAGGCCGCCCGGCACTTCCAGCAGCGCCCCTTCAACCAGGCGGGCGATAAACGGAATCGCGCCAACGGTCAGCGGAACAATCGCCGCGGCGGTCCCAATCGAGCTGCCGACCACAAAACGGGTAAACGGAATAATGGCGACCAGCAGGATAATAAACGGGATCGAGCGGCCGATATTGGTCACGGTCCCCAGAACCTTGTTCAGGGTCGAGTGTTCCAGCAGCCCGCCTTGTTTGGTCAGGTGCAGGGCAACACCAGCCGGGATCCCGATGGCGAAGCCAATCAGACCGGAGGCAAGCACCATCACCAGCGTTTCACCCAGCGCCTCAATCAGTAAATACGTCAGGCGTTCATTGGCCTGCCACCAGTTCGCAATTGTTTCAAGCAACATAACCCAGTACCTCTACATTAACCTTGTGATCGCGCAGGAAGGCAATGGCCTGCTCTGCTGCTTGTTCGGTGCCGAAAAACTCCGCCAGCATCAGGCCGAATTTGACGCCGCCGGCATAATCCATATCTGAGCTCAGAATGCTGATGTCAATATTAAACTCACGGGCGACCTGGCTGATTAGCGGAGCATCCACGGAAGCGCCGGTAAATTCCAGGCGGACCAGCGGGTAGCTGTTCTCAACTCGGGTGTCGGTGAGCCGGGCGCGGTAGTCTTCCGGGATCGACAGATCCAGGGTTGAGCGAATGAACTCCCGGGCCAGTTCGGTTTTCGGATGGGCAAAGATATCGCCGACCGGACCTTTCTCGACCAGTTCACCATCGCCGATGATCGCCACTTGGCTACAAATGCTTTTCACCACATCCATCTCGTGAGTGATCAGCAAAATGGTCAGGTTCAGCTTGCGGTTGATCTCCTTGAGCAGCTCTAAAATCGACTGGGTGGTCGCCGGATCCAGCGCACTGGTCGCTTCATCACACAGCAGGACTTTCGGGTCGGATGCCAAGGCCCGGGCGATGGCCACACGTTGTTTCTGGCCGCCGCTGAGGTTGGACGGATAGGCACTGCTCTTGTCGGCCAGCCCCACCAGTTGCAGCAGCTCAGTCACTTTGCTTTTGAGGTCCGCTTTTTTGGTCCCGGCCAGCTCAAGCGGCAGGGCCACGTTGTCGAACACCGTCCGGGAAGACAACAGATTGAAGTGCTGGAAGATCATCCCGATTTTACGCCGGGCTAACGTCAGCTCCTGGGTGGAGAGCTGAGTCAAATCGACACCATCGACAATCACATGGCCGCTGGTGGGCTTTTCTAACAGGTTCACGCAGCGGATGAGGGTACTTTTCCCTGCACCGGATGAACCGATCACGCCGAAAATTGTGCCTTGCTCAATGGAGAGGTTGATATCACGCAGCGCGTTGATTTCCTTTTCTCCCTGATAGAACACTTTGTTCACTCTATTGATTTCTATCATCGAACTTCCTGAGCTGTTTGCTGCTGCCCAATACAATTCACCGGGCAAAAATGGGTGATAATGGTTTAATTTGTTGCTGTTTATTGTGTTTACACTGTAATTAGTTTGTGCGTAAAGTGTTTCCTAAACGCTTATGTGGTTGATGCTAGGGTGTCTAGACGGCTAAGTCAATAGATATTTTTACGTCTGGACGTCTAAATGGCTTTCTTGACTTGAGCCAAAATCTTCAGCCCTGGCAGAAACCGGGCGGATAAACGGATGAATCCCGGGGTGAGCCGTGTCATAATCGCGCCAGTAATGTAGACAGACAGAGGGCTGACTTTTGGCCAAACCCGCAGTTTTTATTGATCGTGACGGCGTGATTAACGTGGATCATGGTTATGTGCATACCGTCGATGATTTTGAGTATGTCGAAGGTGTTTTTGAGGCGTGTAAAAAGCTCAAGGCGATGGGCTATTTGCTGGTCCTGGTCACCAACCAGGCGGGGATTGCCCGTGGCATGTACAGCGAAGATGAATTCCTGACCCTGACCGAGTGGATGGACTGGAACTTTGTCGACAACGGAGTGGAATTTGACGGGATTTATTACTGTCCGCACCATCCGACGGAAGGCAAAGGGGATTACCTGCAGGATTGTAACTGTCGCAAGCCGAATCCGGGGATGTTCATTTCAGCCCGCGATTTCCTGAAAATCGATATGGCCAACTCGGTGATGATTGGTGACAAAACCGATGACATGAAAGCGGCGCAGGCGGCAGACGTCGGCACCAAGATCCTGGTCCGTACCGGCAAACCGATCACCGAAGCCGGCGAAGCACTGGCTGATACTGTGCTCGACAGCGTTGCCGATGTCCCGGCCTGGCTGGCTGCGCGCTAAACCGCAAAACAGTACACAACTTCCAGAGATAAAAAAACAGGTCGTCTCGCGACCTGTTTTTTTTGACATCATCAGAAAAACTTGCGGTTTCTCACTGTTATAAATTTGACACTATACTCAGTTGAAGACACGCCCTGTGAGCGTGGTCAATTCGTTACCTGAGTCGTCTGGACATCATGTCATCAACTCTTGTGGATGGCGGGACCTTGCTCAGGCTATGAGAAAGGGAGCGGGCCGATACATGCTGTCGTATTTATTGCATCGTATGGCGCTGATTATACCGACATTCTTAGGCATTACCGTGCTGATCTTTGCCATTACCCGGCTGGTGCCCGGCGGGCCGGTCGAGCGGATGCTGGCGAACATGCAGTTTCAGGGGGATGGAGCGGCGGCGATGACGACCGCGGGCGGCAGTACGGCCTTGTCTGATGATCAGCTGGCGCAGCTCAATGCGTTTTATGGCCTGGATAAACCGGTTCACCAGGCGTACTGGGAGTGGCTGAAGAAGCTGATACGCTTTGATTTAGGGGAGTCGACCCGTTATTACGAGCCGGTCACCGAGATGATTGCCGAACGACTGCCGATTTCGCTGTTCTACGGTGGGATGACGTTCTTTATCAGCTATTTTATTTCCATCCCTTTGGGCTATTTCAAAGCCATCAAACATGACTCGGCGTTTGATTCTGGTTCTTCCATTCTGATCTTTGTCGGTTATGCCCTGCCGGGGTATGTCGTCGGGGTGTTGCTGATCACCTTGTTCAGCTATCACCTGGAATGGTTTCCAATGGGCGGCTTTGTCAGTGATGACTTTGACGATTATGAAACCCTATATCAACAGGTGCAGGATGTGCTCTGGCATGCGGTCTTACCGCTGATTTGTTATCTGATCGGGGATTTCGCCACCCTGACTATGACGATGAAAAATAACCTGATGGAAAACCTGTCCTCGGATTATATCCGCACCGCGATTGCCAAAGGCTTGCCGTTCCGGACCGCGGTGCGAAAGCATGCCCTGCGCAACAGCCTGATCCCGATCGCTAGCCATTTCGGCAACTCTATACTCTTCTTTATGACCGGCTCGTTTCTGATTGAGGTGATCTTCAACATTGATGGTATCGGCCTGCTGGGGTATGAGTCGATTATGCAGCGCGACTATCCGGTGGTCATGGGGATCGTGGCGATTAATGCCGCCTTGCTGATGCTCGGCAATATTGTCTCGGATATCTGCGTGGCGGCGGTCGATCCGCGTGTGCGGTTTGGAGCCTGACGATGCTGAGACTCGACCCGCTGACCCGGAAAAAATTGCGACGCTTTCAGGCGATCAAGCGGGGGTATTGGTCATTCGTCCTGCTCTCGGGGTTGCTGATGCTGTCGCTGGTGGCGGAGCTGTTGATCAATAGCAAAGCTTTGGTGGTGAAATACAACGGTGAATACAGCTTTCCTGTGTTCAGTGATGTGAAGGCCGGCACCGATTATGGTTTCGATTATCTCAGTGAGCCGGATTACAAAGCGATGCAACGTCAGTTTCAACTGGAGGGCAGCGAGAACTTCGTGATCATGCCGCTGGTGCCGTGGGATCCGTTTGAGCAGGATTTCAGTGGTGATTATCCGCCGACGCCGCCCAGCGTCCAGACTCAGCATTATCTGGGAACCGATGTGATTGGTCGCGATATTCTGGCGCGGCTGGTCTATGGATTTCGTACTGCGATGGGATTCGCCCTGCTGACCATGACGGTGTCTTACGCCATCGGCACGGCGGTCGGATGCGCGATGGGCTTTTTCGGCGGCAAGTTTGACCTGCTGGTCCAGCGCCTTATTGAAGTGTGGTCTATGGTGCCGTTTTTGTATGTGATCATGATTTTGGTCTCGGTTACCCAGCCGACGTTCACCCTGTTTGTCGGGATCAATGTGCTCTTTGGCTGGATGGGCATGACCTGGTATATGCGCACCATGACGTATAAAGAATCTGCCCGTGAGTATGTGATGGCTGCCCGGGCGCTGGGGGCATCGACCGGGCGGATCATCTTTCGCCATATTCTGCCTAACACCACGGTGATGATCGTGACCCTGGCGCCGTTCACTATTGCAGCCAACATTACCGCCCTGACGGCACTGGATTATCTGGGCTTGGGGCTGATGCCACCCACGCCGAGTTGGGGGGAGTTGCTGCAACAAGGGAAATCGAACCTGGATGCGCCCTGGATCGTCGGCTCAGTCGTGACGGCGATTGTCCTGGTGCTGGTGATGGTGACCTTTATCGGGGAAGCGATCCGGGCGGCATTCGATCCGAAAAAATTTACCCGTTATATCTGACGCTATCGACAGGATGTGAAGATGAGAAGTCGTGAACTGTGGTTGTTTTGTCTGATGGTTTTGAGTCTCCGGCCCACCCTGGCAGCGGACTTGCCTCAGGATCTGGTCTGGGTCTCCAATATGGAAGAGCCATTGTTTGCCTCCGATCAGGCCAAGCGCGGCGGCACTCTGCACACGTTTATGGCCAGCTTTCCCCAAACATTGCGCAGTGTCGGGCCGGATGCCAATTCAGGGTTGCGGCATTACTTTATGGACGGGACACCGAAGCTGGCAGCAAGGCATCCGAATACCGGCAAATGGATACCACAGTTGGCGCAGGCCTGGGCGTTTGGTGACGACCATCAAACCGTGTACTTCAAGCTCAACCCCGACGCCCGTTGGTCGGACGGCAAACCGATCACGGCAGATGACTATCTGTTCATGCTGACCTATTACCGCTCGAAGGACATCATCGATCCCTGGTACAACGACTTTTTTATCCACTCGATCAAGGCGGTCGAAAAATATGATGATTACACCATCGCGATTGTTTCCGGTACGGCGAAGAGTCAGGATGAGCTGATGGTGCAGATCAACCTGCCCAGCAATGGCCTGCAACCCCGCCCGGCACATTTTTTCAAACCCAAGAAAGACGTTAACAAAGATGGAATCGATGATGATTTTGTCCGCCGTTATAACTTCAAGAGCGAGCCGACGGCCGGGGCGTATTACCTGTCTGACGTGAAGAAAGGGAAAAGCGTGACCTTCAAGCATGTCGGGGCGGACTGGTGGGGGTACGGGAACCGTTATTACCGCAACCGCTACAATGTCGATCAGGTGCGGATTCGGGTGATCCGCGATAACGACATCGCACTGCGATACTTTGAGAAAGGTCAGCTCGATACTTTTGGTTTGATCCTGCCTTCCCTGTGGCATGAAAAGTCGGACAGCGAGCCGTATCGTAAAGGCTATATTCATAAATTCTGGGGCTACAACCAGGTGGCTCAGGGAGCGGGGGGATTGTGGATGAACACGGCCAAGCCGTTGCTGGACAATCTGGCGATCCGGCAGGGGATCACCTACGCCACTGACTTTGACGGCATGATTCAGCATGTCCTGCGCGGGGATTATGCCCGTAAACCTCATGGATTGGGATTCGGACATGGGGAGTATGACCGCCCGGACAACCGCCCGCCGCCATTTGACCCGGCGTTGGCGGCGAAGTACTTCACCGAGGCCGGTTTTGACCGCATTGGTCCGGACGGGATCCGGATCAACCGTCAGGGGCAAAGGCTCAGTTTTGCGATTACCTACGGCTATCCGGTGTGGACCCCGCGCATTGCGTACTTAAAAGAGCAGGCCAAACAGGCCGGGCTGGAGTTCACCCTCAATCTGGTCGATGGCTCGGCGGCGTTTAAATACATTCTGGAGAAAAAACACGATCTGGCTTTTTTGAATATGAGCGGCGGGGAAATCCCGGCTTACTGGGAATATCTGCATTCGGACAATGTGAAACCGCAAACCAACAATCATGCCAGCTACAGTTCGCCGCAATTGGATCAGCTGATTGATGCGTTTAAGCGTGAGTTTGATGTCCAGAAGCGTTATGCGCTGTCGCGCCGGATCCAGAAACTCGTCGCCGATGCTTTCATTATTGTGCCGGGTTATATGGTGCCCTATACCCGGGAAGCGCACTGGCGCTGGGTGAAATATCCGGATCCGGGCATGACCAAAAGAACCGAAGTCATGTTTTACCCGGTGGAATACGGCACCTTCTGGATTGATGAAGCGGTCAAGCAACAAACCCTTAAAGCCATGGAGGACGGCAAGACCTTTGAGCCAGTCACCGTGATTGACGACCGATTCAAGCTTTGAGGAAGGTGCGTATGACAGATGATGTGATCCTGCGTGTCAGTGATCTCCATGCGGTGTTTATGACCGATGACGGTGTGACGCCGGTCTTGCATGGGGTGAATTTCGAGGTGCGCCGGGGCCGAACGCTCGGGCTGGTGGGGGAGTCCGGTTGCGGCAAGAGCGTGACGGCAATGTCCATTATGGGATTGCTGCCCAAGCCTTACGGGCGGATCACCCGGGGACAGGTGCTGTATCGTGGGACGGATCTGGTGACGTTGCCACCGGGGGAGATGTACGCCATGCGCGGCAATCGGATTTCAGTGATTTTTCAGGATCCGATGACGGCACTCAATCCGGTTTACTCGGTCGGTCAGCAACTGGCTGAAGTATTGGCGCTGCATCGTCCGGAGCTGACGAAGAAAGAAAGGCAGCGCCATTGCGTTGCATTGTTGGCAAAAGTGAAGATCCCCGAACCGGAAACGCGGGTTCATGAGTATCCGCATCATTTATCCGGCGGCATGCGGCAGCGGGTGATGATTGCGATGGCGCTGGCGTGCCATCCCGATATCTTAATTTGTGATGAGCCGACAACCGCGCTGGATGTCACCGTTCAGGCTTCCATCCTGGACTTAATGCTGGATCTGCAACAGGAAACCGGCATGGCGATGATTTTTATCACCCATGATTTAGGCGTGGTGGCGGAGATCTGTGATGACGTCGCGGTGATGTATAACGGACGGATTGTCGAGTACGCGGATGTCTTTACTTTATTTGACTGCCCTCGTCATCCGTATACGCAGCGGCTGCTTGGCTTGATGCCGGGCTTAGAGAGTGAGCCGAAGCAGCTGATTGACATCAAGCCGATTGATCCCGAGCTGTTTCCGGAGTTCCGGTCGCCGCAATCCGATTGATGGCGTGCTCGCGGCAGGTAAAGGAGAAGCGGGATGAAAACAGTGCTGCACGTGGAAAATCTCAAGCAACACTTTATTTCCGGGAAGGGCATCATTAAGAAAGGCTATACGGTGAAAGCCGTCGATGGAGTGAGCCTTTCGGTGGCCCGGGGGGAGACTCTGGGGCTGGTTGGTGAGTCCGGCTGCGGGAAAAGCTCGCTGGGGCGGACCATATTGAAACTGCATGAGCCGACGGCGGGACAGATCTTTTTTGAAGGCCAGGAGATCACTCAGTGGACAGCCCGGCAAATGCGTCCCTTACGTCGGGAAATGCAGATGGTGTTTCAAGATCCGATGGAATCGCTGAATCCACGCCATACGGTAGGGATGATCCTGGAAGAGCCATTTGCCATCCACCAGGTCGGTACGGCGAGCGAGCGGCTGGTATGGATTAAGGCGTTATTGGATAAAGTCGGCTTACCGGCAGCATCTGTCCATAAATATCCGCACGAGTTTTCCGGTGGCGAGCGCCAGCGTATCGGGATTGCCCGGGCAATTGCCTTAAAGCCCAAGCTACTGATTTGTGATGAGTCCGTTTCTGCGCTGGATGTATCCGTCCAGGCCCAGATCCTGAATTTGTTGCTTCAGCTACAAAGCGAGATGAATCTGGCGATGATTTTTATCTCGCATGATTTGTCTGTGGTTCGGAAGGTGTCCGATCGGGTAGCTGTCATGCACTTCGGACAAATTATTGAGAGCGGTCCTGTTGAAGCGATCTATCATGCGCCGCAGGCGGATTACACCAAAACCTTGTTAGCTGCGATTCCTGCCACGCACCCGAGGGACAGACGGCGAAAAAAGCCCCGAATACCGATTAAAGAGCGTGCCGAGCATCAAATTTAGCGAAAGGGTTACCGTGGAATGACAAATGATGGTGAAAAAACGATGGCTTAAGGTATTTTGGTTTGTTTTTTGTTCGCTTGGTTGGTTTCTGCCATAAAACCTGAAAAAAAGGATTGCGCTGTTCTGAATACTCCCTATAATGCGCCTCCGTTGACACGATAAACGGTTCGCAAGAAACGTTGTGAAAACAAGTTCTTTAACAATTTGACCATGCAATCTGTGTGGGCACTCGTGAAATGATAGTCAAAAGATTTATCAGTGAACTGAGTGACCAAAACGACATAGCTTCGGCTATATCGGCACAGTCAATTTATTTTTGCTTCTGCTTTTTCTTAAAAAGCGGCGGCAAGAAATCAGTAATCACTGAGCC
>NZ_JAZGTF010000039.1:0-69873 GCF_037389125.1 Photobacterium sp. MCCC 1A19761
AACTTGATTGAAGCATCAACAATAAGACTTCGATTAGGTACCGTGTGGAGCGGTAGTTCAGTTGGTTAGAATACCGGCCTGTCACGCCGGGGGTCGCGGGTTCGAGTCCCGTCCGCTCCGCCACTTTTACTAAGCCCGAGTCGAATGATTCGGGCTTTTTTACATTTTACGCTCCCGAAAGTGCTACGCACTTTTTCGCGAGCCGGAATGCCGGACCATCGATTCCCGTCCGCTCCGCCACTTATACTAAGCCCAAGCAGAAATGCTTGGGCTTTTTTACGTTTAAAGATAATGTTCGCCCTGCGGTCGAATGAGTCCCGCCGGAGTGCCGGCCCAGCCGCTCTGCCATTCTTTAATATGTCCTGTTGGAAACAGCAGGGCTTATTGCTATTTGGTTCTTGTGCCCGAGAACTCCACTGCCTTTTGGTTTCAGGACTGGCTGTCAGCTACTGCGCCACGACACCACTTACCCTAAGCTGCCACACGACCGTTTTGCCACTTATTAAGGCCTTAGGCTGCGTGTGCTGGTTCCTTCTATATATAGAGGAGCCTTAAGACTTATATGGTGTGGTTGGTCATACGCTATGAATGCAGGCGGGCCTGCCTGGGCAGCTTAGAAGATAGGGTATATTGCTGAGGATTTATTCGCTTGGGTAGATCACGGGAAGGGCTTTAGCGCGGGTGAATGTGTTGTCGAGTGAGTAAGACAGGCTAAATGCTCAGGTCCGGTATGTTGTGTTCGACTCGGGAAGCCTAGATATAAAAAAAGCAGCCTGAAGAGGCTGCCTTTGATGTGATAGATGATGCTTGTTTACAGATTCGCGCGCAGGGCTTCCTGATTGGGCACCACTGTGATCCCGGCAGCTTGCATTTCGGCGCAGGCCTTATCTGTTGTGTCGGGGTCAATGCCACGGCAAGCCGCGAGGTTCACGATTACTCTAAATTGCTGACAGGCTTGTAGCTGTAAAGCCGTTGTTTTGACACAGTAGTCTGTTGCTAAGCCACCAATAATTACGGTTGATACTTGTTTGGCGATCAGCCATTCGATCAGCCCAGTACTGAGTTTTTCCTGAAGATCATGATAGCAGGCACCGTAAGGGTGGAGATCCGGCTCGATCCCTTTCCAGATAACATGATCATAATCAGTGACAGCCGGCAGTCCCGGGATCGTTTTAAATCCGTCGGTACCGGGAACCGCGTGCGCAACCCAAGTCAGATCTGCATTCGGCAGCGATAAAGGCTTGAGCATCTGGTCATGACTATCAACGACCCAAACGGCATTGGCCGGGTGGGCATCCTTGGTGAGAACTCGCAAGGCCGCAAACTCGGCCTGAGCATTCAGTGCCGCGGCGATTTGATCGCCTTCAGGGACCGGGAGCTCCGCCGGACAGAGCGGACTGAATGTCCGCTGCGGATCGACGTCTATTGCGGCGATAGTCATGATCTTCTTCCTTAAAGGATCTGATTCAAAATATGATCGGCCTTGATGCGGCGGATCCGTTTGATCAGCTTCTTCACAGGAAGCGGATACGAATCCACTTTGTCGATGAATTTATAACTGCCTACCAATTGAGTATGGCGCAAAATACAGTCTAATTCTTTCTGCTTCTCGTCTGCGAGAAGCTGGTTTTTGTCCCGGATCAGGATGGCATTCTCTAGATCCAGTTTCCATGCGCGTGGGTTGAGGTTGCTGCCGGTGATCAGCATGTATTGGCGATCGACCCAGACCCCTTTCAGGTGGAAACTGTTGTCGTCATGCTTCCATAAATGGATAGCCAGCTGACGTCGGGCAATTGCGGCTTCGTTGTGCTTAGCAAAGTTACGCAGGTTGATTTCGTACAGATAAGGCAGCCCCGCAATGGTCCTAAACGGTTCGCTCGGCGGGATGTAGAAATCATTAGCCGTTTTATCACCAACAATAATGGTGACCTTCACGCCGCGTCGCAATGCCCGTTTCACTTCACGGCTGATCATGCGTGGGAAGTTGAAATATGGGGTACAGATGGTCAGTTCTTTCTCGGCGCTGGCGATCAGAGTGCAAATATGCTGGTTTAACTTGTTTCTTCGCTTGCCGAGACCGATGAGGGGCGTCAGGCCGACCTGATTGTCGCCGATCTGCTCTGGCGTAAAACTATAGCTGGCGCGTTGCAGTTGCCCGCGCAGCGTTCGGATTGCGCCTTTCAGTGATTTGGTATCCGGACGGACCGCCTGGCTCAAGCAGTTTACGGCATCGCTTTCAGCCAGGGTTTCAGTGATGAATGACGCCATGCTGTCGGCCAGCTGCGCGTTTCGGATCACATGATAGCGGTCATAGCGGTAGCGATTATGCTGCGCTAAATAGACGTCATTAAGGCTGGCGCCGCTGTAAATCACCTTGTCATCAATGACGAATCCTTTCAGGTGAAGCACACCGAACACTTCGCGGTTTCGAACCGGCACACCTAATATTTCAATCTGGTGCGCGTATTTCTCGGCAAACTCTCGATACAGGGCAGCATTGCCATCGGATTTTTCAGCGCCGATCAATCCTCTTTGTGCGCGGTGCCAGTCTACCAGGACCTTGATATCCAGGTCGGGGTTAGCCTGCTTCGCCTCATAGAGTGCGGTGAGTACGCCTCGTCCGGCTTCATCATCCTGAAGGTAAAGCGCGACGAGATAAATGCGCTGTGTGGCATGGGTAATTTCGTGGTGAAGACGCTCCCGGAACGAGCCCGCATCGAGCAGTGTTTCTAAATCTTCCGGGTTGTGTGCAATACACGGTAATTGATCAATGCGCTGCCTGTGAGCAATAGCTGAATCCATTATCGCCTCGTTTACGCGATCTATTTAAGATAAATCTGTTAGTTTAGAGCGGAATTATATCAGAAAATTCCCCGATCCTATCCATGACGTTCAAGGCTTGCGTCGTGGGGCATGGAATTTATGTAGTGGGGATCAAATTGCATGGCAATGAGATCTTTCCCGCTTTGCCGGTAGCGTCTGATCCGACTGGATAGGGCTTCGGGCAAATCGTGATCGGCGATCAGACGAAATCCGGCATCGCTATAGAGCCCCTCCAGATAACGGAAAGCAAAGCAGTAGCAGGGCAAGTGATGGAGCTGCTTCCGTGCCGCGGCCAATAGCGCCAGTCCCAGACCCTGACCGCGGTGCGCTGGGTGAACCAGCATGCCGGTCAGGAGTTGCTCGTGTTCAAATTGCTTGAACCTGACACAGCAGATCAAACCGTTGGTATCTTCTCCAACCCAGATGGTTTCGTCCTTCTTTGCTTTTCCAGCCGGATAATAGGTTTTATAGAGCCGATTAATCAGGGGAAAACGGAGGGGTTCTATGGGGTGGAATCTAAGGTTATTCATGGGAAAACACTGCGTCGTTGGTATGAATCGGTTAGAATGCGCGTCCAAGTATAAAAGGTATGGTTCGGTATTGGCATGAAAGTTTTGCAAGAAAGATCACTGGCATCTTTTCACACCTTTGGGATTGAGACCCAGGCGCAACAGATTCTGGTGGCAGAATCGACGGCGGATCTGGTGGCGATTTGGCAGGATGAGCAATACCGAACCATGCCCAAGCTGATTGTCGGCCAGGGGAGTAATTTACTGTTCTGTGAAGACTACGCCGGGGTGGTTGTACTAAACCGCATTGTAGGAATCACAGTGACGGAAACGCCATCAGCCTATCATCTGCATGTCGGGGCTGGGGAAGACTGGCACCAGCTGGTGTGCGAGACCATTGCTCGCAATATGCCTGGGCTGGAGAATCTGGCATTGATCCCGGGGTGTGTGGGTTCGTCACCAATTCAGAATATCGGCGCCTATGGGGTAGAGCTCAAAGATATCTGCCAGTATGTCGATATTGTTGAGCTGGCCACCGGTAAGGAAAGCCGCTTAACCGCGGAAGCCTGTCAGTTTGGCTACCGCGACTCTGTTTTCAAACATCAGCTGAAAGAGACCCATGCGATCACTGCGGTCGGCTTTGTGCTCTCGAAAGACTGGCAACCGAATATCAGCTACGGTCCGCTGGCGAAGTTTGATGCCAGTACCGTCAGCGCCAAAGAGATTTTCGAGGAAGTGTGCCGTGTCCGCCGGGAAAAGCTGCCTGATCCTGCTGTGCTGGGGAATGCCGGTAGCTTCTTTAAGAACCCGGTGGTCAGCCGGGAGCTGCGGGATAAGTTACTGACGCAATACCCGACGATGCCCAGTTATGAGATGAGCGATGGTTCATGCAAGCTGGCTGCAGGCTGGTTGATCGATCAGTGCGGCTTGAAAGGGCATCAGATCGGCGGGGCTAAAGTTCATGAGCAGCAAGCCTTGGTGCTGGTGAATGCCGGCGGGGCGTGTGCGGGTGATGTGTTGGCGCTGGCTGCGGAGGTGGTCAGTGTCGTGCAGCAAACCTTTGGCGTGAGGTTAGTCCATGAAGTTCGGTTTATGGCGGCGGCACAAGAGACCGATTTACAGGAGATTCTGCGATGAAAGAGCATGGCACGCGTTTGGCTTTAGTCGCTCAGTTGGCTGATGGCCAATTCCACTCCGGTGAGGCGCTGGGGCAGGAACTGGGGATCTCCCGGGCCGCAATCAGTAAACACATCAAAGTATTGCAGAGCTGGGGGCTTGATATTTTCCGGGTGCAGGGAAAAGGATACAGCCTGGTATCAAAATTGGACTTGCTCAATTGCGATAAGATCCTGGCTCAGGTAAAGTGCCCGAGCCTGGATCTCATCCCCGTGATTGATTCGACCAACCAATATATGCTGGACAGAGTCGGTCAGTTACCCCAGGGCGCTATCTGCCTGGCGGAATATCAGGAGGCCGGTCGCGGTCGCCGCGGCCGTCGGTGGTTATCGCCATTCGGCAGTAATCTGTACCTGTCGATGTACTGGCGGTTAGATGCCGGCATGGCGGCGGCGATGGGGTTGAGCCTCGTAGTTGGCGTGGCTATTGCCGAAGCGCTGCAGTCGCTGGGGGCGGATGAAGTCAAGGTCAAATGGCCCAATGATCTGTATTACCGGGATCAGAAACTGGCGGGTATCTTGATTGAGATGACCGGTCAGACGGGTGAGGCCGCGCACCTGGTGATCGGGATGGGGTTAAATGTGGCCATGCGTGAGCAGGAAGGTACGGCAATCGGCCAGGCCTGGACCACGCTGGAGAAAGCCTGTCCGGCGTTGCCGGAGCGTAATTTGCTGGCTGCCACTTTGATTCAGCGTTTGCACCAGACTCTGGAGCAGTATGAGCAGGTCGGACTGGATGGCTTTGTCGAACGCTGGAATCGTTTGGATAATTTTTTGAATCGCCCTGTCAAATTGTTGATCGGTGAACGCGTGGTAGAAGGAATTGCCCGTGGGATCAATAGTCAGGGCGCGCTATTACTGGAAACCGATCAGGGGATCACGCCTTATATCGGTGGAGAAATCAGCCTCAGAGGTTGTTAATGCAATTACTAATCGAAGCGGGTAACACCTACGTTAAAGTTGCCCAGTTATTTGATAACGGTGACTTTGAGTTATTGGGGCGTTACCCGAGCCGTAAGCTGGAGATGGTGTTAGAGCCACTGTTAGATAAGGGAATTAACAGGATCGTCTTTGCCAGCGTCGGGCCGGTTGAGGTGGATAACTCGATCCAGCGCATCGCGCAGCTGGCGAATATTCCGGTGATGCAGGTTAAGACCCTGCGCAAAGACTTCGGTGTTAAAAATGCCTATGCCGAATATCAGTACCTCGGAGTTGATCGCTGGCTAACGCTGGTGGCTATCCATCAGGAATTCAAAGTGCCGACGGTGATTATCGATATCGGCACTGCGTTGACCTTTGATGTGTTGTCGGAAGACGGCAAGCACTTGGGCGGCTGGATCGCCCCGGGTTACCAGCTGATGATGAAATCGGTATTGGAAAATACCACCAAGGTGTTCTCGGACCATGAGCATGGTGACGAGCTCATTTTTGCCGACAATACCGCCGACGGACTGAAAAACGGCTGTCGGGCAGCCTTGGTCGGGCTGATCGAGTATGGTCTCGGGCAGGCGCGCGAGAAACTGAAAGCCGAGCCGGAAGTGATCCTGTGCGGGGGCGGCGTCCGTCACCTGCCGGTTTCCTGGGCGAAAGCTTACCGTCGCCGCTCGGATCTGGTGCTGGAAGGCCTGGCGTTGTATGCTAAATGTCGCTAACGGCTAAAATTTCACCGCTTGCGATAAAAACTAAAAAAAATCGCCTTGAAGGTATTGCAAGGGTTGCCATCATTCTCTAGAATGCGCAGCACTTACGCCGACTTAGCTCAGTAGGTAGAGCAACTGACTTGTAATCAGTAGGTCACCAGTTCGATTCCGGTAGTCGGCACCACTTTCTCCTAAATGAGTGAAAGTGCAGTAAAAATCTGGAGGGGTTCCCGAGTGGCCAAAGGGAGCAGACTGTAAATCTGCCGGCACTGCCTTCGATGGTTCGAATCCGTCCCCCTCCACCATTTTCAAATGATTGATAGCTTGACGAGTTACGAGTTTAGCGGGCATCGTATAATGGCTATTACCTCAGCCTTCCAAGCTGATGATGCGGGTTCGATTCCCGCTGCCCGCTCCACACTTCTTGTGTGCTGATATAGCTCAGTCGGTAGAGCGCACCCTTGGTAAGGGTGAGGTCGGCGGTTCAAATCCGCCTATCAGCACCACTCTCCTCAAGTCGCTTCAATTCTTTTGATATATACTCTACAAACCCATGATTGGTTGTGTGGTCGTAATGCCACCAAATACCGTGCCTAGAGGGACTATCCATGTCTAAAGAAAAATTTGAACGTACTAAACCGCACGTTAACGTTGGTACTATCGGCCACGTTGACCACGGTAAAACTACTCTGACTGCTGCTATCTGTACTGTACTGGCTAAAGTATACGGCGGTGCTGCGCGTGACTTCGCATCTATCGATAACGCGCCTGAAGAGCGTGAGCGTGGTATCACAATCTCTACTTCTCACGTAGAGTACGATACTCCTACTCGCCACTACGCACACGTAGACTGCCCAGGACACGCCGACTACGTTAAGAACATGATCACCGGTGCTGCTCAGATGGACGGTGGTATTCTGGTTGTTGCTGCTACTGATGGCCCAATGCCACAGACTCGTGAGCACATCCTGCTAGGCCGTCAGGTTGGTATCCCTTACATCATCGTGTTCATGAACAAATGTGACATGGTTGATGACGAAGAGCTGCTGGAGCTGGTTGAGATGGAAGTTCGTGAACTTCTGTCTGAGTACGACTTCCCAGGCGATGACTGCCCAGTAATCATGGGTTCTGCTCTGGGCGCGCTGAATGGCGAAGCTCAGTGGGAAGAGAAAATCGTTGAGCTGGCTGAAGCACTGGATTCTTACATCCCAGAGCCAGAGCGTGCAATCGACAAGCCGTTCATCCTGCCAATCGAAGACGTATTCTCAATCCAAGGCCGTGGTACTGTTGTAACTGGTCGTGTTGAGCAAGGTATCGTTCGCGTAGGTGACGAAGTAGCAATCGTTGGTATCAAAGAGACGATCACGACTACTTGTACTGGCGTTGAGATGTTCCGTAAGCTTCTGGACGAAGGCCGTGCTGGTGAGAACGTTGGTGTTCTTCTGCGTGGTACTAAGCGTGACGAAGTTGAGCGTGGTCAGGTTCTGGCTAAACCAGGTTCAATCACTCCGCACACTACTTTCACTTCAGAAATTTACGTTCTGTCGAAAGACGAAGGTGGCCGTCACACGCCGTTCTTCAAAGGCTACCGTCCACAGTTCTACTTCCGTACTACTGACGTGACCGGTACCATCGAACTGCCAGAAGGCGTAGAGATGGTAATGCCAGGCGACAACGTATCCATGACTGTAACTCTGATCGCGCCAATCGCGATGGACGAAGGTCTGCGCTTCGCAATCCGTGAAGGTGGCCGTACCGTTGGTGCTGGTGTTGTAGCTAAGATCGTTGAATAATATTTGACGACTAGGTACCAAAAAGGGCATCATTTGATGCCCTTTTTCTGCGTTTGAACAATTTCTTGCTTGTTTTTTGGTCTAAATCGCAGAAAAGCAGTTCATTGATATGAAGTTTTCTGATTGTAATTAAAGCTTTAGTGCTTTCCTTCATTTATGGCCTCGCACTTGCGGGGTTATTTTCGTCTATATTGAGACTAGTTACAGGTTGGTTGTATGAAAGCGAATGCCGAAAACCAAAGCAGCTCCAGCAGTATGGATGGCCTGAAATGGGTCGTCGTATTTGCTTTGCTAGCTGCCGCTGTGGTTGGTAATTACCTGTACAGTGATGTTTCCGTAGTGATCCGCGCTGCTGCGGTAGTTGTCCTTGTGGCGGCTGCTGGTGGTATTGCTGCACTTACGGCAAAAGGTAAAACCGCGATTACGTTCGCCCGTGAATCGCGCATGGAAGTCCGCAAGGTAGTATGGCCTACTCGTCAGGAAGCTACGCAGACAACCTTTATCGTTTTAGCTGTCACTGTCATTATGGCGTTAGCCTTGTGGGGTATTGACGGCATCATGGTCCGTCTAGTCCGCCTAGTTACCGGTGTGTGAGGTAAGAGTTCATGAGCGAAGCTCCAAAAAAACGATGGTATGTCGTGCAGGCTTTTTCAGGTTTTGAAGGCCGAGTTGCACAATCACTCCGTGAGCATATCAAAATGCATGGCATGGAAGACTACTTTGATGAGGTGCTGGTACCGACAGAGGAAGTGGTTGAGATGCGTGCTGGCCAGCGCCGCAAAAGTGAACGTAAGTTCTTCCCGGGCTATGTACTGGTCCAGATGGTGATGAACGACGAAACTTGGCACCTGGTGCGTAGCATCCCTCGTGTAATGGGGTTTATCGGCGGTACTTCCGACCGTCCGGCTCCTATCTCTGATAAAGAAGCGGATGCTATTCTGAACCGTCTGCAGCAGGCGAGCGAATCGCCGGTGCATAAAACGGTCTTTGAACCAGGTGAAGTTGTCCGTGTTACTGACGGTCCGTTTGCCGACTTTAATGGCGTGGTTGAAGAAGTTGACTACGATAAGAGCCGCGTGAAAGTGTCGGTTTCTATCTTCGGCCGTGCCACACCTGTCGAACTCGAGTTTGGCCAGGTTGAGAAAGTTTGATCAATAAGTAATCAGATCGGCTTGTCAGGGGCGTGAAATTTGACTATAATTTCGCGCCCTTTCGTTAGACGGGGAGTCTATTTCAAGATAGACGTTTGAACCCAAATTTAGGTAAATAGCAATGGCTAAAAAAGTAGAAGCTTACATCAAGCTGCAAGTTGCAGCTGGTATGGCAAACCCAAGTCCACCAGTTGGTCCAGCTCTGGGTCAGCACGGTGTGAACATCATGGAATTCTGTAAAGCGTTTAACGCTAAGACCGACTCTCTAGAGAAAGGTCTGCCGACTCCAGTTGTTATCACAGTATACAGCGACCGTTCATTCACGTTCATCACTAAGACGCCACCGGCTGCAGTTCTGCTGAAGAAAGCTGCTGGTATCAAGTCTGGTTCTGGCCGTCCGAACACTGAGAAAGTTGGTACTGTAACTGACGCTCAGATCCAAGAGATCGCAGAAACAAAAGCTGCGGACATGACTGGTGCTGACATCGAAGCTCTGAAGCGTTCGATTGCTGGTACTGCACGTTCAATGGGTCTGGTAGTAGAGGGTTAAGACAATGGCAAAACTAACTAAGCGCATGCGCGTAATCCGTGAGAAAGTAGATGCTTCTCGCGAGTACGACATCAACGAAGCTGTTGCTCTGCTGAAAGAACTGGCTACTGCTAAATTCACTGAAAGCGTTGACGTTGCTGTTAACCTAGGCATCGATGCACGTAAATCTGACCAGAACGTTCGTGGCGCAACTGTACTGCCACACGGTACTGGCCGTGACATCCGCGTAGCGGTATTCACTCAGGGTGCAAACGCTGAAGCAGCTAAAGAAGCTGGTGCTGACCTGGTTGGCATGGAAGATCTGGCTGAGCAGGTTAAGAAAGGCGAAATGAACTTCGACGTAGTTATCGCATCTCCAGATGCAATGCGCGTTGTTGGTCAGCTGGGTACGATCCTGGGTCCACGTGGCCTGATGCCAAACCCGAAAGTTGGTACTGTAACGCCTAACGTTGCTGAAGCGGTTAAGAACGCGAAAGCTGGTCAGGTTCGTTACCGTAACGACAAGAACGGCATCATCCACACCACTATCGGTAAAGTGGATTTCGACGCTGCGCAACTGAAAGAGAACCTAGAGTCTCTGCTGGTTGCACTGAAGAAAGCGAAGCCTTCTTCAGCGAAAGGTACTTTCATCAAGAAAGTAAGCATCTCTACCACTATGGGTGCAGGTGTAGCGCTAGACCAGAACTCTCTGGACGCTAACGCACAGTAATTTGCAGAAGCGCGTAATTCGTGTATAATTCGCGCTTCCGAATTCATGGCTGAGGCTGTTGTGTAAATAACGGCCTCCGTCAAAGACCGTAGGCGTCGTGACTGAAAGGTTCGACTTAATAATACCTACGTAGACGGTGCCAGAACATGATTGATGTAAGTCTTTCTTGGATCTGCGCCGTATTAACTCTCCTGTCATCGTGGCAGTGAGTGGTGTACTGTTCGGGGTTAACCCGGCTAAAATCCAGGAGCAAATCCAATGGCATTGAACCTTCAAGACAAAAAAGCAATTGTTGCTGAAGTCAACGAAGCTGCCAATGGTGCCCTGTCTGCAGTTGTTGCTGACTCACGCGGCGTTGCTGTGGGTGCGATGACTTCTCTGCGTAAACAAGCTCGTGAAAACGGCGTTTACCTGAAAGTTGTTCGTAACACCCTGGCACGTCGTGCTGTAGAAGGTACTGACTTTGAGTGTCTGAAAGACACTTTCGTTGGTCCTTCTCTGATCGGTTTCTCTACTGAGCACCCAGGTGCTGCAGCGCGTCTGTTTAAAGACTTCGCGAAAGAGAACAAAGATTTTGAGATCAAAGCAGCTGCATTCGAAGGCGCTGTTGCTGACGTTGAAGTACTAGCGACTCTACCAACATACGACGAAGCGATTGCACGCCTGATGATGTGCATGAAAGAAGCGTCTGCTGGCAAGCTGGTCCGTACTATCGCAGCTATTCGCGATCAGAAAGAAGAAGCTGCGGCTTAATTGCCCTTGCTATCATCTGGTTGCTATTTAAACTAATTGTTGACTTTAAAAGAGAATTGTTATGTCTATCACTAACGAGCAAATCCTAGACGCAGTTGCAGAAATGTCTGTAATGCAAGTTGTTGAGCTGATCGAAGCTATGGAAGAGAAATTCGGTGTTACTGCTGCAGCTGCAGTTGTAGCAGGCGGCGCAGCAGCTGGTGAAGCTGCTGAAGAGCAAACTGAATTCGACGTAATCCTGACTTCTGCTGGCGGTAACAAAGTTGCTGTTATCAAAGCAGTACGTGGCGCAACTGGCCTGGGCCTGAAAGAAGCGAAAGCACTGGTTGACGGCGCTCCAGCTCCTCTGAAAGAAGCTATTTCTAAAGAAGAAGCTGAAGCTCTGAAAGCTCAACTAGAAGAAGCTGGTGCTTCTGTTGAAGTTAAGTAATAATTACTTAATTTCTTAGCCTGGAAAGGCTAACGGCTGGTGGCTAAATAGCCACCGGCCTTTTTGCGCTGTAGGGTAGTGGTGTTTTTCACATTGTTTTGCGACCACGGCCTGTGCAAAAAACAGTATTCAAAAGAGTGCTGAACCTACAATAAACAGTGTTATTAGTCACTGCCTCATAGTCGAGGTAGTTTGGATCACTTATCAGCGATCTGAGGAACCTATGGTTTACTCTTATACCGAGAAAAAGCGTATCCGTAAGGATTTTGGTAAGCGTCCACAAGTATTGGATGTACCTTACTTGCTGTCGATCCAGCTTGAGTCTTTTGACAAGTTCATCGAGCAGGATCCGGAAGGGCATTACGGTCTAGAAGCTGCCTTTCGTTCTGTTTTCCCAATTCAGAGCTATAACGGCAATTCCGAGCTGCAATACGTTAGCTATCGTCTCGGTGAGCCGGTCTTCGATGTTAAAGAATGTCAGATTCGTGGCGTCACTTACTCTGCGCCGCTGCGCGTGAAGCTGCGTCTGGTGATGTACGATAAAGACGCACCTGCTGGCACAGTTAAAGACATCAAAGAACAAGAAGTTTACATGGGCGAAATTCCGCTCATGACAGATAACGGTACATTCGTTATTAACGGTACCGAGAGGGTTATCGTATCCCAGCTGCACCGTAGCCCGGGTGTCTTCTTCGACAGCGATAAGGGTAAAACCCACTCCTCAGGTAAAGTGCTCTACAATGCACGCGTCATCCCTTACCGTGGCTCATGGTTGGATTTCGAATTTGATCCTAAGGATAACGTATTCGTACGTATCGACCGTCGTCGTAAGCTACCAGCATCAATCATTCTGCGTGCACTAGGTTACACCACCGAGCAGATCCTGGACATGTTCTTCGAAAAAGTGAAGTTCGAAGTTCAGGGTAAATCTCTGGTGATGGAACTGATCCCAGAGCGTTTGCGTGGTGAAACTGCCAGCTTTGACATCGAAGCCAACGGCACCGTTTACGTGGAAAAAGGCCGCCGTATTACGGCTCGCCATATTCGCCAGCTGGGCAAAGACGGCATCGATCACATCGAAGTGCCGGTTGAATATATCGTTGGCAAAATCGCTTCTCGTGACTACGTGAACGAAGAGACAGGCGAGCTGATCGCTGCTGCGAACCAGGAACTGAGCCTGGAGACGCTGGCACTGCTGTCACAAG
Source organism: Photobacterium sp. MCCC 1A19761 (assembly GCF_037389125.1). NCBI lineage: Bacteria > Pseudomonadati > Pseudomonadota > Gammaproteobacteria > Vibrionales > Vibrionaceae > Photobacterium > Photobacterium sp. MCCC 1A19761. The sequence continues at coordinate 12,739 of NZ_JAZGTF010000039.1, forward strand.
CTGGTCACAAGTCACTGGAAGTGCTGTTTACCAATGACCTGGACTTCGGTCCATACATGTCAGAAACCCTGCGTGTCGACAGCACCACTGACCGTCTGAGCGCACTGGTTGAGATCTACCGCATGATGCGTCCGGGCGAGCCACCGACACGCGAAGCGGCAGAGCAGCTGTTTGAAAGCCTGTTCTTCAGCGAAGATCGTTACGATCTGTCTGCGGTTGGCCGGATGAAGTTCAACAGCTCACTGAACCGTGAAGAAGGCACGGGTGCCGGTACACTGGATCACGACGATATTATCGAAGTGATGCGTAAGCTGATCGACATCCGTAACGGTAAAGGTGAAGTCGATGATATCGACCACCTGGGCAACCGTCGTATCCGCTCTGTGGGCGAGATGGCGGAAAACCAATTCCGTGTTGGCCTGGTCCGTGTTGAGCGTGCGGTGAAAGAGCGTCTGAGCCTGGGCGATCTGGATGCTGTCATGCCTCAGGATCTGATCAATGCCAAGCCGATTTCTGCGGCAGTGAAAGAGTTCTTCGGCTCTTCTCAGCTGTCTCAGTTTATGGATCAGAACAACCCACTGTCAGAAGTGACTCACAAACGTCGTATCTCGGCGCTTGGTCCAGGTGGTCTGACACGTGAGCGTGCTGGCTTTGAGGTTCGAGACGTTCACGCAACCCACTACGGTCGCCTGTGTCCTATCGAAACGCCTGAAGGTCCGAACATCGGTCTGATCAACTCACTGTCTGCGTTTGCACAGTGTAATGCTTACGGTTTCCTGGAAACCCCATACCGTAAAGTGATCGACGGCAAGGTAACTGAAGAAATTGATTACCTGTCTGCCATCGAGGAAGGTCACTACGTTATCGCACAGGCCAACGCCGTGCTGAACGAAGACGGCTCTTTCGCTGACGAACTGATCACGGCTCGCCAGAAAGGTGAATCAGGTCTGCACCCACGTGACCATGTCCAGTACATGGACGTTGCAACCAACCAGGTTGTATCGGTGGCGGCATCTCTGATCCCATTCCTGGAACACGATGATGCGAACCGTGCCCTGATGGGTGCGAACATGCAACGTCAGGCCGTACCAACGCTACGCGCTGACAAGCCGCTGGTCGGTACCGGCATCGAGCGTAACGTAGCGGTTGACTCCGGTGTAACTGCCGTAGCCAAACGTGGCGGTATGGTTCAGTCCGTAGATGCTTCTCGTATCGTTATTAAAGTTAACGAAGACGAGCTGGTACCAGGCGAAGCCGGTATCGACATCTACAACCTGACCAAGTACACCCGTTCGAACCAGAACACCTGTATCAACCAGCGTCCAACTGTGATGCCGGGTGAGCCGGTTGCTCGTGGCGACGTCCTGGCTGACGGCCCGTCAACGGACCTGGGTGAGCTGGCACTGGGCCAGAACATGCGCATCGCGTTCATGCCTTGGAACGGTTACAACTTCGAAGACTCCATCTTGGTTTCTGAGCGCGTGGTCCAGGAAGATCGCCTGACCACAATCCACATTCAAGAGCTGTCTTGTGTGGCGCGTGATACCAAGCTGGGTGCGGAAGAAATCACTGCCGATATCCCGAACGTGGGTGAAGCAGCGCTATCGAAGCTGGATGAGTCAGGTATCGTTTACATCGGTGCTGAAGTCAAAGGCGGCGACATCCTGGTTGGTAAGGTGACACCAAAAGGTGAAACTCAGCTGACGCCGGAAGAGAAGCTACTGCGTGCGATCTTCGGTGAGAAAGCGTCTGATGTAAAAGACTCTTCTCTGCGTGTGCCGAACTCTGTCTCTGGTACGATTATCGACGTTCAAGTCTTTACCCGCGATGGCGTGGAGAAAGACAAGCGTGCGCTTGAAATCGAAGAGATGCAGCTCAAAGAAGCGAAGAAAGACATCACCGAGGAATTCCAAATCCTTGAGGGTGGCCTTCTGGCACGTGTTCGCACCCTGCTGCTGGCAGCCGGTTACAGCGAAGACAAACTGCTGTCGATGGATCGCGAGAAACTGTTCGCACAGACGCTGGACGACGAAGACCAGCAGAACCAGCTGGAGCAGCTGGCCGAGCAGTACGACGAGCTGAAAGCCGAATTCGATAAGAAGTTCGAAACCAAGCGTCGCAAGATCACCCAAGGTGATGATCTGGCGCCGGGCGTTCTGAAGATCGTTAAGGTTTATCTGGCCGTGAAACGTCGCATTCAGCCGGGTGATAAGATGGCCGGTCGTCACGGTAACAAGGGTGTAATCTCGAAGATCAACCCTGTTGAAGACATGCCGTACGACGAGAAGGGCCAGACGGTTGATATCGTTCTGAACCCACTGGGTGTACCGTCTCGTATGAACATCGGTCAGATCCTGGAGACCCACCTGGGTCTGGCAGCGAAAGGTATCGGTGACAAGATCAACGAGATGCTGAAGCAGCAGCAAGAACTACACAAGTTCCGTGAGTTCCTGCAGAAAGTTTACGATCTGGGTGATACACGCCAGAACGTCGATATTGCTGCCCTGTCAGACGATGAAGTTCGCACTCTGGTTGAGAACCTGCGTGGCGGTCTGCCGATCGCGACACCAGTCTTTGATGGTGCGCCTGAGTCCTCGATCAAAGAGCTGCTGAAGCTGGGTGATCTGCCTGAGTCTGGTCAGCTGACGTTGTTTGATGGCCGTACTGGTGACAAGTTTGAGCGTCCGGTAACCGTAGGTTACATGTACATGCTGAAACTGAACCACTTGGTTGATGACAAGATGCACGCCCGTTCTACCGGTTCTTACAGCTTGGTTACTCAGCAGCCGCTGGGTGGTAAAGCACAGTTCGGTGGTCAGCGTTTCGGTGAGATGGAAGTGTGGGCGCTGGAAGCATACGGCGCAGCATACACCCTGCAGGAAATGCTAACTGTTAAGTCGGATGACGTGAACGGCCGTACGAAGATGTATAAGAACATCGTCGATGGCGACCATCGTATGGAACCAGGTATGCCGGAATCGTTCAACGTATTGTTGAAAGAGATCCGCTCGTTGGGTATCAACATCGAGCTGGAAGACGAATAAGCCTAGGTTGGTTACCTATACTTATTAGTTAAACCGGTATAAATATGAAGGCGCCAGCCAACTGGCGCCTTTATGGGTCAACTCCTCACAGGAGCCGAATGTGAAAGACTTACTTAAGTTTCTGAAAGCACAACACAAGACTGAAGAATTTGATGCGATCAAAATCGGTCTTGCGTCACCAGACATGATTCGTTCATGGTCGTTTGGTGAAGTGAAAAAGCCAGAAACCATCAACTACCGTACCTTTAAGCCTGAGCGTGACGGTCTTTTCTGTGCACGTATCTTTGGCCCGGTAAAAGACTACGAGTGTCTTTGTGGTAAATACAAACGCCTGAAGCACCGTGGTGTGATCTGTGAAAAATGTGGTGTAGAAGTTACGCAGACCAAAGTACGCCGTGAGCGTATGGGTCACATCGAGCTGGCTTCTCCGGTTGCCCACATCTGGTTCCTGAAGTCACTGCCGTCCCGTATCGGCCTGCTGATGGACATGCCACTGCGTGATATCGAACGTGTACTGTACTTCGAATCTTACGTCGTGATTGAACCAGGCATGACCAACCTTGAGCGTAGCCAGCTGCTGAGCGAAGAGCAGTACCTGGACGCGCTGGAAGAGTGGGGCGACGAATTCGACGCGAAAATGGGCGCCGAAGCGGTGAAAGCATTGCTGGGCAACATGGACCTGAATGCTGAAATCGAACTGATGCGTGAAGAGCTGGAAGAAACCAACTCTGAAACCAAGCGTAAGAAACTGACCAAGCGTGTGAAGCTGGTCGAAGCATTCCTGCAGTCAGGTAACAACCCTGAGTGGATGATCCTGTCTGTTCTGCCAGTTCTGCCGCCGGATCTACGTCCGCTGGTTCCGCTGGATGGTGGTCGTTTCGCAACGTCAGATCTGAACGATCTGTACCGTCGCGTGATCAACCGTAACAACCGTCTGAAGCGCCTGCTGGATCTGGCTGCTCCTGATATTATCGTACGTAACGAAAAGCGTATGCTTCAGGAGTCTGTTGATGCATTGCTGGATAACGGTCGTCGTGGCCGCGCGATCACAGGTTCGAACAAGCGTCCTCTGAAATCTTTGGCTGACATGATCAAAGGTAAGCAAGGTCGTTTCCGTCAGAACCTGCTGGGTAAGCGTGTTGACTACTCTGGCCGTTCTGTAATCACCGTAGGTCCATACCTGCGTCTGCATCAGTGTGGTCTTCCGAAGAAGATGGCACTGGAGCTGTTTAAGCCATTCATCTACGGCAAGCTGGAAACGCGTGGCCTGGCCACAACCATCAAAGCTGCCAAGAAAATGGTCGAGCGCGAAGAAGCGATTGTTTGGGATATCCTGGACGAAGTGATTCGCGAACACCCGGTGATGCTGAACCGTGCACCAACCCTGCACCGTTTGGGTATCCAGGCATTTGAACCTGTGCTGATCGAAGGTAAAGCGATCCAGCTGCACCCACTGGTGTGTGCGGCCTATAACGCCGACTTCGATGGTGACCAGATGGCGGTACACGTTCCGCTGACCCTGGAAGCACAGCTTGAAGCGCGTGCGCTGATGATGTCGACCAACAACATCCTGTCGCCAGCGTCTGGTGATCCAATCATCGTACCTTCTCAGGACGTTGTACTGGGTCTGTACTACATGACGCGTGAGAAAATCAACGCGAAGGGTGAAGGTATGTACCTGGCGGGTTCGGCAGAAGCTGAAAAAGCCTACCGTACCGGCAACGCTGAACTGCACTCCCGTGTGAAAGTGCGTATCACTGAGCACGTGAAAGACGAGCAGGGTAACCTGGTTGCTAACACTCAGCTGGTTGATACCACGGTTGGTCGTGCGATGCTGTGGCAAATCGTACCGAAAGGTCTGCCGTACAGCCTGGTCAATACCGAAGCGCTGGGTAAGAAGCAAATCTCTAAGTTGCTGAACACCTGTTACCGTGAACTGGGCATGAAAGAGACCGTTATCTTTGCGGACCAAATCATGTACACCGGTTTCGCGTACGCAGCTCTGTCTGGTGTGTCTGTTGGTATCGACGACATGGTTGTACCAGAAGCGAAATACACCAAGATCGCAGAAGCCGAAGCTGAAGTTGCCGAGATCCAAGAGCAGTTCCAGTCTGGTCTGGTGACCGCTGGTGAGCGTTACAACAAAGTGATCGATATCTGGGCCACTGCCAACGAGCAGGTTGCCAAGGCGATGATGGATAACCTGTCTTTCGACACAGTTATCAACCGCGATGGCGAAGAAGAGCAACAGAAATCGTTCAACAGCGTATACATGATGGCCGACTCGGGTGCGCGTGGTTCTGCCGCTCAGATCCGTCAGCTGGCTGGTATGCGTGGTCTGATGGCCAAGCCGGATGGCTCGATCATCGAAACGCCAATCACCGCGAACTTCCGTGAAGGTCTGAACGTACTGCAGTACTTCATCTCAACCCACGGTGCTCGTAAGGGTCTGGCGGATACCGCACTGAAGACTGCGAACTCCGGTTACCTGACTCGTCGTCTGGTAGACGTTGCGCAAGACGTGGTGATCACGTCTGATGACTGTGGTACCCACGAAGGTATCAACATGATGGCGCTGATCGAAGGTGGTGATGTTAAAGAGCCACTGCGTGAGCGTGTACTGGGTCGTGTGGCTGCTGAAGACATACTGAAGCCAGGAACGGAAGAAGTTCTTGCGCCACGTAACACACTGCTGGATGAGAAGTGGTGTGACATCCTGGAAGAAAACTCTGTTGACCAGGTGAAAGTACGTTCTGTTGTTAGCTGTGAAAATGACTTCGGTTGTTGTCGTAACTGTTACGGCCGCGACCTGGCCCGTGGTCACCTGGTGAACCAAGGTGAAGCGGTCGGTGTTGTTGCTGCACAGTCTATCGGTGAACCGGGTACTCAGCTGACGATGCGTACGTTCCACATCGGTGGTGCGGCATCTGCAGCTGCGGCTGAAAACAGCATTCAGGTGAAGAACAACGGTTCTCTGAAACTGCAAAATGCCAAGTTCGTTGTGAACAACGAAGGTAAGCTGGTGATCACCTCTCGTGCGTCTGAAATGACCATCATTGATGAGTTCGGCCGTACGAAAGAGAACTACAAGCTGCCATACGGTTCTCACCTGACTAAAGGTGACGGCGAGCATGTGAATGCCGGTGAAGTGGTTGCCAACTGGGACCCACACACCATGCCAATCATCACTGAAGTGGCAGGTCGTGTTCAGTTCGTTGACCTGATCGACGGTGTGACTGTTTCTCGTCAGACGGATGAGCTGACTGGTCTGTCGATGATCACGGTACTGGATGCTGCAGAGCGTACCGGTGCGGGTAAAGACATGCGTCCGACCATCAAGCTGCTTGACGAGAACGGCAATGGCGTGATGATCGCAGGTACCGAAATGCCTGCACAGTACTTCCTGCCGGGTAAAGCAATTATCCAGCTGGAAGACGGTGCAGAAGTTGGTATCGGTGATACGCTGGCACGTATTCCTCAGGCATCTGGCGGTACAAGAGATATCACCGGTGGTCTGCCACGCGTTGCCGACCTGTTCGAAGCGCGTAAGCCGAAAGAGCCTGCAATCCTGGCTGAAATTACCGGTACGGTATCGTTCGGTAAAGAGACCAAAGGTAAGCGTCGTCTGATCATCACCCCTGCTGAAGGGAACATCTACGAAGAGATGGTACCGAAGTGGCGCCAGCTGAACGTATTCGAAGGTGAGAAGGTCGAGAAAGGTGATGTGATCGCCGATGGTCCAGAGGCACCGCACGATATCCTGCGTCTGCGTGGCGTGAACGCCGTTGCTGACTATATCGTGAACGAGGTTCAGGAAGTTTACCGTCTTCAGGGCGTTAAGATTAACGATAAGCACATTGAGACTATCGTTCGTCAGATGCTGCGTAAGGTTACGATCGTGACTTCTGGTGATTCTGAGTTCCTGCCAGGTGAGCAGCTGGAATACTCTCGCGTGACCATTGCGAACCGTAAGCTGGAAGCTGAAGGTAAACTACCAGCAACTTACGAGCGTGATCTGCTGGGTATCACCAAAGCGTCTCTGGCGACTGAGTCGTTCATCTCTGCGGCGTCGTTCCAGGAAACGACTCGCGTACTGACCGAAGCTGCGGTTTCTGGTAAGCGTGATGAACTGCGTGGTCTGAAAGAGAACGTTATCGTGGGTCGTCTGATCCCTGCCGGTACCGGTTTCGCGTACCATCAGCAGCGTCAGCGCCAACGTGATGCAGAGCTTGAGCCAGTCGCACCTCAGGTTGATGCGGAGCAAGCTTCGCAAGATCTGGCTGCACTGCTGAATGCCGGTCTGAACGACGAGCATTAATCTCTCGTTTATCGCATTGATTGAACATTGATTAAAAAGGGTACCTTCGGGTACCCTTTTTTATTGTCGGTACCCCAGAGGGGCGTTCATCGAAGATGGGGGTCAGCGAAACAGGATAGGGATGGCAGAGGTTTCGTATTGACGTGATTCAGAGAAGGGGCACGTTACGGCGGGATATGCTGATGGCTCGACTGGATTTTTGGCGTCAGACCACCCAGCCCGATATGCGTATCAGGCTGGTGGAGGACAGGTTTTGCTGGGGCGATCAGGCGCCGGGCGGGCAGGCCAGACTTTCGCTAATCAGCTCAATTAACTCGTCTTCCAGTTCAAACCGTGACTCGATCAGCTCACCTGTCACAGACAGATCGGTGTCAAAATCCGGCAGCTCGTCTTCTTCTGCGATGTCGCAGTAGCGGTCGGCAAAATTGAGCAGTGGATCTGTGGTGTGCGTGATTTGCGAGTAGAGTTTTGAAATTTCTTCGGTGGGTGAATAACCGGTGGCATTCCAGCGAGCCATGACCATATCATAAATTTTGAAATGACCTTCGGAGATGTAATCGACCAATTGCTGGCTGAACAGTTGTAGCTGCGCTGCGGTGGGGAGTTGGCGTTGATTTTTCTCGAAGGGGGGAAGCCCGGCAAGCTTGCAATAATCAATCAGGAGTTGTTGCCTGGACATCAGCCAGTGATCAATGACATCGCTGGTGCCGCCCCACTGTTTTTGAACTTGCTCGAATTTACTTAGCATGACCATGCCCTCATGATCGGCCAGTATCAATACTGACAAAACTACAATTGAATCACTTTAAAAAGAGACCCTTGTCTGACGGATCGCATCCGTTGATAAGTTTAGATTGCCAGTAAAAATCAAACCCTGCAAGGATGGATGTAACATTGATGTTAAATACTCAAGATGTCGCGTATTGGTGTGTCGTGAAAGATCGCCAGTTATATTTAGAAAATCAAACACTTCCTCTGTTAACACCTGAACAGTTAGGATTTTCGAGTGATCAGGCCCGCTTGATTGGTCATTATCACGAAAAGCCGGTGTATTGGCTGGAAGTGACGGAAAGCGATTGCGAAGCAAATTTCTACTCCCAGAGGGAATTACTGCATCTCGACGGGGAATTATTTAATCTCGCCGGCAAGGCGACACAGCTGTCGCATATGCTCAGCAGCCAGGCATTTTGTGCGACCTGTGGGGAGCGCTGCCACCTGGCAGTCCACGAGCTGGCGATGGCTTGTCCGGCTTGCCGGACTCATCACTATCCGCGTTTGTCTCCCTGCGTGATTGTCGCGGTCCGAAAAGATGATCAGATTTTGCTGGCGCAGCATCCGCGCCATAAAACCGGTATGTACACAGTGATCGCCGGATTTGTTGAAGCCGGTGAAACCCTGGAGCAGTGCGTTGCACGCGAGGTGAAAGAAGAAACCGGTATTGACGTGACCAATATTCGTTATGTCGCCAGCCAGCCCTGGGCGTTTCCGTCCAACCTGATGATGGGATTTCTGGCCGACTATGCCGGTGGCGAACTCAAACCCGACTATACCGAGCTCAGTGATGCGATTTGGGCCAGGGCGGATAACATGCCCCCTGTGGCGCCTCCCGGCACTATTGCCCGGACGTTGATCGAGGCGACTCTGGAACTCATGTGATGTTAAAACGGTCAATTTCATAACACCTCGAGGTTGCTTCCTATTCTCACTATTAAGCGTGCTTAGCGGTAGATGTGCCCGGCAGAATCATATACAACAGCGACCATAATTTTGTTCGGTGATACGAATTGAGGAAGCTATGAAATACCGTCACATTGCTCTGATTTTATGCTCTATGTCGCTGGTGGGCGGCGCCAACGCTGCCGGGCTCAAGGTAAAAGCCAAGCAACTGGTGTCCCAGGATGTGATTGAAAGCGAGGTCGCCCGGGTCCAGCAAGAGTGCGGGAATGCCGAGCTGAAAGCCAGCATCGACTGGCAAGCCTGGTCCGGGTATGACTACCAGGAAGCGCGCGTGGATCCGGTCAACGTGGCGGGCTGGGTTGGCGGTCAGGTCAACAACATCTATGACGATATGGTGGAGCTGTGTACCAAGATTGATCATGCCGAGCTGTATAAAGCAGAATTCAGCAAACTGAAGAAACTGAATTTCACCGGTCAAAGCAAAATCACCGAGCGTGATACCAGCTTTAGCCTGTCTCCGGATGGGACTGAGTTGAATATCAAACTCAATGGAAACGGGACCTACAATAGTAAGTTTGCGAAGCTACTGCAGGATGCATGGGGCTGATGGGACGCATGACACCTGGTATCCGGGCCGCGGCTATCAGCTTGACGCTTGTGGCGGCCACCGCTCAGGCAGAGCCGCAGGTCTACTCGCTCGATGAGCTCCAGCAACTGGCTCGGCAGCAGGCCTGGACCGAGGTGATCACGCATTTGCAGGATGTTAGTCCGGCAGAGCGGGGAGTGACCTGGCAGGCACTGGTTGATCAGGCCGGGGTGGCATTTCTGAAATCGCTGACGGCCACGGTGAGCCTTGAAGATGTTGTCGGGGTCGGCAAAGGCTTGACGCTGCAGTATCCGCAGTTGGTGAATAATGGCGAGTTTACCGCGATTTACCTGGCGCAGGCTGAGCAATATTACGCGCCGTGTTATCGCTACGGGAATGCGGCCTGTACCCATGAATATGCTCAAACCTTGACGCATTTCTCGGCACCGGCGGATATGCTGTTCCAGCAGGGGCAACGGGCGCTGAAGCAGGTTTCATCGACCGCATCGGTCCCGTTCTTCGCGCCAGCCGTGCAGCGAAATGCCGCTTACTGTCAAGAGGCGGATGTGGCGAAAGGCGTGCTGGAGACCTTGGCGTTGCCCAAACACCAGCACTATCAGGCGGCGTTGGCGGTCGCGACCCAACACTGCCGGGATCATAAACTGACGGGGGCTGATGGATACCTGAAGCATTCCTCCGAAGTGCAGGAAGCCCTGTGTCCCTCTTACCTGGCTCAGGGGTATGTCTCCGGGATCACGAAAAAAGTCTGCGAGCTGATTGCGGGCTAACGCGCGCAAGGCGGTCGACGCCGTTAGGTCAGGACAAAGGAGGCGTGAGCCTCCTTCCTTGATCCTGGGGCTGCGGCATTTTGCCGGCAGGGTGCTTTGCCGAGTGTGGCCATCCTCGGGCCTGTGCCATCATTGGCCCGTTTTGGGCATAAAAAAACCCTCCGTAGGGAGGGGTAAGGTGCAGTTATCGTGCTCTTTGACGAGCAATATCATTGTTATTGTTGCTAGCGCGCAGATTTTGTACCACGGTGACGTGTCGGGCCGCAAACCCGGTGGCCGGATTGTTGTGATAAACATGATCTGCTTAACAATCGGGCTCTTTTGTTGCCGACCCGGAGTGTTACAATACGCCGCAGAATTTACCCAGGGAGTCCCGAATGAGCGAATTAAAGAATGACCGCTACCTACGTGCGCTGCTGAAGCAGCCGGTCGATTGCACACCGGTATGGATGATGCGCCAGGCAGGCCGTTATCTGCCAGAATACCGTGCAACCCGGAGTGTGGCCGGCGACTTTATGTCCCTCTGTAAAAATGCCGAGCTGGCCAGTGAAGTCACGCTACAACCGCTGCGCCGTTTTCCGCTGGATGCTGCCATTCTGTTTTCAGATATCCTGACCATTCCGGATGCCATGGGCCTGGGGCTGTACTTCGAAGCCGGTGAAGGACCGAAATTTGAGCGTCCGATCACCTGCAAGGCGGATGTCGACAAGATTGGCCTGCCGGATCCGGAAGGCGAGCTGCAGTATGTGATGAATGCTGTGCGCCAGATCCGCAAAGATCTGCAAGGCGAAGTACCGTTGATTGGTTTCTCGGGAAGCCCATGGACGCTGGCGACTTACATGGTCGAAGGTGGCAGCTCGAAAGCGTTCACCAAGATCAAGAAGATGATGTACGCCGAGCCGACGACGCTGCATGCCCTGCTGGATAAGCTGGCTGATAGCGTCACCGAGTACCTGAATGCCCAGATCAAGGCTGGTGCCCAGTCGGTCATGGTATTCGATACCTGGGGTGGCGTGCTGACCCCGCGTGATTACAACGAGTTTTCCCTGCGCTACATGCACAAGATTGTCGATGGTCTGATCCGTGAAAACGACGGTCGCCGTGTCCCGGTCACCCTGTTTACCAAGAACGGCGGTATGTGGCTGGAGCAGATCGCAGCGACGGGTTGTGATGCGGTGGGCCTGGACTGGACCATCAATATCGCGGATGCCAAGCGTCGTGTCGGCGACAAAGTGGCGCTGCAGGGCAACATGGATCCATCCATGCTGTACGCCCAGCCAGAGCGCATTCGTCAGGAAGTGGCGACGATCCTGGAAGGTTTCGGCCATGGCGGTACCGGCCATGTGTTCAACCTGGGCCACGGGATCCACCTGGACGTGCCGCCGGAAAATGCCGGGGTCTTTGTTGAGGCGGTCCACGAGTTGTCCAAGCCGTACCACAAATAACATATCGACACTTCACTGCTGGCCTTCATCGCAGCAGGACTGAGTCATCGTGCTCTGATTGACAGAGAAGATTGAAAAGCCCACGCCGTCGCCGGTGTGGGCTTTTTCTTTTCGGGATTATCCCTCGGCAATCCCCAGATGCTGGTGGACGTATTCGCGGATATAGGGCACCACTTCGGCTTCAAACCACGGGTTTTTCTTCAGCCACAGCGTGTTGCGCGGCGAGGGGTGGGGCATCGGGATATAACGCGGCGCCCATTGACGCCAGGATCTGACGGTCTCGGTCAGGGTTTTGGGCTTGTCCGGGAGGTAGCGCTGCTGGGCATACTGGCCGACCAGCAGGGTCATCCCGATTGCCGGCAGCAGCGGCCACACCTGCGGGTGCCACTGCGGCGCGCATTCCGGCCGCGGCGGCAGGTCACCGGATTTTCCCTTGCCCGGATAGCACAGCCCCATCGGCATGATGGCGATTTGCCGGGGATCGTAGAAGGTCTCCCGATCCAGGGCCAGCCAGGTGCGCAGCCGATCACCGCTCGGATCGTTCCAGGGGATCCCGGTGGCATGGACGCGGGTTCCCGGCGCCTGGCCGACAATCATCAGCCTGGCGCTGCTCGCGGCCTGGATCACCGGGCGTGGGCCGAGCGGGAGATGATCCTTGCAGATCTCGCAGCGGCGTATTTGATCCAGCAGGTTATCAAGTTGTTGCGATGCCATGGGGACTCCCTGGTTTGCTCCGGTGGAGGTTAGTAGCCGTGCTCAAAGCTGATCAGATTGCGCAGCGGCTGCTGTTGGGTATAGCGCAGATAGTTGTCCCGGAATGTCTCGAACACCTGCTCGGGGAAGCTTTCGGCGGCAATATGCGGGGTGATGGTGATCTGTGGGTGCTGCCAGAACGGATGTTGTGGTGCCAGCGGCTCCAGGTTGAATACATCCAGAAAAGCATGGGCGACCTGCCCGGCCTCAATTGCGGCCAGTAAGCCGGTTTCGCAGAGGCTATTGCCACGTCCAACGTTAAATACGAGCGTATCACGACAATGGCTCAGGCTGTCACGGTTGAGCAGCAGATCGGTCTGCGGCGTTGCCGGCAGGGTAGAGACCAGGACATCGGCCAGCGCCAGCGCGTCGGTCAGTTGCGTGAGCGGGTAGATCCGGTCAAAGTGCGTCGGTTCGGCACGTCCGCTGCGGTTGACGCCAATCACGCTCATCCCCATGGCTTTCGCGACCCCGGCCAGGTGGGTGCCGATCGAGCCGGTCCCGAGGACGACCAGCGTGCGCGCAGCCAGCGACGTGTAGGGCAGGGGATGCCACTGGCCGCGGCGTTGTTGCCGGCGGTACTGGCTCAGGTGGCGGGTATAGTCCAGGGTATAGCCCAGCACATATTCGGCGATTAGCGGTCCGAAATAGTCGCGGATATTGGTGAGCTGATAGTCCTGGCGCAGGCCGGGTTGCATCAGGGCGTCGATCCCGGCAAAGGTCGACTGCATCCAACACAGCGCAGGTAAATCAGCGAGTGCTGAAGCTGCCAGCGGCGGGTCAGCCAGGACAATCTCGGCCTCATCCGGGACGTCGGTGAAACGGAGCCCGGGCAGCGCTGCCACGCTGAGGAGTTGGTGATAGCGGGGCTGCTGTTTCGAGAGGATTAGTACCTTGTGCATTCCTTTTTCCTTTTTCCGACGCGGCGAATCAAGTAATATCCCAACCAAATCACTACCGCAGATGACTCCATGCTAAAGAATCCTGTTCAGCTTCGTCTAGAAAAATTAGAGCCCTGGCAACACATTACCTTTATGGTTTCCCTGTGCGAGCGGATGTATCCGAATTATGCGTTTTTCTGCCGGGAAACTGAGTTTGCCGATGCTCAGAAATACCGCCTGATCCTCGATAGCATCTGGGAGATCCTGACGGTGAAGTCGGCCAAGATCGACTTTGAAAAGCAGCTGGAGAAACTCGAAGAACTGGTCCCGAGTGCCGAAGACTACGATCTGTATGCGGTGAACCCTGCCATTGATGCCTGTATGGCGCTGGCGGATCTGCTTCATGCGCTGCTGGATCGCGATCTGATGCTGGAGACCCTGGAGAAGTTGAGCTCCCTTTCGGCGGAGACCGTGGCGGATCTGGAATTTGCCCAAACCGGAGAAGCGGTGACAAATGACAACCAGAAAGGCAATGAAGCCGTGTGTGCCGAGTGGGACATGCAGTGGGCGATTTTCCGGGCCCTGAAAGAGGCGGAGAAGCGGGACATTGAGCTGATCAAAGGCCTGCGCAAAGAATTGCGGGAAGATGCGATCAGCAATCTGGGCATTTCGCTGTAAAGACAACACTGTAGTCATTAGTTGACACTTCTGGAAAAAAAGAGCCGCCTAGCTCTTTTTTTATGGCCGGGGCATGAAGGTGTAGCTGAGTATCTTAGTAAATTACTCTGGTATTTTGATTTTAGCCCAGTCAAATTGACCAGGATGCTAGTAATTCGCTGAAGGAATTCACTTATTTCTCGCCATGGCTTGTCAGGGCATCGGCCGGGCGTTTATAACTTTAGGGGTCATCGGGAAGGCTTACCTTCCTGTTTTTTTTACCGTCAGCCGGGATCGGGTATGTCATCAACTGCCTTTACAACTTGCTTGTTGAACCGCAGCCAGCGCGCTGTGGCGGCAAACCTGCTCCTCCTGCTCTCTCTGGAACTTATCCGGGGCTGACAGGCCGTACCATTTTTCTGTCAGCCTGAGCTGTGCTGGCAGAGTCGCTCCTTCATCTTGACGTTCCCTTGCTAGTACCTTTCAGGCTGACTCCGACAGAGGAAGACTATGTTAAGTGCACGCAACATCGCCGCTTTAGGCTTTATGACTTTTGCCATGTACCTGGGTGCAGGCAACCTGATTTTCCCCCCGTTTCTGGGCTACCAGGCCGGAGATCATCTGATCGAAGGCATGATGGGGTTTCTGCTGACCGGGGTCGGCCTGCCGGCGCTTGCCCTGGTGGTGGTCGCGCTGGTCGGTGGTTCGGATAACCTGACCACGGTGTTACCGCGTCCGCTGGCCACCAGCTTCTGGGTGATGGTGTTTATTGTTATTGGTCCGGCGTTTGTGATCCCGCGGGCCATTACGGTCGCCTACCAGTTCAGCTTCGCACCTTTTGTCGGGGAATCCGCCCTGATCCCGTTCTCGCTGATCTTCTGTCTGGCGACGGTGATGTTCGCCCTGTACCCCGGCAAGCTGGTGGATACCCTGGGGAAATGGCTGACGCCAGTGCTGCTGTTGATCCTGGTGGTGATGGCGGGTGTGGCCTGGTGGTCTCCGGCAGGCGCTCTGAGCGCGGCAACCGGACCATATGTCTCCGGTGCCCTGGCGGAAGGCCTGACCCAGGGCTACATGACCATGGACGCGTTGGGCTCGATTGGCTTTGGCTGGATTATCTTCCGGGCGATCCAGAGTATGGGGGTCAGCTGCCCGAAAGCCACGGCCAAATACACCCTGATTGCCGCGCTGATGTATGCTGTCGCCATGGCGTTAGTCTATATTTCCCTGGCCTACATCGGGGCCACCAGTGTTCATGACGGCCAGGCGTACAGCAACGGTGGTGAAATCCTGACGGCCTTTACCACGGCGCGGTTCGGCCTGTTCGGCACTCTGCTGCTGGGCGTGGTGATGGTGCTGGCGTGTCTGACCACAGCGATTGGGGTCACGACGGCGGGCAGTGAGTTTTACAGCCGGACCTTCACCCCAGTGTCGTATCGGGGATGTGTCTGGGTCACTATGGGAGCCTCGGCGCTGGTGGCCAATATTGGGTTGGATCAGTTGCTGGCGATCACCTTGCCGGCTGTGGTTGCGCTGCACCCGGTCGCCATTGCCCTGCTGATGATTGCGCCGCTGCGCCGCTTCCTGTCGCCGGTTAGTGTGGTCGGCACCGTAGCGACGGCGCTGGTCTTTGGCGGACTGGATGCGCTGCATATTCTGGGCAGCATGCCGTCAGAGATGCATGGGGTGCTGAGCCGTGAATTGCCTTTGTATGGCTATTATGCCGGTTGGGTGGTTCCGACGGCTCTGGTTCTGGGGGCTGCCATGGTGGTGAAATCGTTGACAAGCAAAAGGTGGGTGCCTGCGGTTGAGCGGCCGCGGGGCTGAGTCGCCGTCCGAGCAGCCATGAGATCAACGCATCAGATCAAAAAGGGGCCAAATGGCCCCTTTGTTGTGATTTGGGTGGTTGTGATTTGGGTGGTTGCGGATATGGATTGTGATGGATGTCGGCGAGAGCGGATTAGGCCTCGTCGTCCCTGCTTTCAATCACGCCATGGAGTTTCTTCCAGCGTTCCCAGCGCTGGAACGCCAGTTGCTGCATGTCAGTGTTCTTATCGGCCTCATCG
The DNA here is from genome assembly GCF_037389125.1 of Photobacterium sp. MCCC 1A19761. Taxonomy (NCBI): domain Bacteria; kingdom Pseudomonadati; phylum Pseudomonadota; class Gammaproteobacteria; order Vibrionales; family Vibrionaceae; genus Photobacterium; species Photobacterium sp. MCCC 1A19761. Next base: position 28,954 of record NZ_JAZGTF010000039.1, read on the forward strand.
ACAATCTCCTCGCCGACCAAGTGTTCAAAGATATCCTCCATGGTCACCAAGCCCTGGACTGTGCCGTATTCATCGACGATCAATACCAGTTGCGCGCGCTCTTTCATCAGTTGCTCGAACGCTTTAGGCACACTGACGGTATTGAGCACCACCGGCAGCGGGCGCATCAGGGTACCGAGCTCATTGTTGCCGCGACCGGCCTGGCTTTCGGCGAACAGCTCCAGGCGGTGGACAAAGCCGAGGATATTATCTGTTTGCTCGCTGTAGACCAATGGCCGCGAAAACGGGCTGTCCTTGTGCTGGGAGAGAAATTCGTTGATCGGTTGCTCGGCTGCAACCCGGAACAGCACCGGACGCGGTGTCATGATTTTGGTGATATTCACTTCACGGAACTGGAGCAGGTTGGCCAGGATCTTCGACTCGCCTTCGGCCAGCTCACCGGATTCCTTGGCCAGCATCGCCATCGCAGACAGCTCGTCACGCAGCTTCGGTGGCTGGTGGCCATGCGACAGGCGACGGGTGATTTGCTCGGAGACCCAGACAAACGGGGTCAGTGCCCAGACCATCCAGCGCAGGACACTGGCAGACGCCGGAGCCAGCTGGCGCCAGTAGGTGGCCCCGATGGTTTTTGGGATGATTTCGGAAAACAGCAGGATACCAATCGTTAATACGCCGGAGAACACGCCGAGCCACTGACTGCCGAACACCACGGCGGCTTGCGCACCGGCCGTTGCTGCCCCGATGGTATGGGCGATGGTATTGAGCGTGAGGATCGAGGCCAGTGGGCGATCGATATTATCTTTCAGGGCTGCCAGACGGGCGGCCGACGGGTGGCCTTGCTGACGCAGGGTCCCGATGTAGCTCGGCGAAATGCTGAGCAAAACGGCTTCAAGAACCGAACAAATGAACGAAACACCAATCGCAATCGCGACGTAAATCGTTAGGAGTATCATGCTTACCTTATGAACAAACAACAAAGTGACGGTTATATTAATCGGTGCGACGGGGAATAAATACAACTATTTCCGCCGGCCAGTACGTAACATTTTGTGAACTTGCGCTCAGTTTATGGTTAAAGAGCCCGCACCTAGCCACATCATAGCTGACAAACCTTTGCCACACGGGCTTCTTTTGAATTAGAGTTGATGCGTCTTAAGAAAAACCTTAGAAGGGAAACCTAATGAACAAGACCCAACTGATTGACCTGATCGCTGAAAAAGCAGATCTTTCTAAAGCTCAAGCGAAAATCGCCCTGGAATCGACTCTGGACGGTATTGCTGACGCGCTGAAGGAAGGTGACCAGGTTCAACTAATTGGCTTTGGTACATTTAAAGTAAACCACCGTGCTGCGCGCACTGGCCGTAACCCACAAACGGGTCAGGAAATCCAAATCGCTGCAGCGAACGTTCCTGCATTTGTCGCAGGTAAAGCACTGAAAGACTCAGTGAAATAATCTATACTCCGCCAGATAACGCATCTGGCGGAGTTTTTGTTATGAAACGTCTCATTCCTTTAGTTTTCCTCTCCCTCCTGGCTGGATGTGAAACCACTGCCGTTTCCGATACCGTTATCTCTCCGCTTTCGAAACATGCGACCGGCTATCAGCAAGGCTCCACGACGGCATTGTACTGGTATACCTCGCAACAAAACCAACCGGTAAACCTGGCCGGAGTCGTGACGGCGGAACATGGCGAGCGCTATGAGTCTGAATATCGCTGGCGGGACGGCAAACTGCGTGAAATCAAGCGTCAGGGCACCCGGCTGGGCGATGAGCATCTTCTGGTGCCGTTTACCCTGCACCTGCGCTACGATGCCGAGGGACAAGCGGTCTATCAGCGTTTTACCCAAGATGGCAGCGTGTTGCCGTTGTCTGATGTCGAGCTGTATGCCCCGATCCGTCAGGTAGATGCGGCACTGCGGGTGATCGCGCAGCAGCGCAAAGCCGGATTGAGCTTAGTGCAGGGCTACTGGCAGCAGCAGCATATGATCCTGTGCGGCGAGCAGCGGGCCAAGTCGCTGACGTTTAATACGGTTGCGGCGCAGGCGGCGGCCTCCGGGCATGAACGCGCCACTGGCTATATGGCCCTGACCGGTAAAGTCCGGCGCGACAGCATCGAAGCCAGCCAGGTACTGTTGCTGGCCGATAACAGCCAGCAGTGTCTGGTGCCGCCGGTGTTGTTGGATACCCAATAGTCCCGGAGTGGTCTGACGATCAAAAAACGCGCTGAAATCAGCGCGTTTTTTATGGGGTTCATCCACGAAGGACGGCGGGATTACTGCTCGCGGGCGATCGCACGATAGCCGATATCCTCACGGAAGAACATGCCGTCCCAGCTGATTTGCTGCGCCAGTGCATAGGCACGCTGCTGCGCAGCAGACACACTGTCGGCCATCGCCGTGGCACACAGCACCCGGCCACCGTTGGTCACCACGTTGCCGTCCTGCATGCAGGTGCCTGCATGGAAGACTTTCTCTCCTTCGGTGTTTTGCGTTGGCAGGCCGGAAATCACATCGCCTTTATTGTAGCTGGCCGGGTAGCCGCCAGCTGCCAGCACGATGCCGATTGAAGCGCGCGGATCCCACTTCGACTCCATGGTATCGAGCTTGCCGTCAATCGCAGCCAGGCATAGCTCAACCAGATCCGACTGCATGCGCAGCATGATCGGCTGGGTTTCCGGGTCGCCGAAACGGCAGTTGTATTCGATGACTTTCGGGGTGCCGTCGGCCATGATCATCAGGCCGGCATACAGGAAGCCGGTGTACGGCGCGCCTTCGGCAGCCATACCGCGCACGGTCGGGTAGATTACCTCGTCCATCACGCGCTGGTGGATCTCCGGCGTCACCACCGGGGCCGGGGAGTAGGCGCCCATGCCGCCGGTATTCGGCCCGGTGTCGCCGTTGCCGACCCGCTTGTGGTCTTGGCTGGTGGCCATCGGCAGTACATTTTCACCATCGACCATGACGATAAAGCTCGCCTCTTCGCCGTCGAGGAACTCTTCAATCACCACCCGGTGACCGGCTTCGCCGAAGGCGTTGCCGGCCAGCATGTCGCGCACGGCGTCTTCAGCTTCTTCCAGCGTCATTGCCACAATCACGCCTTTGCCGGCAGCCAGGCCGTCGGCTTTGACCACAATTGGCGCGCCTTTCTTGCGCAGGTACGCCAGCGCAGGCTCAACTTCGGTAAAGTTCTGGTACTCCGCCGTCGGGATCTGGTGACGAGCCAGGAAGTCTTTGGTGAAGGCTTTAGAGCCTTCGAGTTGGGCTGCGGCTTCGGTCGGACCGAAAATCGGCAGCTCAGCGGCACGGAAGGCATCGACCACTCCGATCACCAGCGGCGCTTCCGGGCCGACAATGGTCAGGTCAATCTGGTGCTCCCGGGCAAACTGAACCAGGCCCTGAATGTCTTCCACGCCGATCGCGACGTTTTCCAGCTTCGGCTCCAGCGCGGTCCCGGCATTGCCCGGCGCGACATAGACAGTTTCAACCTGAGGGTTTTGCGCGGCTTTCCAGCCCAGGGCGTGCTCGCGGCCGCCATTACCGATGATCAGAACTTTCATGTTTTCATCCTTATCGCGTCGCCATTTTTCTGATTTCGGTGTCAAGCGTACTCATTTATCGGCATAAACTCCGTGCGCTTTCCTTGAACTCAAAAAAATGGCTTTGCGCTAAATGCTTAAAAGTTGCTAAAGCTAATGCTCACAACAACGTGTGAGCTTAAATTAAATAACACCCAGGCCCCGATGAACGGGGCCTGGGTGTGAATATGGGTTTTAGTGACGGAAGTGGCGCATGCCGGTGAAGACCATCGCCATACCGTGTTCGTTGGCAGCGGCGATGACTTCTTCATCGCGCATCGAGCCACCTGGCTGAATCACGCAGGTGATCCCGGCTTCGGCGGCGGCGTCGATGCCGTCACGGAACGGGAAGAAGGCATCGGAAGCCATCACGCTACCGGCCACTTCCAGGTTCTCGTCCGCGGCTTTGATCCCAGCAATCTTCGCCGAGTAGACGCGGCTCATCTGGCCGGCGCCAACGCCGATGGTCATGTTGCCTTTGGCGTAGACAATCGCGTTGGATTTGACATATTTCGCCACTTTCCAGCAGAACAGGGCGTCACGCAGCTCTTCCTCGCTTGGCTGGCGCTGGGAAACCACTTTCAGGTCGTCCAGACCGACCATGCCCTGATCGCGGTCCTGAACTAGCAGACCGCCGTTGACACGCTTCACATCGAAGCCGGTGGTTTTGGTCGACCACTCACCGCACTCCAGCAGGCGAACGTTTTTCTTCGCCGCCACGACGGCGATGGCTTCTGCGGATACGCTCGGGGCGATGATGACTTCCACAAACTGACGCTCAACAATGGCTGTGGCAGTCGCGGCATCCAGCTCGCGGTTGAAGGCGATGATGCCGCCGAAAGCTGATGTCGGATCGGTTTTGTAAGCGCGATCATAGGCTTCCAGGATATCGCTACCTAGCGCGACACCACACGGGTTGGCGTGTTTGACGATCACACAGGCGGGCTGGTCAAACTCTTTGACACACTCCAGTGCTGCGTCGGTATCGGCAATGTTGTTGTAAGACAGGGCTTTCCCCTGGATCTGACGGGCCGTGGCGACCGAGGCTTCTTCCGGCTGCTTCTCGACGTAGAAGGCGGCGGCCTGGTGGCTGTTCTCGCCGTAGCGCATGTCCTGCTTCTTCTCGAACTGCTGGTTGAAAGTACGCGGGAATTTGCTTTTATTTTCAGGAGAAGGAGCATCGCCCTCTTCGTTCTCGCCGTAAGACGGCACCATGGTGCCGAAATAGTTGGCAATCATCCCGTCGTAGGCCGCCGTGTGTTCAAACGCAGCAATGGCCAGGTCGAAACGGGTGGCCTGGGTCAGTGAGCCGTCGTGGCTTTCCAGCTCAGACAGAATGCGGTCATAGTCGTGGGCGTTGACCACAATGGTCACGTCTTTGTGGTTTTTCGCCGCCGAACGTACCATGGTCGGGCCGCCGATATCGATGTTTTCGACCGCATCTGCCAGGGTACAGTTCGGATTGGCAACGGTCTGGGCAAACGGGTAGAGGTTCACCACTACCATGTCAATCGGGTCAATGCCGTGCTCAGCCATGATCGCATCATCCTGGCCGCGGCGACCCAGCACGCCACCGTGTACTTTCGGGTGCAGAGTTTTCACCCGGCCGTCCATCATTTCAGGAAAGCCGGTATAGTCAGAAACTTCAGTGACTTTGATGCCTTGTTCGGCCAGCAGGCGGGCGGTGCCACCGGTCGACAGGATATCTACACCACGGTTGGCAAGAGCTTGTGCGAATTCAACAATTCCAGTTTTGTCTGATACGCTGATCAGCGCACGGCGAATAGGACGAGCGTTTTCCATTGTGACCATCTCTTTTGTACACGGGGAATATTTGCCAAAAGCCGGCTCGTATCAGCCGGGTTTTGGCAAATACCCTCAGTCAGGTAGAATCGACCCATAGGCGGTATCTCCGGGCAGGGATCCCCTGTGTCGATGGCGCCTATCTTACATCATTTCGCCTGTTGCGCAAACGTTTGCTTTTTGCGGCAGGCAGGATGACTTTCTCAAGGTGCCTCTGGAAAGGAAAAGTCGGCTATGTACATGATTGGGCAACTGGCCAAGCTGTGTGAGGTCAGCAGTGATACTTTGCGGTTCTATGAAAAGAATGGTTTGATAACCCCGGCGGGGCGCAGCGATTCTGGCTATCGTTTGTATAACGAAGCCAGCCTGAAACAGATCAGTTTTATCCTGAAAGCCAAAGAGTTGGGCCTGAGCCTGGACGAGATCCGGGAGTTGCTGGAAATTCGCCTGGAAGCGACCGAGCATAGCTGCGCTGAGGTCAAGGCGATCACCTCAGCCAAGCTGACGCTGATCGACAGCAAAATTGCCGAGCTGACCCGGATTCGCACGGCGCTGAAGAAAATCAATGATGCCTGCTGTGGCCATGATGACGATAATGCCAGCCATTGCTCGATCCTTGAAGCCCTGGCGGCGGAGGATAAAGCCTCGTGAATCCGGCAGGCCTTGCGCCTGCCGGACCGGGCGTTTAGGCAAATTCCATCACAATCCGACCGTTAACCTCCCCTTTTTCCATCTCGGCAAAAATCGCGTTAATGTCTTCTAGCGGTTTGACCTGGGTAATGGCCTTCACCTTGCCCTCGGCGGCAAATTGCAGACACTCCTGCAGATCTTTTCGGGTGCCGACGATGGAGCCGATGATTTTCACCCCGTTCAGCACAGTATCAAAAATCGGGATCGGCATTTCATCCGGTGGCAGGCCAACCAGCACACAGGTACCGCCGCGGCGGATCGACTTGTAGGCCTCTTCGAAGGCAGGCTTCGACACCGCGGTACAGACCACCCCGTGCACGCCGCCGACCAGATGTTGTACCGCCGCTGAGGGCGATTCCTGCATGAAGTCGATGGTATGGGTGGCGCCAAGCTCTCTGGCCAGCGCCAGCTTTTCTGCACCGGTATCGATGGCAATCACATTCATGCCCATGGCCGCCGCATACTGGATGGCCAGGTGGCCCAGCCCGCCGGCACCGACAATTGCCACCCACTGGCCCGGTTTCACCCCAGTGACTTTGAGGGATTTGTAGGTCGTGACCCCGGCGCAGAACAGGGGCGCGGCATCGACATAGCTCAGGCCGTCGGGGATCTTGATGGCGTAATCACCATGCGCCAGGCAATACTCCGCGTAGCCGCCATCAACCGAGTAGCCTGCATTGTGCTGATCCAGGCACAGGGTTTCCTGGCCGTCGAGGCAATAATCGCAGTGGCCGCAGGCGCTGTAGAGCCATGGCACACCGACCCGATCGCCGACGGACAGGTGATGAATTTCGCTGCCGACGGCAACAACTTCGCCCACGCCTTCATGGCCAGGGACCAGCGGCATTTTCGGCTTCACCGGCCAGTCGCCGCGACAGGCGTGCAGATCGGTGTGGCACACGCCGCAGGCATGGATTTTCACGAGTACATCGCGGACTTTGACCACCGGAACCGGGATATCCTTGATCACCAACGGCCCTTTGAACTCACTGACGACAGCAGCTTTCATAATCTCTCCTGAACTAGGTTATTGAATGGGTGTAAGTGATAATTATTATCACTTATTTGTGGCGTTTTGTGTGACCAGGCTCATATTGGTGGGGGGTGTCGAATGTCTGTTGCCGGGGTTGTTTCTGAACGTGCGATCCAGAGCGGACATCGAAGCCAATGGTGACAGGCCCAGAAAGCGTTGCGGCGTATCACTTCCGAATCGTGTCGGTATTTTTTGCTAGGGGCGGACCCGTAAATGTGATAGCGTCGAGAAATGAAGATGTTACGGAACTTAGATAAGGAAAATCATGTTGAACGTGAATGAATATTTTGAAGGCAAGGTCAAATCCATCGGGTTTGAGAGCGGTGGCGAGCGTGCCAGTGTCGGCGTCATGCTGCCGGGCGAATATACGTTTGCGACTGCTGCGCCGGAGCGGATGACTGTGGTCAAAGGGGCCATGACCGTGAAGTTGCCGGGTCATATTGACTGGGAAACTTACTATGCCGGTGATGATTTTGAAGTCCCGGGCGATGCGTCTTTCCATGTCAAAGTCGAGAAAGAAACCGCCTACCTGTGTGACTACCGTTAATTCAAACGGTAAGCGTCTGTGGTGATGCCAAAAGGGTGGGGCAACCCTCTGCCATGTTTCATGTAATCAACAGCACACGCAGTCAACAGCATCAGTGAAGCTGTTCGCTGACGGGGTGAGCCCGGAGCCGGGCCAGAAATGCAAAAGGCAGAAACCGAAGTTTCTGCCTTTATTTATTCTTTGAAAGCTTCCGGGGAAGCCGGCAATCAGTTCATGCCGTATTTTTTCAGCTTCTTACGAAGAGTGCCGCGGTTGATGCCCATCATGGTTGCTGCGCGCGTCTGGTTACCGCGGGTGTACTGCATGATGGTGTCCAGTAGTGGCTGTTCAACTTCAGCCAGAACCAGCTCGTACAGATCATCGACTTCCTGACCGTTTAACTGAGCCAGGTAGTTCTTGAGTGACGCCTTGACAGAGTCACGGAGTGGCTTCTGTGTGATTTGGTCTTGTGAAGTTACAGTCGTCACTGTTAGTGCTTCTGAAGTCAGATTTTGTTCGAACATATTCTGTCAGCTCTTCTCGTATTTATGCAACGTTTTCGAAGTAGCCTTGCAGCGCATCGATTTGCTGTTGGGCATCCTCGATAGCGTTGAAGGTCTGGCGAAAGTCTCCTGCCGGAGCATGTTCTTTCAAGTACCAAGACACGTGTTTACGTGCGATGCGCAACCCGAGATACTCGCCGTAGAAACGGTGAAGTTCCTGAACATGGCCCAGCATGGTATTGCCGACTTCATCAATCGATGGGGCCGGCAAATGTTCGCCAGTTGTTAAGTAGTGATGGATTTCCTGGAAAATCCACGGACGCCCTTGAGCCGGGCGGCCAATCATCAAAGCGTCGGCACCGGTGTAATCCAGTACGAAGCGTGCCTTCTCCGGTGAGTCGATATCACCGTTCGCAATCACCGGGATCGAAATCGCTTCTTTCACCGCTCTGATGTAATCGTATTCTGCCTCGCCTTTGTACATACAGGCTTTGGTCCGGCCGTGCAGGGCCAGAGCCTGAATGCCGCATTGCTCAGCCATTTGGGCAATCTCGACACAGTTTCGGTTGTCCGGATCCCAACCCGTCCGGGTTTTCAGCGTTACCGGAACATCGACCGCGTTCACCACACTGCGCAGGATCTCTTCGACCAGCGCCGGGTATTGCAGCAGGGCCGAGCCCGCCAGCCGCTTGTTGACCTTCTTGGCCGGGCAACCCATGTTGATATCGATGATTTGCGCACCGTTCTCAACGCTGAATTGTGCCGCTTCGGCCATCAGGGCCGGATCGGCACCGGCGATCTGAACCGAGCGGATCCCGGACTCGCCTTCATGGACCATGCGGTTCTGGGACTTAGACGTATTCCACAAATCTGGATTTGAAGACATCATTTCGCTCACCGCCATTCCCGCGCCATAGCGCAGACACAGCTCACGAAATGGCCGATCGGTGACACCCGCCATGGGCGCGACAATCAGCTGGTTTTTTAGTTGATAAGGACCGATCTTCAAACGTCTGTTCCTGACTGTGCCAGTAAGGGCGCGCATTTTACGCATTTTTTCCCTTTCTGAAAAGGCCAATAATTGAGCATTTCGTTTTTGAATTACAAAAGCGTATGAAATTCAATCAATTGGCCATTTTGTGCACAATCAAATCCTGGCCGAGATTGTGCCGTTATGCCTTGTGACCGGAGATTCGGCACCACTCTTCGCGGGCGGTGATCGGGTCCAGGGTCAGGGCGTCGCTGTAGAACGCGGCGACATCTTCCGCTTGGCTTTCCAGCACGCCGGAGATCGCCAGATCGCCACCGTCTTTGACCAGTCCCTTAATCACCGGCGACAGCTCGCGCAGCGGGCCAGCCAGGATGTTGGCGACCACGACATCGGCCTGGATGTCGGCCGGTTGATCTTGCGGCAGGAACAGCTCCAGCTGATCAGCCACGCCGTTACGCTCCGCATTGTCGCGGGAAGCCAGAATAGCTTGCGGGTCGATATCAATCCCGATCACCTTGGCGGCACCCAGCTTGATGGCGGCAATCGCCAGGATGCCTGAGCCACAGCCGAAATCGATCACGGTTTTACCGGTCAGATCCTGGCCGTCCAGCCATTCCAGGCACAGCGAAGTGGTCGGGTGGGTTCCGGTTCCGAAAGCCAGGCCCGGGTCCAGCAGGACGTTGACGGCGTCCGGTTCCGGCGCTTCGCGCCAGCTCGGGCAGATCCACAGGCGGCGGCCGAAACGCATCGGGTGGAAGTTATCCATCCACTCGCGCTCCCAGTCTTTGTCTTCCAGTTGTTCAACTTTATAGGCAAAGTCGTCGGCCAGCAGCGAGCTGTTTTTCAGCAGGGTGAGCACCAGATCCATGTCGGACTCGGCATCATATAAACCGACGACATCGGTATCGCCCCACAGGCGGGTTTCACCAGGGAGCGGCTCAAACACCGGAGTATCCTGGGCGTCAAGGAAGGTGACGGACAGGGCGCCGGTCTCTTCCATCAGCATATCGCCAATGGCTTCGGCATTTTCTGCGGTTGCGTTGAGTTTAATCTGAATCCAGGGCATGGCTCATTTCCAATCAGGCTTCGGTTCAAAGGTGCGGAGTCTAGCATAAAAAGTCAGCAGCTCGCACCTGATTCATGGCGGCGCCGGCTGGGGCCGCCTCTGAAAAAAGATAGCACCGGCAGGTGCTATCTGGTGGGGGAGGTGGACGAGCGTTACGCCTGGGGCTGCGGCTCAGCGACGAAGGTCGGTTTGGCCAGACTGCCGAGGACAAAGCTGATCAGGCCAAGGGCCAGCGTCGGGACGATGGCATGCATGCCGCCGAGATCCGGCTTGAACACCGACAGGCCGATGTAGCAGCCAAGGCCGGTGATCATTGAGGCAAAGGCGCCGGTGGCTGAGGCTTTTTTCCAGTACAGGCCCAGCACCAGCGGCCAGAGGAAGACGGCCTGCATGCCGCCGAAGGCCAGCAGGTTGAGCCAGATAATCATATCCGGCGGGTTGGTGGCGGCAATGAACACCAGCAGCGAGAAAATCCCGGTGACCCACAGCGAGAGTTTCGGTAGTCGGGATTCGGTCTCCGGGGCGCTCGCGGCGGCTGGGTTAATGTAATTGAGGTAAAGATCCTTGAGCAGGGTTGCCGAGGCCTGGATCAGCTGCGAGTCGATGGTCGACATGATCGCGGCCATCGGACCGGCGAGGAAGATTCCGGCCACCACCGGCGGCAGCACTGTCATCATCAGGGTCGGCATGATCTGATCCGGGCTGGCGATATCCGGCACAATGGCGCGGCCCAGGGCACCGGCCAGATGCATGCCCAGCATCAGGAAGGCCACCATGGCGGTGCTGATCACCATGCCGCGGTGAAGCGAGCGGCTGTCTTTGTACGACATGCAGCGCACGGCCGCATGGGGCAGGCCGATCACGCCAAAGCACACCAGGACCCAGAAACTCAACATAAACGGCTGGGAGAGGAAGTTGTCCGGGCCGAACGGGGTGATGAGATCCGGGTCGATCCGGTGCAGATCCGTGATCAGCTCTCCGACGCTGCCCCCGGCATGGATGATCCCGCCGAGCAGCGCCAGCGTGCCGATGATCATCATGATCCCCTGAACCGTGTCGGTCATCACTACTGCGCGGAACCCGCCGATGGTGGTATACAGGCCGACGGTGGCGGCAAACAGCATCAGGCCCTGCTCATAAGAGAGGCCGGTGACGGTTTGCAGCAACCGGGCACCGCCGACGAACTGCACCACCATGGTCCCGAAGAAGGCCAGCAGCAGCGCCAGGGAGGCGAAGATCACCACGCCGCGGTTGCGATAGCGGGCATAGAGCATATCGTTGAGCGTCAGGGCGTTGTGGCGCCGGGCCTCAATGGCAAACTTCTTGCCCAGCACCCCCAGCGTCAGCCAGGCGGCCGGCAGCTGGATCATGGCCAGCAGCACCCAGCCCAGGCCCATCTTATAAGCCGCGCCCGGCCCGCCGATGAATGAGCTGGCACTGGCATAGGTGGCGGCCAGCGTCATCGCCAGGACGAACCCGCCCATACTGCGGCCCCCGACCAGGTATTCGCTGAGAAAGCCGCTGCCGCGTTGCTGGTGGCGGCGGGTGAACCAGGCGAAACCGAACACGGCAGCGAGGTACAGCACCAGAGGGATCAACAGGGAATTAGACATCCGGCGTATCCTCGTCAACAGTCAGCGGCATGTCCTGATAGAGGTATTTCACCATCAGGGCGCACAGCAGGGTAAAGATCACCGGGCCGATAATACAAGCCAGCAGGAACCAGAGCGGGAAGCCCCAGTAAAGCTCCGGGAGCGAGGTCTGGGCCGGATCGGGGGCGAAGGCATACGCCGAGCCGTACCACCAGAAAAAATAAGCGAGCGCTAACCCCAGGGCCCATTTGGCTTCTTTATGGGCCTGGTGATAGCGAGCAGAGAGCGTCTTCATACGGAAGTCTCCAGTCGTTAAGCAGCATTAGTCGCGAACGGTTTGAACGAAAAGGGTGAGTAATGCCGGTACCAAAGCAAGGCGGCTATTGTGGCAAAAGATGGGGAGCGGCGCTAGAAACGGCCGAGGGGTGGCGCAAGAAAAAGGCTGCCCGGAGGCAGCCTTCGTCAGCAATTGTGCAGGGTGCTTAGTGGATACCCAGCTTCTTCTCTAGGTAGTGGATGTTGGCGCCACCGTGCTGGAAGTTTTCGTCGGCCATAATGTCCTGCTGCAGCGGGACGTTGGTTTTGATCCCGTCGATGATCATTTCGCTCAGGGCATTCTTCATGCGGGCAATGGCCACATCACGGTTCTCACCGTAAGTGATCAGTTTGCCGATCATGGAATCGTAGTGCGGTGGTACGCTGTAGCCCGAGTAGATGTGGGACTCCCAACGGACGCCCATACCGCCTGGCGAATGGAAACGGGTGATTTTGCCCGGACATGGCAGGAAGCGGACCGGATCTTCTGCGTTGATCCGGCACTCGATCGCATGGCCGCGCAGCTTGATGTCATCCTGAGTGAACGACAGTGGCTGGCCTGCCGCGATACGCAGCTGCTCTTTGATCAGGTCAATGCCGGTCACCATTTCCGTCACCGGGTGCTCAACCTGAATTCGGGTGTTCATTTCAATGAAGTAGAACTCACCGTTTTCATACAGGAACTCGAATGTCCCGGCACCACGGTAGCCGATTTCAACACAGGCACGGGTACAACGTTCACCGATGTACTTGCGCATCTCTTCGGTGATGCCCGGTGCTGGTGCTTCTTCAACGACTTTCTGGTGGCGACGCTGCATGGAACAGTCACGCTCACCCAGATGGATCGCACCGCCCTGACCGTCAGCCAGCACCTGAACCTCAATGTGACGTGGGTTTTCCAGGAATTTTTCCATGTAAACGACGTCGTTATTGAAGGCTGCCTTGGCTTCGGCGCGGGTCATCGCAATCGATTCGATCAGATCGCTTTCGCTGCGCACGACACGCATCCCACGACCGCCGCCACCACCGGACGCCTTGATGATCACCGGGTAGCCGATGCGCTTGGCACAAGCTTTGTTCTTGGCTTCATCATCGCCCAGCGGGCCGTCAGAGCCCGGCACACACGGTACGCCGGCTTTTTTCATGGAAGTGATCGCAGAAACTTTGTCACCCATCATGCGGATGGTGTCCGCTTTCGGGCCGACAAAGATAAAGCCGCTGCGCTCAACTTGCTCGGCAAAGTCTGCGTTCTCAGACAGGAAGCCATACCCCGGGTGGATGGCAACCGCGCCGGTGATTTCCGCGGCACTGATGATGCGCGGGATGTTCAGGTAACTTTCGCCGCTTGGTGCCGGACCGATACAGATCGCTTCATCTGCCAGCAGCACGTGCTTCAGATCGCGGTCTGCCGTGGAGTGAACGGCAACGGTTTTGATACCCAGCTCTTTACAGGCACGCAAAATACGCAGGGCAATTTCGCCTCGGTTGGCGATAACAATTTTATCTAACATATCGCGCCCCGGTTACTCGATGATAACGAGCGGCTGATCAAACTCAATGGCATCGCCATCTTCTGCAAGGATCGCCACAACCGTACCGGCTTTGTCAGCTTCGATCTGGTTCATCATCTTCATCGCTTCAACGATGCACAGGGTATCGCCGACTTTGACGCTCTGGCCAACTTCAACAAATGGCTTCGCATCCGGGCTTGGCGCGCGGTAGAAAGTCCCGACCATTGGCGACAGCACAGAGTGACCGGCAGGCGTTGACGGCGTGGTGGTCGCTTGCGCTTCAGGCGCTTCAATGGCAACGGCTGGCGCCGGCGCGACTGGTGCTGCAGGTGCGTACATTTGGGCGTGTGCCGGTGCAGCAACAACGGTAGAGTTACGGCTGATGCGTACTGACTCTTCACCTTCAGAGATTTCCAGCTCAGAAATACCAGACTCTTCAACCAGTTCGATCAGTTTTTTAATCTTACGAATATCCATTTATCTTTCTCTGTTTTGTTCGTTTAGCGATGGGAAGGCAGCAATGGGCGGCCTCCACGGCGAATGTTAATTCAGGTCGGCGATGGCCTGCAGGCGGCGAACGGCCGCTTGCAGTGCAAATTCATAACCGTCGGTGCCTAGTCCGCAGATCACCCCAACAGCCTGATCCGACAGGTAAGAATGGTGTCGGAACGGCTCACGGGCATGCACATTGGACAGGTGCACTTCAATAAACGGGATGCTGACCCCCAGCAAGGCATCGCGAATGGCGACGCTGGTATGGGTGTAAGCCGCCGGGTTGATCAGGATGAAATCCACCCGGTCTCGGGCCTGATGGATCGCTTCAATCAGCGCGTGCTCGGCATTGGATTGAAGGTGTTCCAGGGTCGCGCCCAGTGCATGTGCTTTGGCAGACAGGTTGGCCACGATCTCGTCCAGCGTTTGCTGACCGTAGATCCCTGGCTCGCGGGTCCCGAGTAGATTCAGGTTGGGGCCATTGAGTAATAAAATTCGGTAGTTTGTCGACATCTTGAGGCTATTTTACTCGTAATTAGGGGAATGTGTCAGGTTGTCGCATTGAAATGCAAACCAGCTGTTTTTTCTTCCCGTAGTTGCTGCCAAAACACGCTTGCTGAGCAATTATAGAGAATTCACCACAATTAGCAGCAAAATACTGGTCTAATCACCACTTTTGACCTGAACATCTGTACGCTGAAAACTGGATGGCGGCCGGATGACGCCCTATCAGGCTCGGGGGCCGTGGTGGTTTGCGGTTCGGCGCACGTTGGATGCAATGTTGTTCAGTGTAGCTTGCTTATCGCTTCGGTTCGCGATGAGCGCGGGAGTTTTAGGCCTCGATCAAAAAAACCGCCCGCAGGCGGTTTTTATTGGGCCGGATCACAGGACTTTCTGTTTCTCGGCAATCAGCTTCTCGACCACGCTCGGATCGGCCAGGGTCGACGTATCTCCCAGGGTGGCCGTGTCGCCGGTGGCAATCTTGCGCAGAATACGGCGCATGATTTTGCCCGAGCGGGTTTTCGGCAGCGCGTCGGTCCAGTGCAGGAAGTCCGGGGTGGCAATCGGGCCGATTTCCTTGCGGACCCAGTCCTTGACTTCTTTGTGCAGCTCGGCAGTCGGCACTTCACCGTTGTTCAGGGTGATATAGGCATAAATGGCCTGACCCTTGATGTCGTGCGGGACCCCGACAATGGCGGCTTCGGCAATTTTGTCGAAGGCCACCAGCGCGGATTCGATCTCGGCGGTGCCCATCCGGTGACCGGAAATGTTCAGCACGTCATCGACCCGACCGGTGATCCAGTAGTAGCCGTCTTCGTCGCGACGGGCCCCGTCTCCGGTAAAGTACATGCCCTGGAACGTCGAGAAGTAGGTTTGCTCAAAGCGCTCGTGATCGCCCCACAGGGTGCGCATTTGTCCCGGCCAGGAGTCAATCATCACCAGGTTGCCTTCAGTGGCCCCTTCGAGAATGTTGCCCATGTTATCGACCAGTGCCGGCTGTACACCGAAGAACGGACGGGTGGCTGAGCCCGGCTTCAGGGCGGTTGCACCCGGCAGCGGGGTGATCAGGATCCCGCCGGTCTCGGTTTGCCACCAGGTATCGACAATCGGGCAACGGCTGTCGCCGATGGTGCGGTGGTACCACTCCCAGGCTTCCGGGTTGATCGGCTCACCGACCGAGCCCATGATCCGCAGGGAAGTGCGTTTGGTGCCTTCAATAGCGGCGTTGCCTTTGGCCATCAGGGCGCGGATCGCGGTTGGGGCGGTATAGAGAATGTTGACCTGGTGCTTGTCGACCACTTCGCTCATGCGGCTGGTGGACGGATAATTCGGCACCCCTTCAAACAACAGGGTCGTTGCCCCGTTCGCCAGCGGGCCGTAGACCAGGTAGCTGTGACCGGTGATCCAGCCCACATCCGCGGTACACCAGTAGACATCGCCTTCCTGGTAGTCGAACACGTATTTGAAGGTCATAGTGGCATACACCAGGTAGCCGCCGGTGGTGTGCAGGACCCCTTTCGGTTTCCCGGTGGAGCCCGAGGTATAGAGGATGAACAGCGGATCTTCGGCGTTCATCTCTTCCGGCTCGCAATGGGCAGAGGCAACAGCCGTGGCTTCATGCCACCAGACATCGCGCGTGTCATCCCAGGCGATCTCGCCGCCGGTGCGCTTGAACACCACGACTTTTTCGATACTGGTCACGTCGCTGTTGGCCAGGGCAGCGTCGACATTTTGCTTCAATGGCACGGCACGGCCGCCGCGCATCCCTTCATCAGCAGTGACAACGACTTTGGCATTGGAGTCGATGATCCGCCCGGCCAGGGCTTCCGGCGAGAATCCGCCGAAGACGATGGTGTGGACGGCGCCGATGCGGGTACAGGCCAGCATGGCGACGGCAGCTTCGGCCACCATCGGCATGTACAGGCAGACGACATCGCCTTTGCGAACGCCCTGGCTCTTCAGCGCGTTGGCAAATTTACAGACTTGTTCGTGCAGCTCGTTGTAGGTCAGGGTGGCATCATCAGCCGGGTCATCCCCTTCCCAGATGATGGCCGCTTGATCGCCGCGGGTGGCCAGGTGACGGTCGAGACAGTTGGCTGACACATTCAGGGTGCCGTCCTCAAACCATTTAACACTGACGTGGCCGGTGTCAAATGAGGTGTTCTTGACCTGGGTAAAAGGTTTGATCCAGTCAACAATCTGACCGTGCTCGCGCCAGAAGCCGGTTGGGTTAATCACCGACTGCTGGTACATCTCGCGGTACTGCTCGTCGTTGATATGGGCTTTGGCTGCGATGTCCTCGGTTACTGGATACACATGAACCTCACTCATTCTCTTCTCCTTGTGTTCCGTCACTGTCCATACCGGACCGGATAATGCTGGGTAATGCTTTCGGTTGTGTGGATATAACTTCCGACAGAATGCTGCCGGTCACAATTAGACTTTAGGATGAGAGAGGCCCTTCAGGGACGGCAATGGGCTGTTACATTGCCGTTGCAGTGAAAAGCTTGCACCGGGCAGGCGGTCTCGTCAGGCCGAGCGCAGGGTCGGGATGTCGCCGTGCTTGAGCCGGACATAGATCAGCGCGGCGGTAATGGCATCTTGCAGGGCGTCGTGCCGCTCCGGTACCGGCAGATCCAGGTGACGGCTGATGGCCTCCAGACTGAGGTCGTAGTAGGCATTGGGCAGCAGCCGCTCAAGGCGTTCGTGGTAGAGATGGCTCACTTCCACCACTTTGTTCGGGAGCGTAAAGTCGAACAGTCGCCGGTAGTAGCGATCGAGGATCGTCTTGTCGTAGCGGATGTGGTAACCGACTAACGGCCGATTGCCGATGAAATCGAGCAACTGACGCAGGGCCTCGCGCTCCTCCATCCCTTCCTGCAAGTCCTGGTGGCGGATCCGGTGCACGGTGACCGAGTCGGCATCCAGGCTGCCCGGCGCGCGCAGGGTCAGGTGGATCGACTGGCTGGTCATGATCCGGTTGGCTTTAATACGCGTCGCGGCAATCGTCACCAGCTCGGCACTGTGCGGATCCAGGCTGGTGGTTTCGCAGTCGAGCGACACCAGTTCATCCCCTTGGTAGCGCTGAAACAGCGCCTGGTGCGGGGTATCCTTGAATTTATGTTGGTACCACCAACGGCTGAGCATATTCATGACATCTCCTCAACGGGCGGTCCGCAGGCGAACCACCGACACCGGGTTAATCCCGGATCTGATAGTGGTAACCCAACCACTCCTTGAATTTCTTCACCACATGCAGGCTGTGGCGCAGCAGATCCCGCTCGGCCCGGCTCAGAACGCTGATATCCAGGTGCTGTTGCAGCCCCCGGCTCTGCGGATCCTGATGCTGGCTCAGTTGCTGGCGCAGGCGCAGCTTGATAAACAGTTTGAGGGCCTCGCTCAGGTTGGAGGCCGTATCGGATTCCAACACCCGGCGGTGGGTCAGTTGGTCAATCCGGGCAAAGGTGTTGTTGTCGGCGATGGCGTGCTCCAGCGCCAGGGCCCGGATGCCGTGGACAATGGGAAAAATCCCGCCGCGCTTGATATCCAGTCCTTCCTTGCCGGCTTTCAGTTTGCCGAACAGGGTCAGTGGCACACTGAACTTCAGGGCTGGCCGGGTGAAGGTTGCCAGCAGCAATTCCTGATCGGCCAGCCGCTGGTGGAGGTGGTCCTGCAACGGGGTCAGCAACGCCCGGTTGCCGGCCACCGCGTGGCTGTCGGCCAGAATGGCCAGGGACATCATGGTGTTTTCAGTACCGGCCCGGGCAAAATCACTGATGGTATGTAACCACTCACTTTGATGCTTGACCCACTGCGGGTTGTTGACCATGACTTTGCCGGGACATAGCGGATAGCCCAGTTGGTGCAGGGTCTGGGTCAGTTGGGCCATGACCTGCGCGCAGTCCGGCCAGTCAATCCCGTCCTGGATGATCAGGGCATTGTCCTGGTCGGTTTTGAGGATCTGCTCGCCGCGTCCTTCCGAGCCCATCACCATCAGGCAGCAATGGTCGTGCATCTCGGGCGGGACCACCAGCTGGAAGGCTTTCTCGATAATCTGCTCGTTGACGGTGGCAATCAGCTCCATCACGAACAGGGTGTGGATGCCGTTGTTAAACAGGGTTTCCACCAACCGGTGCTGACTACCGGCGGCCAGCGCCAGCTCATCGATGGTCTCGGCCCGGGCAATGCGCAGGGTCAGCACATGGGAGTGGGTGGAAAACAGGCTCAGCACCTGGGTGAGATCCAGCATTCCGGCCACTTCATCGCCGTCGAGTACCTGTACCCGCTTCACTTTATGTCGGGTCATGGCCAGCATGGCATTGAACAGGAAATCCCCCTTGTTCACGCTGATCACCGGGGTTGTGGCGACCTGGCTGACCGGTGTTGAGGGCGGCAGGCCGTCCAGCAGCACGGCATGCAGCAGGTTGGTGCGGGTGACGATGCCGTATTGCGGCGTGGCATTGAGTTTGACCAGCGCGGCATCCATACGGTGATCGCGCATGGCTTGGGTGACGGCGGTGAGATTGGTCTCGTGCGGCACAATCAGGCAGGGCTGGATGTTGTCATCGCTGATTTTGGTCAGGATAAATTCGGCCAGGTTTTGTTGCTGGTGTGCCTCGTCCAGCAGTTGCTGGCGCTGGGCCAGGTTGCCGTCAAAGTAGGCGGCAAACTGCGCGTTGGACTGGTACAGCTCGACAAAATGGGTGCGCGGCAGCAGGTAGCACAAGGTGTCTTCCAGCGCCTGGTAATGGTGGCGGCTGTGCTGATCGAGCTGGGCACGGACATCAAACAAGTCGTCGGCCGTGTAATGGGCGAAAATCTCCTGGCCGTCGGCCGAGCGCTCTTCCACGCTGCCTTTGATAATAATATAGAGCTGCTGGCAGGCTTCGTCGGCTTCGATAATGGTCTCCCCGGCCCGGAAATAGGCAACATCCAGGGCATCACGCAAGCACTGTTGCTGGTTGTCGCTGAGGCGGTCAAAGGGTGGCAACGAGGTATCGAATTTATCTGGCATAACAAGCTTCCGCACAAAGGGCGCATGGCGCACAGAAAAAGGATTGGGTATTTATGCTAGCTAGTGTTGTTCAGGACGGCAGTAAGCTCCAGACGACTTTAGTCTAGGGTCGGACTGGGTGAGTGGGCGCTCATCAGGCGGCGGGGTTTCCGTCTTCTTGCCGGCTGTTGTGTTAGCGGTCGTGATAGCGGTCGGCGGGCTGGCGGGATAAGAAAAGGGGAAAATAAATTGTCTGATAATTTCGTTGGGGCGAGCAGGGGATATTCGGCATAATAGCGGCTGATTATTCTTCATTCTGCATATAGGATTTGGCATGTTGCGAAGCAGCCCGTTCGGGTGGACCTCACAATACCTGATTGGTTTCTTTTTTAATTACGGCGTTTATTTGCCTTTCTGGGCCTTGTGGCTGGCCCATCTCGGGGTCAGCGCTTCCAATATCGGCTTGTTACTCGGGTTGGGGTTTGCGGTCCGCTGTCTGGCGAACCTGGTGATCACGCCGCGGATTCACCGGGCCGAACACCTGATCCCGGCGTTGCGCTGGCTGGCACTGGCCACCTTGCTCAGCTGTATTGCGTATATTTACTGCGGCGGAAGTTTGTGGGCACTAACTATTGTGACGGTTGCCTATAACTTGCTGGTTGGCCCGATCATGCCGCTGTCAGATGCGGTCGCCAACCACTACGCCAAAGACGGCCATTTAGACTATGGTCGAACCCGGCTGTGGGGCTCGATCGCGTTTATCGCCGGCTCGACCGTGGTCGGCATGCTGGCCGCCCGATACGATGCGTCGGTGATCCCCTGGGTGGCCGTTGCCGGGATGGTTGCTGCGCTGTTGTTCTCCCTACGTCAGCCGACGGTGCCGCTGATCTCCGAGGGCGATCAGGCGCAGGCGCGCCCGGCACTGATGCAGATGATGACTGACCATCAGGTGGTACGTTTTCTGGTGATTATTGCCCTGTTGCAGGGCAGCCACGCCGCCTATTACAGCTTCAGCACCATTTACTGGAAGGGCGTCGGTCACAGTGAAGATGTGATTGGCTACCTCTGGAGCTTCAGTGTGGTGGCGGAAGTGGCGGTGTTTGCTTTCAGTAAGTACTTATTCTCCGGCTGGAGTGTGGCCGCGATGTTCCGCCTGGCGGCGGTCGGCGTCATGCTGCGCTGGGGGATCACGGCGACCATGACGGAGCTGCCGGTGCTGGTGGCGGTCCAGGCGCTGCACGGGGTGACGTTTGCTGCGTGTCACCTGGCGACGATTCGTTATATCCAGCATGCCCAGAGCAATCAGGTGGTGGCGTTGCAGGCGCTGTATAATGCCTTGCCGCTGGGGGCGTTCATGGCGCTGATGACGGCGCTCAGCGGCTGGCTGTACGGCATGTGGGGCGCCAACGTGTTCTGGCTGATGGCGGCCATGGGTGCGCCGGTCCTGCTGATGAAAATTGACTCCCAGCCGGATCGCCGGGTGGCCGAAGCCCGCAGCTGATCCCGCGACTTACGCGAACTGAACACCTTGCCTGTGCCGATGCGGATCGGCGCAGGCTCCCCGCTTGTTCATCCGCCTGCCAACGTTCCTCCTCTGCTTACCGCCACTTCTCCTTTGCCCGCGGAACTTCGCCTGCAGCACCTCGCCCGCTGAAGAAGTGTGATCATGCTGATTGAGTGCAACCGCACCGATCCGCTACCATGCGTTTACCTCTTATTTACAATCAGGAAGTATCATGGCACTGGGATGGATCGTTGTGCCGGTTTCGCTGGCCTACCTGGGATTGCTGTTTCTGATCGCCTGGTACGGCGATAAAAAACCGCAATGGATGGCGGGATGGCGGCCGTGGATTTACAGTCTCTCAATTGCAGTTTACTGCACCTCTTGGACCTTTTACGGCACGGTCGGCCAGGCCAGCCAGAATATCTGGTCGTTTATACCGATTTACCTGGCGCCGATCCTGGTGTTCACCGTGGGCTGGCGGATCCTGGCTCGGCTGGTGCTGATCGCCAAACGCGAACATATCACCTCCATCGCCGACTTCATTGCCGCCCGTTATGGCAAATCCCAGGGGCTCGCGGTGGTGGTTACCCTGATTGCGGTGATCGGCATCCTGCCGTATATCGCCCTGCAACTGCGGGGGATCACCATGGGTCTGGCGCAGATTGCCCCGTCGCTCGGTCAGCAAAGCGGGGTTGATGACAGCGATATTGCCTGGATGGTCACTGCCGCGCTGGCGGTGTTCACCGTGCTGTTCGGCACCCGCCATATCGATAGTACCGAGCATCACCGCGGCATGATGATGGCGGTGGCGTTTGAGTCGATCGTCAAGCTGGTGGCATTTTTGATTGTCGGGGTGTTTGCGCTCGGTCTGCTGGCGGATCTGCCGGTAGAGGCGCTGGCCGGAGCACTCGATGCCCCCGCCGTCACCCCGGATTTCGGCAGCCTGCTGATCCATATGCTGCTGACCATGGCGGCGATTATCTGTCTGCCGCGCCAGTTTCATACCATTGTGGTGGAAAACAGCCGGGCGCAGGATTTGCACCTGGCCCGCTGGGTGTTTCCGGGCTACCTGCTGTTGATGGGACTGTTCGTGGTGCCGCTGGCGCTGGCCGGCCAGGCCCTGCTGCCGGGCGTGGTGGCCGACACCTATGTGATTAACCTGCCGTTGTTGCAGGGGGCCGACGAGATTGCCCTGCTGGCATTCCTCGGCGGGACGTCGGCGGCGACCGGGATGGTAATTGTCTCGACGATTGCCCTGACCATCATGGTGTCTAACGATTTGGTGTTGCCGCTGCTGCTGCGGCGGCTGCGGATCTCCGGGCGCAATTTCGCCGAGTTTTCCGGCCTGCTGCTCAATGTGCGCCGGACCCTGATCCTGCTGCTGCTGACGGCCGCCTGGGGCTTTCATCAGGTGCTGGATGAGATTGAGTCGCTGTCGGCGATCGGTTTTCTCTCGTTTGCTGCCATTGCTCAGTTTGCCCCGGCGCTGCTCGGCGGGATTTACTGGCGCGAGGGTAACCGCAAAGGCGTGTACGCCGGGATGCTCGGTGGATTGGCGATCTGGGTCATCACCATGATGAACCAGACCCAGATGCTGGCCGGCAGCGCGGAAACCAACCTGCTGCTGTGGCTGCTGACGCCGCCGCAATGGCCGGTGCTGAAACAGCTGGCACCGGTGGATTGGGGCATGCTGCTGAGCCTGCTGGTGAACCTGGCGTTGTATGTCGCGGTGTCGCTGCTGACCCGCACCTCGCTGACGGAGCGGTTGCAGGCGGCGACCTTCGTCGGTGCGCCGTTGCCGGACTCGGAGAATGCCAGCCTGTACCAGACCCGGGTGACGGTGGCCGAGCTGGAAATGCTGGCGGCGCGCTTCGTCGGCCGCAAGCGGGTGCGTTATGCCTTCTCGCAGTTTGCCGAGCAGCACCACGCCGACTTGCTGCCGCAGCAACAGGCGCCGGCCACGCTGATCCGCCATACCGAGCGGGTGCTGGCGGGGGTCTTCGGGGCCTCCTCGGCACGGCTGGTGCTGACCTCGGCCCTGCAGGGGCGCAACATGCAGCTGGAAGAGGTGGCGACGATTGTCGACGAGGCGTCGGAGCTGTTCGATTTCAGTCGCGGGCTGTTGCAGGGGGCGATTGAACATATCAGTCAGGGCATTGCGGTGGTCGACAAACAGCTGCGGCTGGTGGCTTGGAACCAGCGTTACCTGGAGCTGTTTTCGTTTCCGCCGGGGCTGATCCAGGTCGGGCGGCCGATTGCCGATGTGATCCGCCATAACGCTCAGCAGGGGCTGTGTGGCCCGGGCGATCCGGAGCGGCATGTCGCCAAGCGGGTCGAGCACCTGAAACGGGGCACGGCCCATACCTCGTCGCGGATCCGTCCCGACGGGCAGGTGATTGAAGTGCAGGGCAATCCGATGCCCGGCGGGGGCTTTGTGATGAGCTTTTCCGATATTACGGATTTCCGCCTGGCGGAAGAGGCGCTGAAGGAAGCCAATGAAAACCTGGAAGCCCGGGTGCGGCAGCGGACCCGCGAACTGGAACTGCTTAACCGTCAGCTGGTCTCAGCGACGCAGCAGGCAGAGCACCAGGCCCACTCCAAAAGCCGGTTTCTGGCCGCGGTCAGCCATGATTTGATGCAGCCGCTCAATGCTGCCCGGCTGTTTTCGTCCTCCCTGACCGAGGTGGCCAAGGATCCGCAGGCGGTGGCGGAGGTGGTGAAGCTGGCCCAGCATATCGAAAGTGCCCTGGGGGGCGCGGAAGATCTGATTGGCGATCTGCTGGATGTGTCACGGCTGGAGGCGGGTAAGTTGCAGGTGAATGTGCGTGCGTTCCCGGCCAGTGAAGTGCTCGATACTCTCAGCGCCGAGTTCAGCGCCCTGGCCCGTGAGCAGGGGCTCACCTTTAAGGTGGTCAACAGCCGGGCGGTGATTGTGTCTGATCCCAAGCTGCTGCGTCGGGCCTTGCAGAACTTTCTGACCAACGCTTTTCGTTACAATCCGGGCGGTAAGGTGGTGCTCGGGATCCGGCGCTCGGCAGAGCGGCTGCAAATTCAGGTGTGGGATAACGGCCCGGGGATCCCGGAGGAGAAGCAGGCCCATATCTTTGAAGAGTTTACTCGGATTGAACGCAACGGAGTCGACCATGGCCTGGGGCTGGGACTGGCAATTGCCCGCGGCATCTGCCGGGTGCTCAACCACCCGCTGGCCATGCGTTCCTGGCCGGGGCAGGGCACAGTATTTGAACTGGGGGTTGCGCGCGGTGTGGCGGTGGCGCCGGTTGTCTCGGATCCGGTCGCGCCGGTGTCGGCACCGCTGGCCGGGCTGAAAGTGCTGTGTGTCGATAATGAGCCGGATATTTTGCTGGGGATGGACAGCCTGTTGTCGCGCTGGGGCTGTGAAGTGCGTCTGGCCGAAACGGTGTCGCAGGCGATGCAGCGGCTGGATGACGGCTGGCGGCCGGATTTTGTGTTGAGTGATTACCACCTGACCCATCAGCAAACCGGCTTGCAGGTGCTGCATCAGTGCTGTCTGCGTCTCGGCAAAACCTTCAAGGGGGTGGTGATCAGTGCCGACCGCACCGATGAAATCCAGCAGGCAATCCGGGGACACGGCTTTGGCTTTATCAGCAAACCGGTCAAGCCGCTCAAGCTGCGGGCGTTGCTGAACCAGCATCGGCGCGAAACCGCCCAGGAGCCGGGGCACACGGGTTGATGCATGAAAAAACGGAGCCGAGGCTCCGTTTTGTTTTGAGGTTTGGGTTCGGGGTTTGCGCTTAGTGATCGTGCGCAGCTCCGGCCCCTTTCGGATAGCGAATGGACTCCACCATATCCTGGACTTCGGTCGGGACTTCGGCGGTGAACTTGTTCACGACAATCGAAACCACGAAGTTCAGACACATCCCCAGCGTACCAATCCCTTCCGGGCTGATACCGAACCACCAGTTTTCAGGCGTGCTGGCAGCCGGGTTGATGAACTTGAAGTACACGATGTACGAGGCGGTGAACAGGATCCCGGTCAACATCCCGGCAATCGCGCCTTCCTTGTTCATCTTCTTATAGAAGATCCCCAGGATAATGGCCGGGAAGAAGGATGCCGCTGCCAGACCGAAGGCAAAGGCGACCACCTGAGCCACGAATCCTGGTGGGTTGATCCCCAGGTAACCGGCAC
This sequence comes from Photobacterium sp. MCCC 1A19761, assembly GCF_037389125.1. Classification (NCBI taxonomy): domain Bacteria; kingdom Pseudomonadati; phylum Pseudomonadota; class Gammaproteobacteria; order Vibrionales; family Vibrionaceae; genus Photobacterium; species Photobacterium sp. MCCC 1A19761. The sequence continues at coordinate 54,217 of NZ_JAZGTF010000039.1, forward strand.
CGATGACGGCAGCCGCAGCACCGATCCGGGCGGCGAGCAGTTCCTGTTTGTCCGTCATATTCGGCTTGAAGCCTTTCTTGAGCAGGTCGTGAGAGACCGAGGTGGAAATCACCAGCAGCAGACCGGCAGCGGTCGACAGCGCGGCAGCCAGGCCACCGGCGGCCAGCAGGGCCACAACCCAGTTCGGCAGTTTCGCCAGCTCAGGGCTTGCCAGCACGATGATATCGCGGTTGATGTTCATTTCGTTGCGCTCGTCACCGGAGTAGAACATCCGGCCGTCGCCGTTTTTATCTTCCCATTTCACCAGGCCGGTGGCTTCCCAGTTGGTCACCCAGCTTGGTGCTTCTTCGGCCAGGACGCCCTGGTTCTGCGGACCGTTGATGGTCTCGATCATGTTGACGCGGGCAAAGGCGGCAACGGCAGGGGCTGTGGTGTACAGCAGCGAGATAAACAGCAGGGCCCAGCCCGCAGAGATCCGTGCGTCACGTACACGCGGTACGGTGAAGAAGCGGATGATGACGTGTGGCAGACCGGCGGTCCCGACCATCAGCGCCGCGGTGATGAAGAACACATCGACCATGCTCTTCGAGCCGTCGGTATAGGCGGTAAAGCCGAGCTCCGTGGTTAGTCCGTCCAGCTTATCCATCAGGTAGGTTTCAGTGCCGGTAATGGTTGAGCCCATGCCGATTTGCGGCAGCGGGTTCCCGGTCATCATGATGGAGGTGAAGATCGCCGGCACCAGGAAGGCGAAAATCAGCACGCAGAACTGCGCCACCTGGGTGTAGGTGATCCCTTTCATGCCGCCGAGTACCGCGTAGAAGAACACGATGGCCATCCCGATGATGATTCCCAGGTTGATGTCGACTTCCAGGAAGCGGGCAAAGACCACGCCCACGCCACGCATTTGGCCTGCCACATAGGTAAAGGAAACGAAGATGGCACAGAAGACGGCAACCATACGGGCAGTTCTTGAATAGTAACGCTCGCCAATGAAGTCCGGCACCGTGAACTGACCGAACTTACGCAGGTAAGGGGCCAGACACAGCGCCAGCAGCACGTAGCCACCGGTCCAGCCCATCAGGTACACCCCGCCGTCATAACCGACGAAAGAGATGATCCCGGCCATGGAGATGAAGGAGGCAGCCGACATCCAGTCGGCTGCGGTGGCCATCCCGTTGGCGATTGGGTGGACGCCACCACCGGCGACGTAGAATTCACTGGTGGAGCCGGCACGGGCCCAGATGGCGATCCCGATATACAGGGCAAAGGTGATGCCCACTAAGATAAACGTCCAGGTTTGGATATCCATGAGCACCTCTTAATCTTCTTGAACGTTAAATTTACGGTCGAGCGCATTCATACGGACGACATAAATAAAAATCAGGGCCACAAAGGTGTAGATTGAGCCCTGCTGGGAAAACCAGAACCCCAGCTTGAAGCCGCCGAGGTGGATGGCATTGAGGGCATCGACAAACAACACCCCTGCGCCGTACGACACGAGGAACCAGATCGCCAGTAGGGTGCCCATGGTACTGAGATTTTCTTTCCAATAGGCTTGTGCCTGCTCCTTGGATTCAAACGCCATTGTCATCTCCTTTCACGTCATTGAAATCGCGTTAATGAAATGTTACATGCAGACAATAGCAACGATCGCGTGGGGAAGCTGTGCAACTTTAGTCGAGCCGGAAACGGCAAAACCGCCCCAAATGCGGCGGTTTTGTGAACAAGGCTAAGAATTGGGGGGAGGACGGCGGACGTGGCTTAGCCGAAAGTATAATGCGCGGATCCAAAATGATCCGCGCTTACGGTGTCAGATCCATTTGCTGCAGCAGGATCACCGCCTGGGTTCGGTTCTTGACCCCGAGTTTGCGGAAGATCGCGGTCATATGCGCCTTGATGGTCGCTTCCGATACATTGAGCTCATAGGCGATCTGCTTGTTGAGCAGGCCGTCTGAGAGCATGCACAGCACCTTGTATTGCTGCGGGGTCAGGGTGGCGATCCGCTCGGCCAGCTCATTGGTTTCTTCATCATCTTCTCCCAGGCCTTCGGGGAAAAAGGGCTCTCCGTCCAGCACCTGGTTCAGCGCGCCGATCAGCGCCCGCATATCGCTGGATTTGGGAATAAAGCCGAAGGCGCCGTGGCTGCGGACCTGGCGGATCACGCTGGTTTCCTCGCTGGCGGAAATCACCACAATCGGCAAGTCGGGGTAGCGGCTGCGCAGTTGGATCAGTCCGGACATGCCGTTGGCGCCGGGCATTTTCAAATCCAGCAAAATCAGGTCGATGTCGGGCTCTTTGTCGAGCAGGGCGAGTAGGGTATCGAGGGAATCTGCTTCCAGCAGGTTAGCGCCACTGATCGCCATGTGCACTGACTGAAACAGGGCATTGCGAAACAGCGGGTGATCATCGGCAATCACAATCGTGTACTGAGCGTCCATGGCAGTTGTTTCTCATTGTTTTTCATCAAGCTATCACTGCTTATAGCGTAGATCAATTTGTTAACACACAAGATCGGAGCTGGATCAGCCCCGGGCGAGACAGGATGTAATCGGCGGCAGCCCTGGTGATGCACCGGCATGGGGGAGGGTTTCCGGGACAGGCTGCGGTTGAAAGGTTGGTCTGAGAAACACACTGCGCACCCGGGGGTGCGCAGTAAGGGGTCGCGAGAGGGTTATTTCGGGCTCACCAGCTGGTGGTTTTGCAGGTGGGTCAGGAACGGATCGGCTTCCATAAACCCGGTCAGCCGGGCTTGGCTGAGCTTGTTGCCCCGGGCATCCCAGAAATCCAGGGTCGGCAGCCCCAGCACATTCATCTGTTGCAGCAAGTCAAAATCAGCCGGGGTGTTGCGGGTGACATCCGCCTGCAGCAGCACAAACCGACCGAGCTGCGGGGCCACCGCCGGGTCGTGGAAGGTGTACTTTTCAAACTCTTTGCAGGCCACACACCAGTCGGCGTAAAAATCCAGCATCACCGGTTTTCCTTCGGCCTTGGCCGCAGCCAGGGCCTGGTTCAGCTCGGCGACACTGGCCACTTGCTTGAACTCGACCGCCGGAGCCGCCGGCTCGCTCATGGGCTGGCCGAGCAGGGCGCTGAGCAGCGGCTGCGCGGCACCCAGCAGGCCGACAATCGCGACCACCGCCAGGGCACTGCTGCGCCAGGAGACGGCGAGCGTGCTTTTGACATGGTAGAGCCAGCCGAAGGCCGCCAGTCCCAGCAGCGACCACAGGTAAGGCACCACGGCGTGCGGCAGGATGCGCTCGAGCAGGAAGATTGGCACCGCGAGCAGGATGAAGCCGAAGAAGACTTTGACATGGTTCATCCACAGGCCGGCTTTCGGCAGCAGTTTATTGCCGAACATCGCCGCCAGGATCAGCGGGATCCCCATCCCGATGGCCAGTGCATACAGGGCGATGGCTCCGGTGAGTAAGTCCCCGCTCTGGGCAACGTAAATCAGCGCGCCGGACAGCGGGGCGGTGGTGCAGGGGGAGCAGACCAGGCCGGAGATCGCCCCCATCACGAAGACCCCGCCGCCGTGGCCACCCTGTTGCTTGTTACTTTGCTGGCTCAGCCAGGTCTGGAGACTGCTCGGCAGTTGCAGGGAATAGGCTCCGAACATCGACAGCGCCAGCGCGACGAACAGCACGCTCAGGCCCATCAGTACATACGGGTGTTGCAGCGCGGCCTGGAACTGCATCCCGGCGGACGCGACCACCAGGCCCAGCAGCGTGTAGGTCAGCGCCATGCCCTGAACGTAAGTGAAGGCCAGGCGGAAGGTGCGGCCCGGGCTGAGCTGGCCGTTGCCCAGCACAATCCCGGTCAGGATCGGGTACATCGGCAGCACGCAGGGGGTAAAGGCCAGCCCGATCCCCAGAGCCAGGAAGACCAGCGGGGTCCACCATTGCTCGGCCAGATCGCTGGCCAGCTGATCCTGCTCGGAGGCCGGGGCAGCGGCTTGGATAGTCGCGCTTGCCTGGGCACTGGTTTTGCGTTGTGAGTTGGTGCTGACTGGCGAAGTCGCACGTTGGCGGTCAGGCAGAAGATCGGCGGACGTCGTTCCCGCCGTCCCGGTGTCCTGGCGAGCGGTCACGGCCGAGAGCGGCACCTGACGGACCTCCGGCGGGTAACAGAACCCGGCTTCAGCACACCCTTGGTAGCGCACGGTCAGGGTGGCGCTATCGCCGGCTTCGAGCAGCGGGACGGTGACGGTGAGTGGTTCGGTGTAAATGTTTACTTCGCCGAAGAACTCGTCGTGATAAGGCTTGCCGCTTGGAATACTGAGTGTCCCGAGGCGGGCGGTGTCCGAGGAGACCGACAGCTGGTGCTGGTAGAGGTAGTAGCCGGGTTTGACCTGCCAGTCGAGGTAGACGACACCGCCCTGCTGGCTGAAGTTAAACGGGAAGGCTTCGTCAACCGTGACGAATTGGTTCGTCGGACTCCCCGACAGGCCCGGGAGGTTAAAGGCCGCTTGCAGCGGCGAACTCGTCAGGCCTGACAGGAGCAGGCCGGTTAGCGCAAGGACTGCCGCAAAGCGGGAGCGTCCGTTAGGTATTTTTCTGTTCATCATGATGGTCTGGCTCAGCGTCTGAGGCTCCCTGAATAATGAAAGCATATCAATGCCGCAGGTGGTCGGCAGGTTCGGCGGGGCGAATGACGCGCGGCCGAACCATCCGGGGGATCACTATACTCTCTCAGACCGAGTTGTTCAGCGTTTGGTTTCATCAGCACATCAATTTCCCGGATATTTTGTCTGGATTTCTGAGGGGCCGTTAACATTTGCTACACTTTGCCCTTTGACTCGCAACCGTATCCCTCCCACTATAAAAGGAAGAGAAGGCACTGGAAGACAGCCACATGGAGACATGTGCAGACGATCTGATGCCACCGACACCAACCACAAAGGGGTGACTCGTGTTTCCTGTTTTATTGTTTCTGTTTATTGTTGTTCCGATTATTGAGATTGCCCTGTTTATCCAGGTGGGGGGATTTCTGGGGCTGTGGCCGACCATTGCTCTGGTGCTGATCACCGCGGTTGTCGGGGCGTCCCTGGTCCGGAGCCAGGGGATTGCCACCCTGATGTCGGTGCAGCAGCGCCTGCAGCAAGGCGAGCTGCCGGCACAGCAGATTGTTGAAGGCGTGATGCTGGCGGTGGCCGGCGTGTTGTTGCTGACCCCGGGCTTTATGACCGATGCGCTGGGGATGCTGGTGTTGCTGCCGGGGCCGCGTGCCATGCTGGCCAAGCAGCTGATGAGTAAGGTGAAAGTACGGAGCATGGGCACCGGATTCGGGGCCGGGTTCGGTGGCGATCAGGGCTTCCAGGGCCATGGACCGTTTGATCGCCAGGACGATCCGTTCAATTCCCGCCCATCAGGTGGCGATGTCTTTGACGGTGAGTTCGAGCGTAAAGACAAAGAAAAATCGGATGACAACCACCGCCTGCACTAAACGCGGCGCAGATAGCAACAAGGCAACCTTCGGGTTGCCTTTTTGTTTGGTGCGCTGTGGCCGGAGAGCACGACCGCGATGTTGGTGGGGCGTCTTTATTGACCGGGTTCGATGGCGGGCCCGGTCAGGGTCCGGCGCAGGCGCAGGGCATAAAGGTAAGCGCCGATACCGCTGAGCAGATTGGCGATGGCAATGCCGATGAACAGGCCCTCCGTGCCGCCGAGCAGGCTGCCGATCCAGGCGGCCGGGAGCAAGAAGGCAAACAGGCGCAACAGGTTCCACACCAACGCGTGGAGGGATTGGTGCAGGGCATTGAGGGCGCTGATCAGCAGCATACACACCGCCTGCATGCCGTAACTGACCGGCACCACGATCAGGTAGTGCCAGAGTTGCTGCTGCACCTCGGCATCCTGGCTGAACAGGGACGAAAGCGGCCAGCTCAGCGGCACCATCATGATAAACACCAGCAACTGGAACAGGATGGCAAAGCGCATCGCGGTAAACAGGGCCTGGAAAGCCCGGTCGGGTTTGGCGGCGCCGAGGTTCTGGGCCATAAACGGCATCAGGGCGGAGCCGAGGGCCATCATGACGATCACCAGTATCGATTCAATCCGCATGGCCGCGCCGTAGGCTGCGACCGAAGCGGTGCCTTGAGCGGCCAGTAGCGACATCAGCAGCGCGCCCGACAGCGGATTCAGGGCATTTGACAGGGCGGCTGGGGTGCCGACCTGCATGATTTGGTGCCAGTCCTGGCGCAGCCAGCGTAGTTGCGGCCAGGCCAGCAGCTGTTCACGGCGGATCAGAATATACAGCGACCGGCTGAGGGCAAAGGCCCAGCTGATCCCGCTGGAAATTGCCGCGCCCTGCACGCCCAGTTCGGGGAACGGGCCGTAGCCGAAGATCAGCAAGGGGTCGAGTACCCCGTTGATCACCCCGGCCAGCATCATGATCTTGGCCGGGGCCTGGGCATCGCCGGTGGCCCGGATGGCGCTGTTGCCGGCCATCGGGATCACCAGCAGCGGGATCGCCAGGTACCAGATCTGCATATAGTCCTTGATGGTCGGCAGCAGCTCCGGGCTGGCGCCGATCAGGGTAAACAGCGGCTCAATGCTGAGCAGGCCGAGGCTGGCGGCAATCAGCATCAAAATCATTGCCAGCAGCAGGCCGTGGGTGGCAAAGCGGGCGGCACTTTGGGGATCGCCACTGCCGAGCAGACGACCAATCCGGGTCGAGAGCCCGACACTGACCCCCATGGTGATGCAGTTGAGCGCAAAGGTGACCGGAAAAGTGAAGCTGACCGCCGCCAGGGCTTCGGTGCCGAGCAGTGAAATAAAGAAGGTATCGACCAGGTTGAACATGAGAATCGCCACCATGCCGAATATCATCGGAATGGTTAAGCGCCGCAGCACATCGGGAATGGGCGCGGTGAGCAGCCCGTGCTTGTCTGCCTGTTTTTCTGTGGCCATAGTGGTCTCGGTCATGGAATGCCCGCTTACCCTAATGCAAAGAGTGTGAGCGGGCAAAAAATCTGCGAGAAAATTTTGAAAAAAATCTTGTTGGGGGCTTGGGATCCGAAAAAACGTCCCAACATGATTAGGTATCAGAAAGAGTCAGTGTCATTAGACACTGTTCCTATATAACGTATGGATATTACCAAAAATCAGGAGAGACGACCGATGAACATTCGTCCATTACATGACCGAGTTATCGTTGAGCGCCAGGAAGTTGAATCTAAGTCAGCGGGCGGCATCGTTCTAACTGGTTCAGCAGCAGAAAAATCTACCCGCGGTACCGTGCTGGCAGTGGGTAAAGGCCGCATTCTGGAAAACGGCACCGTTCAGCCGCTGGACGTCAAAGTTGGTGATACTGTGATCTTTGCAGAAGGCTACGGCACGAAGTCTGAGAAGATCGACGGTAAAGAAGTCCTGATCATGTCTGAAAACGACATCATGGCAATCGTTGAATAATCCGTTCACCTCAAACTAAGAATGAAGAAAGGAAGATAAAGATGGCTGCTAAAGACGTAAAATTTGGTAACGACGCTCGCGTAAAAATGCTGGAAGGTGTCAACGTTCTGGCCGATGCCGTAAAAGTCACGTTGGGCCCGAAAGGCCGTAACGTGGTTCTGGACAAGTCGTTCGGTGCCCCAACCATCACCAAAGATGGTGTTTCTGTGGCTCGTGAAATCGAGCTGGAAGACAAGTTCCAGAACATGGGTGCGCAAATGGTGAAAGAAGTTGCTTCTCAAGCCAACGATGCAGCCGGTGACGGTACCACAACAGCCACCGTTCTGGCTCAGGCGATCATCACCGAAGGTTTGAAAGCGGTCGCAGCGGGCATGAACCCAATGGATCTGAAGCGCGGCATTGATAAAGCGGTTACGGCTGCGGTTGAAGAGCTGAAAGCGCTGTCTGTGCCATGTGAAGACACCAAGGCGATTGCCCAGGTCGGTACGATTTCTGCCAACTCTGATGAGACTGTTGGCAACATCATTGCTGAAGCGATGGAAAAAGTGGGCCGCGACGGTGTGATCACCGTTGAAGAAGGTCAGGCACTGCACGATGAGCTGGACGTCGTTGAAGGCATGCAGTTCGACCGCGGCTACCTGTCACCATATTTCATCAACAACCAGGAAGCGGGTTCAGTTGATCTGGAAAACCCATTCATTCTGCTGGTTGACAAGAAAATCTCGAACATCCGTGAACTGCTGCCAGCACTGGAAGCCGTTGCAAAAGCCTCTCGTCCGCTGCTGATCATCGCTGAAGATGTAGAAGGCGAAGCGCTGGCGACCCTGGTTGTGAACAACATGCGTGGTATCGTGAAAGTTGCTGCGGTGAAGGCACCTGGTTTTGGTGACCGTCGTAAAGCGATGCTGCAAGATATCGCAGTGCTGACTGCCGGTACCGTGATTTCTGAAGAAATCGGTCTGGAGTTGGAAAAAGTTCAGCTGGAAGATCTGGGTCAGGCCAAGCGCGTGACTATCACCAAAGAAAACACCACTATTATTGACGGTGTGGGTGAAGAAGCGATGATTGCTGGCCGCGTGGCGCAAATTCGCCAGCAAATCGAAGATGCAACTTCAGACTACGACAAAGAAAAACTGCAGGAGCGCGTGGCGAAACTGGCAGGTGGTGTTGCGGTGATCAAAGTCGGCGCAGCGACTGAAGTTGAAATGAAAGAGAAGAAAGACCGCGTTGAAGATGCCCTGCACGCGACCCGTGCTGCGGTTGAAGAAGGCGTGGTCGCTGGTGGTGGTGTTGCCCTGATCCGTGCTGCTTCTAAAGTTGCTGGCCTTGAAGGCGCGAACGAAGAGCAGAACGTGGGTATCCGTGTTGCCCTGCGTGCGATGGAAGCACCAATCCGTCAAATCACCAAGAACGCCGGTGACGAAGAGTCTGTTGTTGCCAACAACGTGCGTGCTGGCGAGGGGAACTACGGTTACAACGCTGCGACCGGTGAGTACGGCGACATGATCGAAATGGGTATCCTGGACCCAACGAAAGTAACCCGTTCTGCACTGCAGTTCGCCGCTTCTGTGGCAGGTCTGATGATCACCACCGAAGCGATGGTGACTGATGCACCACAAGACTCTGGCTCATCAATGCCTGACATGGGCGGCATGGGCGGTATGGGTGGCATGGGCGGCATGATGTAATCCGCTGATAGTCCACACTATCTCTTTGAAAAACGGAGGCTTATGCCTCCGTTTTTTATGCCTGTCGTTTTTCTGTTTGTAGCGTTTTGCCGCAGACCAAAGGTGCGGTTAAAAATGGGAGGATTAGCGGGGGAATACCGGGTAGCTCGGGTTGAACGGTAAAAAAGCCCGAAAAGCTGCACGCAGTTAAAGTTATTTAAAAACAATCACTTAAATCTTGTGTTTGGAGCGTTTTTCCAGGCTTGTTATTTGTACATCTTTTTGCTGTCTTGTTCTTGTTTTGCTGTACATGGATACGGATGAAGATGAAGATGAGCAAGGAAAGGCGTGATCCGCGGGTAAGCAGCTTGTTTGGAAAAGTACTGAAAAAGCTGCACGTTTAAATAATCTAGCTAAAACAGCAATTTACGTGTTATACAGGGCTGGGTTTTCCTGAGGTGGAAAATGTGCACCTTTTCGATGTACGAAGTTCGATTTGGTGCACGTGTAGACCTGGTTTATTGCCGGTGGGATTCATCGGCTTCCGTGGCCGGAGGGGCTTCTGCCGAGTCAGCGGCTTGCGGTCGCGCGACTTTTTTGCGGCGGTGGCGATCAGCCCAGTGAGCATGGACCCCTTTTCGCAAAAAGCGCAGGCTGTTTTCCAGCTTGTCGACGCCGAGCAACAGGCCAATCACCAGGCCGGTCATGATCACGGCAGTTTGTCCGTGGTCCAGGCCGATGGTGATCCCAAGCGCGGCGAGCATCCAGACGACGGCGGCTGAGGTCACGCCGTGAATTTGCCCGTCCCGGTTCATCATCACGCCGGCGCCGAGAAAGCCGATGCCGGTGATCACCTGGGCGACGACTCGTGCCAGATCGGCATTGCTGGTCGACAGGGTCCGCCCCAGCATGATGAAGCAGTAGGTGCCGACAATAATCAGGGTTGAAGTACGGATCCCAACCGGTTTGCCGCGCAGTTGGCGTTCCAGGCCAATCAGGGCACCGCAAACACCGCACTGCAACAGTGCCGGCCAGCTAAATGGGGTGATGTCAGGTAACATCCCCGTATCCTCCTAAAATGAATGGTGTGGGGTTCTCAAAGGCAGCACGGCAACGCATTTGCCGTGCGTTGCCGTCCGTGTTTTGTCGCATCATCCCGTTGGGATAGCGCCCGGCTTACTGGTGCGCCAGCTGACGACGGCTTTTCTTCACCGCATTTTTCTCGATATGCTCGATAATCATCCCGGCGATATCTTTGCCAGTGGCCGTTTCAATCCCTTCCAGTCCCGGAGATGAGTTGACCTCCATCACCAGCGGACCGCGCTCGGAGCGTAGCAAATCAACCCCTGCAACACTCAGCCCCATGGCTTTGGCGGCGGCGACGGCGGTTTTGCGCTCTGCCGGGGTGATCCGGATCAGCGATGCGCTGCCGCCGCGGTGCAGGTTGGAGCGAAACTCGCCTTCTGCCGCCTGGCGTTTCATGGAGGCAATCACCTTGTCGCCAATCACCAGGCAGCGAATATCGGCGCCACCGGCTTCCTTGATGTATTCCTGCACCATAATGTTGGCTTTCAGGCCCATAAAGGCTTCGATCACGCTCTCGGCCGCTTTATGGGTTTCTGCCAGCACGACGCCGATGCCCTGGGTGCCCTCCAGCAGCTTGATCACCAGCGGTGCGCCGCCGACCATCTTGATCAAATCCGGAATATCGTCCGGTTTGCTGGCAAAGCCGGTAATGGGCATGCCGACGCCTTTGCGGCTGAGCAGCTGCAATGAGCGAAGTTTGTCCCGGGAGCGGCTGATCGCAATGGACTGGTTTACCGAGAAAACCCCCATCATTTCAAACTGGCGCAGGACAGAGCACCCATAGAAGGTGATATCAGCTCCAATGCGGGGAATGATGGCATCAAAGCCCGTCAAATCATTGCCCTCAAAATGGATCGAGGGTTGGACCGAGTTGATGTTCATATAGCAACGCAACGCATTGATGATCACAGCCTCATGGCCGCGTGCTTCAATCGCTTCGCGTAAACGTCGGGTGGAATACAGGTTCTCGTTTTGGGAAAGGATGCCAATTTTCATTGCGATACTCATAAAAGTCTGGGAAGCCTGCGGGCGGCGAAGTTTGGCTATCTTCATTGTCCACAGTATGGAGCGCGACTATGCGCTCCCACGGGGTAAAAATCGAGTGGTTCGACGATGATATTTTTTAATGTTCATGAGAGAAAAAGCTAATGGATATGGCGAAATGAGGTGACTCTCTGATGAGTATTTAGCCTGTGACGGGCCGTGTGGTTTATCCGGAAAAAACCTGAAAAAGCTGTACAGGTTTTTATGTGTTTTATTTCAATAGCTTATGTGTGTTTTTTAAAGGCGGCTATCGGTGGTTGTTTTTGTTCACCAAATTGGTGCTTCTTGCTCTTGGAGCTGTACATTCTGATCTGTGGCGCAGTTGCTCTGACTGTTGCGGTTACTGATGCTGTTAACACGACAGTTGCAGCTGTCGCGGGATTAACATGACATCATGGCCATTAAAACGCTGAACTGTGTTGACAGGGAAAATCGCTAAAAAAGCTGCACAATAAAAAATATAAATAAAAACAGGTATTTATTGAGTTATTTTTGAGTGATTACATTGAGTTGAATTTTGATCTGGAAAAGGGTGATTTTATTTGGGAAAGCTGTACGGCGATGCCCGGACGGGCGAGGGTTCGATTCGGAGCATGAGGCGAGATGCAGTCATCTCGCCTCATGGTGGTCGGCAGCAGCTGGGATCGCGTCTGCCGCAATTTTAGTTAGAAACGAAAGAGTTGCACCACATCCCGCAGGCTGCAGGAGCGGCGCTTCAGCTCTTCTACGCCTTGCTTGGCTTCTTCGGTCGAAGTGCGGTTGTCATCTGCGCTGCTGCTGAGATCAGCCACGTTGGCGGACAGGTGCTCTGCAGCACAAGCCTGCTCACGCACGGATTCTGTAATTTCATCCATGCCGTGGGTAATTTGAGTGATTTCACTGCGGAATCCCCCTAACGTGGTGTTGGCTTGCGCTGCATGCTGCACACAGTTGTCCACCTGAACCACGGCAGATTGCATGGTTTCGGTCGCCCCTGACGTGTCATGCTGAATCGCATTGATCATCTTACTGATTTCGATGGTGGCTTTTGCCGTTCGCTCAGACAGTTGGCGCACTTCATCTGCAACCACGGCAAACCCTCTGCCCTGTGCGCCTGCCCGGGCGGCTTCGATGGCTGCATTGAGCGCCAGCAGGTTGGTTTGATCGGCAATGCCTTTGATCACTTCCAGAATCGAGTTGATTTCGACGGCGCGGCCGTCGAGCTGGCGCAGTTTATCGGCCAGTTCATTGGTTTCTCGCTGAACGCGCTGCATCCCGATCACAGCCTCGTTAATGGCGGCCACCGTGGTATCGGTATGCAGTTCAAAGTTCAGCATTTGCTGGTTGGCGTGCCCTACGACCGTGGAAATACTTTGCGAGCTGGTTGCCAGCTCTTCAATAGCGGTTGCGCTGTTCCCGACATTGTCGGCCTGGGCAATCGAACGCTGGGTGATGGCGCTGACCAGCGGATCCAGCTGGGCGGTAATGGCCGCGACGCTTTCAGTCGACTGGTTGACTTCTAACATTCGCTCGCGCAGGGCTGCCATGAAGGTGTTGAATGCTTCTGACATTTTGCCGATTTCGTCGCGTGTGGTCACGCTCACGCGGCGGGTCAGATCCCAGTTGCCGTTGGCAATATCAACCAGCACGGCATACAGGGCGTTGATGGGGGAAACAATCGGGACGGCGATGAACCGGGCGGCGATCAATGCTGCGATTAACACCAGCAGGGCGACCACCGCGGTTTGCTTCAGCGCGTTGTTGAGCATTTGATCGACGTCGCTCAGCGAAATATCGACCCCAATGACGTAGAGTTCGCCCTGTTGATTGTAAAACGGCAGGAAAATCGACCGGTAGCGTCCGTATTCACCCTGGTAGTCCTCAAACTGAATTTGGTGGGTGTCAAATGCCGCATGGAGCATTTTCGGGACCACTTTATATTCTTCCAGGTACCAGTTTTGGTAGCGACCGCTTTGCAGCTCTTCCTGGGTTTGGTTGATGTAGGTGTAGTACACGCGGTTGCCCCGTTTGACGGTGGCGTAGGCCCAGTCCAGCCCTGAGGCTTGGATAAAATCGGCTAACCGGCGTGAAACGGTATCATAGTTCGCGGGGGAGGCGTTCTCCAACTGGTTATGGGCCTGCTGTCCGACAATATGATCGGTCGCGTTGGCTGCCGTGAGCAACTGCTCATTGAGGCGCTGTAGCGTCGATTCTTTCAGGAAATCGTAGGACAGGAAAGAAAGTAGCAGAATGATGGTGAGAGAAAGGCCGGCAAAGCTGGCAGACAGTTTATTTGTTAGGTTCATATATGAATGACTTAATATTGCGCTAATTAATGCAAAACGTGATATCCGTTCCATTTTGCGTGCATTGTATCTGTTATTAGCGGCTTGCGAGCAAAATTATTAAATCATTCGTTTGAAAAATAGAGTTTTTAAGTATTACGAGCTGAATAAGGCAGCTTTTCTGCCTTATTCAGCAATCCAGCCGGGATTTATTCAAGGTGTAAATCCAGCGGGGTCTTGCTGCGCCGTCCACCGATTTCCCGGGTCAGTTTCGGCACCAGGTAACCGGAGACCTGCTCCAGCAGTCCGGCCATCAATTGGCGGGCGCGGGTATCATCGACCATAAAATGCGCCGCGCCCTGTACTTTGTCCAGCACATGCAAATAGTAAGGCAAAATGCCGGCATCAAACAGGGCTTCGCTGAGCTGAACCAGCGCGCCGACTGAATCGTTGATCCCTTTGAGCAGCACACTCTGATTGAGCAGGGTGACTCGGGCCTGTTTCAGCTTCGCCATCGCTAGGCGCAACTCATCATTGAGCTCATTGGCGTGGTTGATATGGGTGACTAAAATGGTTTGCAGGCGGCTGTGTTGTAGCAGCTCACACAGCTCATCGGTGATCCGGGACGGCAGGACCACCGGCAGCCGGGTGTGGATCCGCAGGCGCTTGATATGCGGGATCTGGCTGATGTGCTCAACCAGCCAGCGCAGTTCACTGTCTTTGGCCATCAGGGGATCGCCGCCGGAGAGGATCACTTCGTTGATCTCCGGTTGCGCGGCGACATAATCCAGGGCGACCTGCCAGTTGCGCTTGCCACCCTGGTTGTCCTGGTACGGAAAATGGCGGCGGAAACAGTAGCGGCAATTGACCGCACAGCCCCCTTTGGTGATCAGCAGGACCCGGTTCTTGTATTTATGCAACAGCCCGGGAATCGCATTGTCCTGCTCTTCGAGCGGATCATGGGAATAGCCGTCATGGACCTCAAACTCTTCTTCCAGGGGCAACACCTGACGCAGTAAGGGATCATACGGGTTGCCAATTTCCATTCTTTCGACAAAGCTCAAAGGGACACGCAGTGCAAACAACTTCCGGGCCGCCAGCCCTTTTTCCCATGGGGCCGGATCAATTTTCAGGGTGGTTAACAACTGAAAGGGATCAGATATCGCATTCGCCAGATCATTGAGCCAGTTTTGCTCAACAGTTGCGGCGTTTCGGGTTATGATATGCGGCATTAATTACAACTCGAAGATGTTAAGAGGATAGAAATGGCGTCTTTCAGCACCAATGAATTCCGCGGCGGAATGAAAATTATGCTAGATAATGAACCATGTGTCATTATCGAAAATGAATTTGTGAAGCCAGGTAAAGGCCAGGCTTTCAACCGCGTTAAAATCCGCAAGCTGCTTTCTGGCAAGGTTCTTGAGAAGACTTTTAAATCTGGCGATTCTGTTGAAGCGGCTGATGTCGTTGATAACGAGCTGGATTACCTGTACAGCGACGGTGAATTCTTCCACTTCATGAACAACGAGACGTTTGAGCAAATCGCAGCGGATACCAAAGCGGTTGGCGACAACGCGAAGTGGCTGGTTGAGAACAACACCTGTACGCTGACGCTGTGGAACGGTAACCCAATCGCTGTGACTCCACCAAACTTTGTTGAGCTGGAAGTGGTTGAAACCGATCCAGGTCTGAAAGGGGATACGCAGGGTACTGGCGGTAAGCCGGCGACACTGACCACCGGTGCTGTGGTTCGTGTGCCACTGTTCATCCAGATCGGTGAAGTGATCAAGGTCGATACGCGCTCTGCTGAGTACGTCAGCCGCGTAAAATAAGCTACTCGATAGCATAAAAAAAAGGTCGCCGCGGCGGCCTTTTTTGATGCCTGTTGTCAGGGGCTTCTCTTCCTGAAATCGCGTCAGATGAAATGAAAAAAGCACCGCCGGCGGTGCTTTTTTATGGGCTCTGTTTGGGGGTTAAACCATGAAAACGAAAATCACCGCCAGGGCCGAGATCAGAAACGCCGAGGCGTAGCAAGCCACTTTGCCGGCAACACCGGTGTGGAATTTCAGATCGTGCATGCCGTGGTGCACGCGGTGCATGGCGTGCCACATCGGCAGCGCCAGCGTCGCGATGGTGAACAGGGCGCCGATAATGCTGGTGACAAAGCCGGAGACGCGCTCGTAGCTC
>NZ_JAZGTF010000040.1:0-14141 GCF_037389125.1 Photobacterium sp. MCCC 1A19761
TTTCAGATCGTGCATGCCGTGGTGCACGCGGTGCATGGCGTGCCACATCGGCAGCGCCAGCGTCGCGATGGTGAACAGGGCGCCGATAATGCTGGTGACAAAGCCGGAGACGCGCTCGTAGCTCATGGCTTCGGCATCAATGATGCCCAACGGCACCATGATCCCCAGTACCAGCACGGTGACCGGGGTCAGCATGGCAAACCAGGTGCCGCCGGCACCAAACAAGCCCCACCAGACCGGCTCGTCAGAACGTTTCGGGTTGAGATTAATCACAGGGCTCTCCTTACACCAGGATCAGAACAAACAGGGTGATGGCTGCGACCGCGGCCCACTGTCCCAGGACGATAATTTTCTTATCCAGCACTTTGCCTTTGATGCGGATCGGCATCACCTGCGGCATCATGCTGAAGAACGTTTGGGCATGGAACAGGCTGCCGGCCAGCGCCAACAGGTTCAGGACAATCACAACCGGGTTGGCCATAAAGCTCAGCCAGCCCTGCCAGGCTTCCGGCCCCTTCACCAGGCAGCCCAAACCGAAGGTCAGGCACAGGGTGAAGAAGATCAGCGGCAGCACGGTGGCTTCACGCAGCATATAGAAACGGTAGAAAGGATGGTCTTTCCACCAGGTACGCTTCATTTCGCGAACATAGGGTTTACGGTTGCTCATCCTTAGGCCTCCTGAGGTTTCAGCATGGCAATGACGAAATCTTTGGACGATTCCACTTTGCCTTGGTTGACCGCCGCTGCCGGATCGACACTCTTCGGACACACTTCAGAGCAGTAGCCGACAAAGGTACAGCCCCAGGCGCCATTTTCGCCGTTGATCAGCTTCATCCGCTCGTCAGCGCCATGATCCCGGCTGTCGAGGTTGTAGCGATGCGCCAGCGTCAGCGCGGCCGGACCAATGAATTCCGGGTTGAGGCCGAACTGCGGGCAGGCCGCGTAGCACAGGCCGCAGTTGATACAACCGGAGAACTGCTTGTAACGCGCCAGTTGTTCCGGGGTCTGGTTGTTCGGACCGTCTTCCGGCGTGCGATCATTGCCGATGATGTAAGGCTTGATGGCTTCCAGACGCTCGATGAACGGGGTCATGTCGACAATCAGATCTTTTTCGATGGCGAAGTTGGCCAGCGGCTCGATTTTCAGTCCGTTCGGGTAGTCCCGCAGGAAGGTCTTACAGGCCAGCTTCGGCACTTGGTTGACCATGATCCCGCACGAGCCACAGATTGCCATCCGGCAAGACCAGCGATAGGCCAGGTCTTTGTCCAGGTGATCCTTGATATAACCCAGGGCATCTAGCACTGACATGGTTTCGTTGAACGGCACTTCGAACCGCTGCAAGTGGGGCTCTGCGTCTGTTTCCGGGTCATAACGCAGAATTTCAATGTTCTGAATACGATTGGCTGACATTAGGCCTGCTCCTTCTTCTGCTCTGCGGCTTCTTTGGCGGCGGCCTCTTCGGCGGCGGCACCATACAGTCGGGCTTTCGGCTGAGATTTGGTAATAGTGACTTCACTGTACTCAATCTTCGGTGCCTGATCGCCGTTGTAGAAGGCCAGCGTATGCTTCAGGAAGTTCTCGTCATCCCGCTCGGTACACCCTTCATCCAGGCGTTGGTGGGCACCGCGGGACTCGCGGCGAAGCAGCGCAGAGTGCGCCATGGCTTCGGCCACTTCCAGGCTGTAGCCGATTTCGATGGCGTACAGCAAATCGGTGTTGAAGACCTTGCCTTTGTCCTTGATGCTGATGCGCTTGTAGCGCTCGCGCAGCTCGGCCAGTTTGTCGATGGTGGCCTGCATCAGATCTTCCTGGCGGTAGATCCCGCAGCCCGCTTCCATGGACTGACCCATTTCGGTGCGGATATCAGCCCAGTTTTCATTGCCTTCCTGATTCATCAGGGCTTCGATGCGTGCCTGAACCTCACGGATTTGGGTGTCGATGGCAACGTCGTTCCAGCCTTTGAATTCGGCGGTACGCGCGACAGCCTCTTCACCGGCAACGCGGCCGAAGACAACCAGCTCTGCCAGGGAGTTCGACCCGAGGCGGTTGGCGCCGTGCAAACCGACGGAGGAACATTCGCCGACTGCGAACAGGCCCTTGATCCGGGTTTCGTTGCGGCTGTTGGTTTCAATCCCGCCCATGGTGTAGTGCACGGTCGGACGGATCGGGATCGGCTCTTTGGCCGGGTCGACATTGACGTAGGCCTTGGCCAGCTCGCAAATAAACGGCAGGCGCTCGCGCAGGTACTCTTCGCCCAGGTGACGCAGATCCAGGTGGACTACATCGCCCAGCGGGTGCTCGATGGTGTTGCCTTTTTGCTGCTCGTGCCAGAATGCCTGGGAGACTTTGTCCCGTGGCCCCAGCTCCATGTATTTGTTTTTCGGTTGGCCGATCGGCGTTTCCGGGCCCATGCCGTAGTCTTGCAGGTAACGGTAGCCGTTTTTGTTGACGATAATGCCGCCTTCGCCGCGACACCCTTCGGTCATCAGGATCCCGGTGCCCGGCAGGCCGGTCGGGTGGTACTGTACGAATTCCATATCGCGCAGGGGAACGCCGTGGCGATAGGCCATGGCCATGCCGTCGCCGGTGACAATCCCGCCGTTGGTGTTGCAGTGGTAGACCCGGCCGGCACCGCCGGTGGCCAGGATCACTGACTTGGCTTTAATGCAGATCAGCTCACCTTCGGACATGTGGATCGCAATCAGGCCCTGGGCCTGGCCGTCATCCACCAGCAGATCGACGACGAAGTACTCATCAAAGCGCTGGATCTGTTTGTATTTGATGGAGGTCTGGAACAGGGTGTGCAGCATGTGGAAGCCGGTTTTATCGGCGGCAAACCAGGTTCGCTCGACTTTCATCCCGCCGAAACGGCGGACGTTGACTTCGCCGTTCTCTTTCCGGCTCCACGGGCAGCCCCATTGCTCAAGCTGGGTCATTTCGCGGGTGGCATTCTCGACGAAATACTCGACCACGTCCTGCTCGCACAGCCAGTCACCGCCGCCGACGGTGTCATTGAAGTGGTTGTCCAGGCTGTCCTCATCTTTGATGACCGCGGCAGAGCCCCCTTCCGCGGCCACGGTGTGGGAGCGCATTGGGTAGACCTTAGAGATAAGAGCAATATTCAGCTCTGGGTTGGCTTCTGCTGCTGCGATGGCCGCGCGTAGGCCGGCACCACCAGCACCGATTACAGCGATATCTGTGGTAATAGTCTTCACAGCTATCCTCCGAAGGTAAGACGAAAATTGAAAAAGGCCGCCGGAGCGCGCCTATCCTTGAAATCCTAAAATCATTCTATGCAACGCTATCGATAGAAAATTTGATTTAGACGCAGCTTTTTCAGGGAAATAGCCCAAAAGTAGCAGCTGATTACGGGAAGTGTGATAACTATCACAGGTGCTCATGTTTGCATATTGTTACGGGGCGTTTTCGGCTTGGATGAGTTATTTCTGGCTCGTAAAGATTGTGTTTCTAATCTTGACTGCAACTAATTCATTTAAAAAACAAAGTTGCGAATAGGAAGACGTATGCAGGCGAGGAATGTATCCATTATGTCGCCTGGGTGACGGAAGTGTTATCAGGGTGTGTCTGTGTTGTGGTTTGCCCGGTATCAGCATCGGCAGACCGAGATTCACAAGGAAGGCTGCTGATGCCCGGGGAGGAGTCTGATACACTCTGCGCCTCTTTTCATCCCAGATACAAGTAAGACAGAAGTTATGACTCAGCACTGGCAACCTACTGCTTCGATCGCGCAACTGAAACAGCGCGCTGCGATTATTGCATCGATCCGCGACTTCTTTGCCCGCCGCGACGTGATGGAGGTGGATACCCCGGCGATGAGCCAAGCGACGGTGACTGATATTCACCTGCACACGTTTCAGACTGAATTTGTCGGGCCGGGGTTCGCTGCAGGCCAGACGCTGTATTTGATGACCAGCCCGGAGTTTCACATGAAACGCCTGTTGGCAGCCGGCAGCGGGCCGATTTACCAGATTTGTAAGTCGTTTCGCAATGAAGAATCCGGCCGCTTCCATAATCCGGAATTTACCATGCTGGAGTGGTATCGCCCGGGGTTCGATCACCATGCGTTAATGGATGAAATGGAGGCGTTGCTGCAGCAGGTGCTCCAGTGTGGCCGTGCCGAACGGATGACCTATCAGCAGGCTTTTTTGACGGTATTAGGGGTTTGCCCGCTGACGGCCGACATGGACGCGTTGAAAGCAGCGGCCGGCCCACTCGGACTGGCTGATATTGCTGAGCCGGAAACTGATCGTGATACTTTGCTGCAACTGCTGTTCAGTATCGGTATTGAACCGAACATCGGCCAGACGACCCCGGCATTTGTTTATGATTTTCCGGCATCGCAGGCCGCGCTGGCGCAGATCAACCCGGCGGATGAGCGGGTGGCTGAGCGGTTTGAAGTGTATTTCCAGGGGATTGAACTGGCGAATGGGTTTCATGAGCTGGCAGACGGAGACGAGCAACTGGTCCGGTTCGAAGCCGACAACCGTAAACGGCAGGCAATGGGGCTGGCACCGCAGCCGATCGACTATCACTTGGTTGCTGCGCTGCGGGCTGGTTTTCCGGATTGTGCCGGTGTCGCGCTGGGCATTGATCGGTTGATCATGCTGGCCCAGAACTTGAGCCATATCGATCAGGTCACGGCTTTTCCGGTGACGATTGCCTGAGTCAGACGCGGCAGCAGCAGACCCTGAATGCGGCAGTGCCGCACCGGGTGATGCTGGCGTAAGCACGGGAACCCCGGCTTGAAAGCGGCCAAACACACTTTGCAGTATGGCCGTATCCCGCCAGAAGATACGGACTTTCTGATACAGGGGGAACAGCTGGTCGTTGTCGATGAGCGACTGGTTAGGATTTCAAGGCGTCTTATCGAAACGGGCTGACTATAAGTCATTCTTGATTTAAATGCAAATGGTTCTCAGTTGTGTTTGAGTGTCCCGGCAGGCTAATGGGTGACGATCAAGGCAGTCCCGATCACAGCCAGAGCTGCGCCGATCCAGGCGCTTTGATTCGGCCGGTTGCCGGTATGCAGCCATAACAGCGGCAGCACCATGATTGGCGTGGTCGAAGAGAGCAGCGCGACGGTGCCGACATCCCCATGGCGGAGCGCATACAGGATCAGGGTCATGCCGACGGCCATGGCCAGAAAACCGTTGAGGGCGACCATGCCGAAAATCGGCCAGGTGATTGGATTGAGCGGCCGGAACAGCCGGGCGCCGGTCAGCCGCAGCAGGCTGTGCGCGGCGAAGGCGCTGGCCATGCGCACCGCAGAGGCCGCGACGGGATCTATCCCGCTTTGCATCACCGGTTTGGCAATCACCGCGCCGAGCGACTGACACAGGGCTGCCGTGAGGCCCAGGGCAATGGCAATCCATAAATTGCCGTGGATCTTCTCCCACAGATGGGTTTGCTGCTGGCCGAAGAAAATGGCACAGGCCACACCGAGAAATACCGCCAGGCCACCGATCAGTTTCCATCCGGCCAGGGTTTCCCCAAACAGCCAGATCCCGAGCAGTGCCGAGAAAACGGCATGGCAGGCGAACAGCAGGCCGCCCCGGCGGGGGCCGATCCGGTTGAAGCAGGCAAACAGGGCGGTATCGCCGATGAAAATTCCGACCAGCCCGGACAGCAGCATCATCCCGGCGCTCTCCCATTGCACCGTCCCCCAACCACCGTTCAGCAGCGCCATCACCGACAGCATCAGGGTCACGCAGGCCATCCGCCAGCGACTGTAGGCAAAGGCCCCCAGATGCCGCGAAGGGGTGACGGAAATCAGGCTGCTGAGCGCCCAGAGCATTGCGGCGCCGAGCGCCAGCCATTCATAACCCATGGTAGTCCTTGTGTTTGCGTGAAATCCCTGTACACGGGCAGGTGTCCGGGTGAAGCGGAGGCATATCTTGCGGCAAGGATGCCGCGAATGGCAATGCTTTTCTGAGTCGGAAGATCCCGGGGCCGGTGTGTGCGACGGCCCCGGGATCGGGGAGGGTTATTGCAGTACCACCCGGGCATTGAGCGGCTGAACCGGCCGGGCATTACTGCCCATGATCTCTTGCAGCGCACTCGTCTGGGCCGGGGTGCTGGCCTGCGGCTCTTTCATCACATACCAGCGGACCCCTTCGGTGCAGGGCGGTGTCGTTAAGGAGCCGTTAAACCGGTAGTACTCCCGCTCGCGGGGCAGCAGGCTGACCGGGCTGAGGGCGTCAGACAGCGTGATACGGTCCCCGTTTTTCGGTAACCGGGTCAGCAGGGTTTTCAGTGCCGGGTTACCGCGCGGCCCGCTCTCGAACATCGCCGCAATCACCGCCAGGTTTCCCTGTGGGTTGGCATGGACAAAATGCGCTTCCAGCGGGTAGTGCTTGTGCTGAATGGTGTTTTCCGACGGGGTATGGAAATGGAATTGCTTGAGGGTGAAGGTCTCTCCCTCGATTGTCAGGGTGTTCTGGCCGCTGACGTTGGCCTGAATGGTGTGGCCGTTATTGACCAGCTCGCTCACCTGGCCCTGGTAGTCGATATGCAGCGGCGCCAGTTCGGCTGACAACGTCTCGGTAATATCCACCGGGCTTTGGTTGACGCCTTCAGCGCAGGTGACAAATTGCTCGCCCCAGTGCTCAACGCCGTGCGGTCCTTCATAGTGCCATTCGGCGGCAGTTCCTTGCGCAGCCCAGCACGTGGCCAGGATGAGTAAAGCGGTTTTGGTTGTTGTGTTCACGAACTTGTCCTCTTTGATGATGGTGCTGCCGGGCCGTTCGGCGGATCGCGGCAGGATTATGGTGACGCTGGAGACGAGAAACGGGGAAATCAACGTTCGGGTCGCCCTATTGGAATCTAGCAAAAAGGGGCCGCAGAATATGAAATGTAAGGTCTTGGATTTGCGAGGCACTTGGCAATTGGGTGCCTTTTCGGGGGCGGGAACTATGCATGGCCGCCGGAGGACGGCGGCCATGGGGAGGGGCGGCGGGGATCAGATCCGGAACCGGGACATATCCTGGCGCATGGTTTCGGCGGCGTTGTGGATGGCCTGACTGCTCTGGTTGACGTCGCGGGTCTGCTCGGCCAGATGATCGGATACATCTTTGATCGCCTGGGTGTTGCGGCTGATATCTTCACTCACTGCCCGTTGCTCTTCGGCGGCGCTGGCAATTTGGGTTGCCATATCGGAGATTTCAGTGATTGCCGAGGTGATTTGGGTCAGGCTGTCACTGGCCGCTGCCGCGAAGTCGACGCTTTGTCCGGCGAGGCCAGTGCTGGCTTTCATGCTGTCGACGGCCTGGCGGGTATTTTGCTGCAAGGTTTCGATCATGCTGCGGATCTCCTCCGTCGAATCGTGCGTGCGCTGGCTCAGCACCCGCACTTCATCGGCGACCACAGCAAACCCGCGTCCCTGCTCGCCGGCCCGGGCGGCTTCAATGGCGGCATTGAGCGCCAGCAGGTTGGTTTGCTCGGCGATGCCCTGAATGGTGGAGAGGATTTGGTTAATGTTCTGGGCGTTGGCTTCCAGTTCATGGATCACGCCCGCGGCATCCTGGATTTGATCGGCCAGTTGGGTAATGGCGTTGCGGTTTTGACCGATGACGTGCTGACCGGATTCGCAGGCGGTAGTTGAGGCTTGCGCGGCCGACGCGGTGAGTTCGGCATGGCTGGCCACTTCCCCGGAGGTCGCTGACATTTCGTGAATGGCGGTCGCGATCTGGTTGATGTCGTTCTGCTGCTCTGCCACTTTATGATTCGCCTGCTCGGTCTGCCGGGCTGAGCGCGCCGCCTGCTCACTGAGGGTGTGAGACTGGGTTACGATACCGGTGATCATGGTTTGGATCTGTGCCAGGAAGCGGTTCATGTGATCGGCCAGCTCGCCAATTTCATCCATCCGCTCGATTTCAATCCGCTGGGTTAAGTCGCCGCTGCCCTGGGCCAGTTGGCGAACCGACTGGCTCAGGTTATTCAGGGGACTGAGCAGGCGGTTGATAATCATTGCTGCGACCACGGCGATCACCAGGTAGAGTCCCAGTGAAGCCAGGCTAATGAAGGTGATCTGGCGGCTGATCCCGGCAAAGGCTTCGGCCTTGTCTTCGATCAGGCCCAGGGTCCAGTCGGTGCCGGCAATGGGGACGGCGGAAATCAGTTTTTCCTGGCCATCCAGCGAAATGGTTGCGATGGTTTGATTGGCCTGAAGCTGGTTGAGCAGGGCGGGGGTTAGTTCGTTGCCCAGACGGGTGATTGGCTGCTGGCTGAGCGATTCGTCCCGGTAGGCGACAATATTGTGCTGGCCGTCGATCAGGAAGGCAAAGCCGCTGTTTTCGAGTTTCAGGTCGAGCACCTGCCGGATGATATGGCTGACGGTCAGATCCGCTGCCAGCACGCCTTGGTATTGCCCCTGAAACGGCTTGGCAAAACTCACCACCAGACTGCCGTCAAAGTCCTGGTAAGGTTCGGTGACAATGAGTTTGCCTGCGGCCATTGCATCCTGATACCAGGGGCGGGTGCGGGGATCGTAGTCGGCCGGCCAGTCTTCACTTTTATCGCCGTAAGCGATACTGCCGTCATTAAAGCCGGCATAGACCGACAGGAAGTGGCCGGCACGTTTGGTCAGCAGGAGTTCGCGGTCGACGTTGTCCTGATTGGCGATCAGCGGCTCGTTGGCCAGCATCATATCGCGTCGGGCACTGAGCCAGTCGGTAATATAGCGACTGGTCGCCTGGCCGATATCCCGCATCTGGTTGGTGACTGCGGTGGTGGTTTCCTGTTGGAGTTGGTTAATTGACAGCCAGGCCTGGACGGCACTGACCGAGGCGATAATCACCGCGATGGCGACTTGGATTTTGAATTTGATCGTATGCTTCATCTTGGGCTCTCACTTCATGGCCTGAGTATGGTTGTTCACAGGATGCCGTGGGTATCATGATTTTTATTGCATCGTGTTGGGTGTTTTATCGGCGAGTCGGGGTGATCATTGATAACTACTTGCGGGAATACCGTGATATTGCTTACAAATCTTGTCCAAAGGCGGGGTCAGCGGCGGGAGAAGTGAAGGCAGTCACACTGCCTTCACGTTGGAGATATATTGCATTTGGTGCATATGTTGGTCAGGTCAGTAGCCAGGCGCCGAGGTAGACGACGGACAGGCCGACCAAGCCGAGGATCACCCCGGTTTTTGCCATGTCTTTGCTTTCAATCAGCCCGGTGGAGTAGGCCAGGGAGTTCGGTGGCGTGGAGACCGGGAGGATCATGCCCAGAGAAGCCGAGAAGGCCACGACTACCAGCACGCCTTGCAGGCCGCCAATCGCGGCCAGGCTGTCCATGGAAACTGCGACGGCGGCGGCAATCGGCATCAGCAGGTTTGCCGTAGCGGTATTGGACATAAAGTTTGCCATTAACCAGCAGATCAGTGACAGGCTGAGTACGACGGCGATCGGGGACAGCACACTGTAGTCAATCGCATGCGCCAGCGCCTCGGCCAGCCCGGTCTGATCCAGGCCGAGGCCAATGGCAATCCCCCCGGCAACCAGCCAGAGCACATCCCAGTTGATCAGCTTGAGCTCTTCTTTAC
Organism: Photobacterium sp. MCCC 1A19761; assembly: GCF_037389125.1. Classification (NCBI taxonomy): domain Bacteria; kingdom Pseudomonadati; phylum Pseudomonadota; class Gammaproteobacteria; order Vibrionales; family Vibrionaceae; genus Photobacterium; species Photobacterium sp. MCCC 1A19761. The sequence continues at coordinate 9,563 of NZ_JAZGTF010000040.1, forward strand.
CCATGATCCCGGTCAGGGTAAACACGGCCAGCGGAATGATGGCAACAACATAGGTATTCATGCCATGCAGGGCGGTGGTGATCCACAGAATGATGGTCAGCGCAAAGGTGGCATAGACAATGAGTGCCTGCCAGCTGCGCTGAAATTGCCCGTCCAGTTTCAGGGTCATGTGTTGTTGGGTCGACGGAAAGAGCTTTTGCAGCAGCCACCAGGCAAAGGTGAGCTGGAGAATGACAAAGGGCAGGCCGATCATCATCCAGCCGAGGAAGCTGATGCTGTTCTCCCCGGTCAGGTATTGCAGGGCAATGGCGTTCGGCGGCGTCCCGATGGGCGTGGCGATCCCGCCGGTATTGGCTGCAATGGGAATACACAGCACCAGCGCCTTGATCCCGGTATCGCCTTTGGGCACCGCGGCAACAATCGGGGCCAGCAGAGCCAGCATCATCACCGTGGTGGCGGTGTTCGACATGAACATGGAAAACACCGCAGTGATCAGCATCAGGCCCAGCATAATAAACCGGGGCTGGGTGCCGAACGGTTTGAGCAGCACCCGGGCTAGGTTGTTATCCAGTTCAAATTTGGAGGCGGCGATTGCCAGGGCAAAGCCCCCCATAAACAGAATGATAATCGGCGATGAAAACGCCCCCAGAATCTCGGTGTAGGGGAGGAGCTCGCCCATCGGATGGGCACCGGATTCAGCCCGGAACAGATGCAGCCCTTTATCGGAAATCATGATGAGTTCCAGGGCGATGATTAAAATCGAGGTGGCGAACACCGACACCGGCTCAAGTACCCAGAGCAGGGCGGCCAGGGCAAAAATTGCCAGCAGGCGGTGCTGGACCACGGTGAGGCCTTCGATGGGGATGAGCTCAATGGGAAGACAAGCGATGCTGAGCGGAATGCCGAATGCAATCAGTAGCTTGGCAATCTGAGCAACGGAAAGATTGTTCATAGTGTGTTGGCTTGATTCTGCTATGGAATAGACAGCCAGCATACTATTTGTCCAACGGGGATGTCTTCGCTCAGGTTAATATTCTGATATGAAAAAAGGGCGAAAATCGCCCTTTTTGTGTAAAAACGTTAACTGGTTACGCTTCTGAGGCCGCAACAGACTTGAGTGTTGCATACGGCTGACCCATTCGGGTCGGTTGTCCTGGCTGCATCGTGTCGACAAATTCAACCATGTCTTTCGGGAACAGGTTGATCACGGTTGAGCCCAGTTTAAACAGCCCCATTTCTTCGCCTTTTTTCAGCGTGACGGCTTCGTCCCCGGTCGCCGGATAATCCCAGCGACGCACCACTGGACCGGTCGGCGGCGTGATGGTGCCGGCCCAGACGGTATCCATGCTGCCGACGATGGTGGCGCCAACCAGTACCTGAACCAGCGGCCCGTGCTCGGTATCAAAGACACAAACAACCCGCTCGTTGCGCGCGAACAGGTTCGGCACGTTTTCCGCGGTTAGCGGGTTAACCGAGAACAGATCGCCCGGGACGTAAATCATCTGGCGCAGGGTACCGTCGCATGGCATGTGCACCCGATGATAATCACGCGGAGAGAGGTACAAGGTCGCAAAATCACCGCCCTGGAATTCATCCGCCAATGCCTGATCGCCGCCCAGCAATTCAACAGCCTCAAAGGTGTGGCCTTTGGCCTGGATCAGACGGCCTTCAGTGATCGGGCCGCATTGGCTGACCATCGCATCCGCCGGATGGGTAATGATCTCTGCCTGCTCTGCGATCGGGCGGGCGCCGTCTTTCAGCTCACGGATGAAGAAATCGTTGAACGTCGCGTAAGCGGCCGGATCCGGGTTGCGTGCTTCAGACATATCAACCTTGTAGCGGTTGATGAACCAGCGGATCACTGCGGTGGTCAGCTTGCCGCCTTTCAGGGCCGCCAGTTTACCCGCAACTCGGGTCAGAGCATGTTTCGGCGCGCAGTACTGCAGGCCGATCTTGAGATTATCGTTCACGGTATGAATTCCAGAAAGCGTCAATTAATCAACAACTTGATTACTCTTGTAACAAATCAAGAATAACCCGAACCGGGAATCATACCGAAAAGGTTCGGGAAAGTCAGTTTATTGCGTCGCGCTTTGCGGGCCGCCTCCCCGGGTGCCCGGGGAGGGGAAGAGGTGGTTCGGTTATTCCGGTTTGTTACGAGAGAACTGACGGTTGGCAACATTTTCCGACATACTGTCGATAATGCGGTGGTAGCTGTCATAGCGCTCACGGCGGATCTTACCGTCCTCTACCGCTTCGCGGATCAGGCAGCCGGGATCGTCACCATGCTTACAATCACGGAATTTACAGCCGCCCAGGTAATCGCGAAACTCAACAAAAGCTTCGGTGACTTGTTCGGGCTCCAGGTGCCACAGACCGAATTCCCGCACGCCGGGGGAGTCAATCAGGTCACCGCCGTCCGGGAAGTGATACAGACGGGCGGCCGTGGTGGTGTGCTGACCTAGCCCCGATGTTTCGGAGACATCGCCGATCTCGGCGTCGACTTCCGGCATCAGTGCATTGACCATACTGGATTTCCCTACCCCGGATTGGCCGGCAAAGATGCTGACATGATCCTTCAGGTCTTCTTTCAGTGCCGCCATCCCTTCATCGGTGTTGGTGCTGACATACCGGATCTGATAGCCAATATTTTCATACAGCGATAACAGATCTTCGACGCGGCTACGTTCTTCCGGACTAAGCAGGTCTATTTTGTTCAGTACGATCAGCGGTTCAATTCCGACGGTTTCTGCGGCGATCAGGTAGCGATCGATAATGTTCAGCGACAGCTCCGGTAATACGGAGGAGACAATGATAATTCGGTTGACGTTGGCCGCGACCGCTTTGACACCGTCGTAATAGTCCGGACGGGTCAGCATGGATTCTCGCTCATGGACCGCTTCCACGACCCCGGCGATCCCTTGCAGGGTTTCGACACCCGGGCGCCAGACCACGCGGTCGCCGGAGACCAGGCTTTGAATGCTGCGGCGCAGGTTGCAGCGGTGAATCACCCCGGTTTGGGGATCTTCAACGTCGGCATGCTGGCCGAAACGGGTGATCACGAGTCCTTCACGGGCGGACTCCAGTAGGGATTCATCCCACTGGACATCGGCTTTTTCGCGCGTCAGGCGTTTGTTTTGGTTGGAGCGAACACGACGGCTCTGTCCTTTGGTCAGCTTTTTCTTTTTTGCCACAAGAATTTCGTTCAGTTAGTTGGCTTACGGTAAAATAAGGGCATTGGCCGCCCGGGAACGTTGTCTGCTCCCCGGAATCGGCTTGCGTTTGGTATTATCATACATGGTTTACTCACAGAATAGGCAATATCCGATGATGATCAGCGATCAGAACCTTATTTGGATCGATTTAGAAATGACCGGGCTGGATCCCGAAGCCCACAAAATTATTGAGATTGCGACGATCGTAACGGATGCGCAATTGAATGTCCTGGCTGAAGGTCCTGTATTGGCGATCCATCAGCCGGAGTCGGAATTGGCAAAAATGGATGAGTGGTGTACTTCAACCCATACTAAAAGTGGGTTGGTTGCGCGGGTGCGTGAGAGCAAGGTCGATGAGGCCGAAGCGGTGCGTCAGACTATTGCCTTTTTGGAGCAATGGGTGCCGAAGGGCGCGTCACCGATTTGTGGGAACAGTATCGGGCAGGATCGCCGCTTTTTGTACAAGCATATGCCGGAGCTGGAACAATACTTCCACTACCGTTACCTGGATGTCAGCACGCTGAAAGAGCTGACCCGCCGCTGGCAGCCGGACTTGCTGGCAGGGTTTCATAAACAAGGGAGCCACTTGGCACTGGACGATATTCGTGATTCGATCAATGAGTTGCGTTACTATCGCGAACATATTTTCAAAATTTGATGACGATTTAGACGGTCGCGTTGAAAATTCCATATTTTTTTGAGGAAGTATTGCATCCGTCTAATTTCTTCGTATAATGCGCAGCCTCGAAAGGCAAATATTCAATAGTTTTGCTTTTCTGATAATCGGACGCGGGGTGGAGCAGCTTGGTAGCTCGTCGGGCTCATAACCCGAAGGTCGTCGGTTCAAATCCGGCCCCCGCAACCAATGCGACACTAGCTCAGTTGGTAGAGCGCAACCTTGCCAAGGTTGAGGTCACGAGTTCGAACCTCGTGTGTCGCTCCACTTTTTCTTTAGTGGAAAGCAAAGTTGTCATCGTACTTAACGATGAAATACGGACGCGGGGTGGAGCAGCTTGGTAGCTCGTCGGGCTCATAACCCGAAGGTCGTTGGTTCAAATCCGGCCCCCGCAACCAACAATTTCAGACAGTCTGGTGTTATCGTTGTCATAACCCTCAGGCCGTCGACGGATGCGCCGCCCGGATCAAATTCGAGCCCCGCAACCAATTCTCTTCAAGAGAATATGCGACACTAGCTCAGTTGGTAGAGCGCAACCTTGCCAAGGTTGAGGTCACGAGTTCGAACCTCGTGTGTCGCTCCACTTTTTCTTTAGTGGAAAGCAAAGTTGTCATCGTACTTAACGATGAAATACGGACGCGGGGTGGAGCAGCTTGGTAGCTCGTCGGGCTCATAACCCGAAGGTCGT
>NZ_JAZGTF010000041.1:0-33742 GCF_037389125.1 Photobacterium sp. MCCC 1A19761
GGCTCAGTGATTACTGATTTCTTGCCGCCGCTTTTTAAGAAAAAGCAGAAGCAAAAATAAATTGACTGTGCCGATATAGCCGAAGCTATGTCGTTTTGGTCACTCAGTTCACTGATAAATCTTTTTGACTATCATTTCACGAGTGCCCACACAGATTGCATGGTCAAATTGTTAAAGAACTTTTCTTTCACGTCGCTGGCTTATCTCGCCGCGCTCCGTGTCAGTGAGGTCGCATTATAGAGAGTTCGATCGCAGACGCAAGGGCTAAATTGAAATAAATTTGTCATTTGAGCCCAAGCGTACAATTATCACCCAGAACCGTCATTTTCCGGTGTTAATTACGCCATCAGCAAGCTATTCTGACCGAGTAAACTGTCAATTTCAGGGTTTTCCTTTCATGCAAAACGCACTTCGCCCTTATAAAGGGATTTATCCCTCGCTCTCATCAACGACCTATGTGAATGACACAGCAGTTCTGGTCGGTGACATTCACCTCGCAGAAGATTCGAGTATCTGGCCGCTGGTTGCCGCCCGCGGTGATGTCAATACGATTCGTATCGGCGCACGAACCAACGTTCAGGATGGCAGCGTTTTGCATGTAACGCGTAAGAGCCCGAGCAACCCTGACGGCCATCCCCTAATTATTGGTCAAGATGTGACAATTGGCCACAAGGCGATGTTGCATGGCTGCCAGGTAGGCGATCGGGTCTTGGTTGGGATGGGCGCCATTATTCTGGATGGTGTCGTCGTCGAAGATGACGTCATTATCGGGGCAGGGTGCCTGGTGCCCCCGGGCAAGCGACTGCAAAGCGGTTATCTCTATATTGGCAACCCGGCCAAACAAGCCCGGCCACTGACCGAGCAAGAGCGGGCTTTTCTTCCTGCATCCGCCGACAACTATGTACGGCTGAAAAACGATTATCTGGCTGAGGGCTAACCCCTTAGCCGATCTCAATATCCCCGTCGACATTAAAGACTTCATCTTCGATCAATGCTTCTGCCAGCTCTTCCAGATCGAAGCGACAGGCGGCAAACGCCGCCAGGATGTCCGCTTCACTGCTGAGGGTTTGCGCTTCCTGTTGTTGCAACCAGGCCAGACTGACCCAGCATGTGATTAACGCGCCGGCCTGCTGCGCCGGAAAGCTCACTGCTTGCTTTTCACGGTCCCAGTGCTGAATATCGGCAAATAAAATATCTTGGTTCATGATTATTCCTGCATTAAACGACGCAGCTCCCGCTGGACTTGCTTCGCGCCCGGACGAAGACCACGCCATACCATAAAACTCTCTGCTGCCTGGCCGACCAGCATCCCCAGCCCGTCAAGCACGACTTTTGCACCCAACTGCTGCGCCCATTGGTTAAATGCGGTGGGTTCGCGCCCGTAGACCATGTCGTAACACACCGTCATCGGCTGGATCAGGCTTTCCGGGATCCCCGGCAACTGACCGCTCAGGCTGGCCGAGGTGGAATTGATGATCACGTCATATTGCTCATCGGCCAGTTTATCCAGCGCGATGGCGTCAACCGGGCCATGCCCGGCAAAGGCATCGACCAACGCCTCGGCTTTCGCCAGAGTTCGATTGGCAATCGTGATCGATGACGGTTGCTGCGCCAACAATGGCAAAACCACGCCCCGTGCTGCGCCACCAGCCCCGACCAACAAGACCCGTTTCCCTTTCAATGCGACCTGATGCTGCAGCAAATCCTGTACTAACCCTTCACCGTCGGTGTTGTCTCCGAGCACCAGCCCATCATCTAACTTTTTGAGGGTATTCACGGCACCGGCCAGACGCGCCCGTTCGGTCAGCTGATCGGCATAATCAAAAGCCTGCTCTTTAAACGGCACCGTCACGTTACAGCCACGCCCGCCTTCTGCAAAAAAGGTATCTAATGCTGCGACAAATCCATCCAACGGGGCAAGCCTGGCTTCATAACTCATCTTCTGTGCCGTCTGACGCGCAAACAGGGTATGAATGAGAGGTGATTTACTCTGGGCAATCGGATTGCCGAACACAACGTACTTATCCATTTGCAAGAAATCCATGCGCTGAAAACAAAAAGGGTCAGTGAATCACTGACCCTATCATTGCCTTTCCACAGGAACAAACCGTTTTTAGCGGTTACCAATCCCGGGGTTGAAGGTAGCGCTCATACAGCACAGCCTCCGGTGAGCCAGGCTCCGGCTCAAATCCATATTCCCAACGCACCAGAGGCGGCATCGACATCAGGATCGACTCAGTCCGCCCACCACTTTGCAGGCCAAACAAGGTGCCACGATCGTAAACAAGGTTGAACTCTACATAGCGGCCACGGCGATAGAGCTGGAACTGACGCTCCCGCTCGCCGTACTCTGTGTCTTTGCGTTTCGCCACAATCGGCAGATACGCATCCAGATACCCGTTCCCGACGGCCTGCATGTAGGCAAAGCTCTTCTCGAAGCCCCATTGGTTCAGATCGTCAAAGAACAACCCACCCACGCCGCGGGTTTCATTGCGATGCGGCAGGAAGAAATAGCGATCACACCAGGCTTTGTGCTCGGCATACACCTTATCCCCGAATGGCTGACATAACGCTTTAGCCGTATCATGCCAGTGCTGGCAGTCTTCCTCGAAGGGATAAAACGGGGTCAGGTCGAAACCGCCGCCAAACCACCACACCGGATCTTCACCTTCCTTTTCTGCAATGAAGAAACGAACATTGGCGTGAGAAGTCGGGATATAGGGGTTGTTCGGGTGGATCACCAGCGACACCCCCATGGCTTCAAAACTGCGGCCTGCCAACTCCGGACGATGCGCGGTTGCGGATCCCGGCATTTCGGTGCCATAGACATGAGAGAAGTTCACCCCGGCCTGCTCGAACACCTGCCCCTGGCGCAAAACCCGGCTGCGACCACCGCCGCCTTGCTCTCGCTCCCAGGCATCCTGCTCAAAGGTCGCCCCGCCATCTTGCTGCTCAAGCGCTTGACAAATCCGGTCCTGAAGGTCTAACAAAAACGTTTTTACGGCTTGCTTACTCACATCTTGCATCATTAATTATCCTTGGCGAAATACTTTCCCTGTCCGGGCATCTCGGATCTCAGACGGATTGTCACGTCCGCCGGTTTCCCCTTGTAAAATAGCCGGTAGATACTGACCCAGCTGTTGTTTGACCTCTTCGGCACTTCGTCCCGGCGCCTGACCCGTCAGGTTGGCACTGGTCGAGGTGAGCGGCTTGCCAAATTGGCGGCATAACTGCTGCACTAACGGATGATCCGTCACGCGAACCGCAATGGTATCAAACTGGCCGGTCAAAAAGGCCGGGACGCCCGGTTTGGTCGGCATCACCCAAGTCACCGGCCCGGGCCAGGTGTCGAAAATCCGCTGCTTTTGCGCGTCGCTCAACTGGCTGTCATCCACATAAGGCGCCAGCTGCGCGTAATCGGCGGCGATCAGGATCAGCCCCTTTTCGATCGGACGCTGTTTGAGCGCCAGTAGCTTATGAACCGCTTGCTCATTATCCGGATCACAGCCCACGCCAAACACCGCCTCAGTCGGGTAGGCCACCACATCACCTTGCTGCAGCGCAGCCAGCACTTGCGTCAAATTATCCACATCACCCTCGTTCCGGCACCGGTTGGATGCCCGTTTCAACTTTGCTGCGAGTATTTTACCCACTCCGGCCTGACAAGGCCATGTTCCGCAATATCCCTTAACAAAACCTGAGACAAACCCTGACGCAAACGTTTTCCTTCACAGAAAATCACCGTATAATGCGCGCCAAGCCTTCGTTGCCTTCAATTAGCTAACCCAAAGGAGATCGGGATGAAAGTCGGGATTATCATGGGCTCAAAGTCAGACTGGCCAACCATGCAACACGCTGCTGAGATGTTGGAACGCTTCAACGTACCGTATGAGACCAAAGTGGTTTCGGCCCACCGGACTCCGCATTTGCTAGCTGAATATGCAGAAACAGCCCATGAGCGCGGCATTAAAGTGATCATTGCCGGTGCCGGCGGTGCTGCCCACCTGCCTGGCATGACCGCTGCGTTTACCAGTGTGCCGGTCCTGGGCGTTCCGGTCCAGTCGCGGGCGCTGAAGGGCATGGATTCACTCCTGTCGATCGTCCAGATGCCGAAAGGCGTTGCCGTCGGTACTTTGGCCATTGGTGATGCCGGTGCAGCCAATGCCGGTTTGCTGGCCGCCCAAATCATCGGCACCCAGGACAGCACCGTGATGGCTGCCGTCGATGCATTCCGTCAAGAGCAAACCAATCAGGTGTTAAGCAACCCGAACCCGGCCGAGGACGCATCATGAAGGTTTTAGTGCTGGGCGCCGGCCAACTGGCCAGAATGATGGCGCTGGCCGGAGCCCCCCTGAATATTGAGGTCCTGGCTTACGATGTCGGCACCGGGCATGTGGTGCATCCGCTGACCCAACAGCTGATGATGAAAGGGCTCAATACGGCGATCACCTACGCCCATGTGATCACCGCGGAGTTCGAACATATCCCGCACGATATCCTGGAACTCTGTGAAGCCAGCGGCAAATTCCGCCCGACGGCGGAAGCCATTAAAGCCGGGGGCGACCGCCGTCTGGAAAAGCGCCTGCTGGATCGGGCCGGCGTGGCCAACGCAACCTATCACATCATTACCAACCGGGATGACTTTGAGCAAGCGATTGACACCGTCGGCCTGCCGATGGTGCTGAAAAGTGCCCTCGGCGGCTATGATGGTAAAGGGCAGTGGCGACTCAAGTCTGCCGACGCCAAAGAAGCGATTTGGGCGGAGCTGGAGCAATTTCTGCAAGCCGCGCCAGAGCAGGCGATCGTCGCCGAAGCCTTCATCCCGTTTGATCGGGAAGTATCGATCATCGGCGCACGCGGGCAGGACGGCAGCCTGGCCATTTACCCGCTGACCGAAAATACCCACAGCAACGGCGTCCTCAGCCTGTCGGTCGCCCAATCTGATTCGTCGGCTTTGCAAACCGATGCGGAAGCGATGTTCAAGGCACTGGCAGAAACGCTCGATTATGTCGGTGTGCTGGCAATTGAATTCTTCGAAGTCAACGGGACGCTGTTGGTGAACGAAATCGCGCCGCGCGTCCACAACTCCGGTCACTGGACCCAACAGGGCGCTGAGACCTGCCAGTTTGAAAACCATCTGCGCGCCGTCTGCGGTCTGCCTCTGGGGAGCACCGCTTTGCTGCGTCCGACAGCTATGGTCAATATTCTCGGCGAGGATACGCTGGATAACGCGATCTTAGGCCTGCCGCACTGCCATGTTCACTGGTACGGGAAAGAAAAACGCGCCGGCCGGAAAATGGGGCACATCAATGTCTGTGCCAGCCCTGCGTGCGATTTAAAAACCGCCCTGGATGAGCTGGCGGCACATTTGGATCCGGATGCATTTCCGGTTGTGCGGATATAGCCTCGGCCCCGCATCACCCTAATCACCAAAAAAGCCAGCGATTGCTGGCTTTTTGTTGCTTCAAAAACGGACTGCTTCAAAAACGAATTACTTCAAAGACGGATGACATCAGGGCTCAGAACCCGGGTAGGGCGCGCTTTAGGCGTCCTGGTAAGCGTGACATTTACGATCGGCACACTGCAGCTTGCTGCCACCGGCCAGTTTTTTCTCGATCAACAAACCAAACCCGCATTGCTGGCAGTGGCCGGCAACCGGCTTGGCATTCACGGCAAAATGACATCCCGGATACTGATCGCACGCATAAAACGTTTTGCCATAGCGAGACTTACGCTCGAGCAAATGTCCCTGTCCGCATTCAGGGCAGGTCAGTTGGGTATCTTCGGCTTTGCGCTCCGGTGACTCAATGTGATGACACGCCGGATACCCGGAACAGCCAATAAACATCCCGTAGCGCCCCTGGCGAAGCAGTAACTCCTCGCCACAATCCGGGCAGGCTTTACCCAGGTGTTTTACCACATGACCGTCATTGTGATGCAGCGGTTTAATGAAATCACAGGCGGGATACCCCGCACAGCCTAAAAAAGGCCCCCGTTTACTGTTACGCATCACCAACTCAGCACCGCACTGCGGACAGTGCTGCTCTAGTGCATGCGCCCGAGCCGAAAACAGTTGCTCGTCAATTTTTCCAGCCATACCTTCTTCACATCTGCCCAGGCAATCAGTGAATATACCCGTCTTCCACGCCGTACAGAAGCTCTTCCATCTGACTGTAGGCACTTTCGTTGCCCGGCGCATTGAACAGCACCATCAAAATGATCCATTTCAAATCGTCGAGGGTAAATTCGGTGGTCTCCAGCTCCATCACCCGGTCGATCACCATTTCGCGCGTGTCGGCACTCAGAACGTGGATCTGCTCCAGATAGGTCAGGAATCCGCGACAGGCGGTATCCAGCCGCGCCATCTCCTGGGCGGTATAGATGCGCATTGAGGTCACCGCACTATTATTCATGTACGGTGTATGTTCGGTGTCTTGCAATGCAGCCAGTTTCTCTAACCATGTCAGAGCTTTATAGATATCTTCCTGATGGAAGCCGGCACGTTGCAGCTCATCCGATAGCTCGTCCTGATCGACCAGCAATTCCACATCGCTGTGAATATAGGTCTCAAACAGGTACATTAGGATATCCATCATAACTAGCCCCTCCTCGTTCTGATATAGCCACCGGGCACTGTGGAAACAACCCCTCGCAATTCCAGTTCCAGCAATTGCGTCATCACTTCATGTACAGGTTGTTGACAGCGTTCAGCAACTACATCTACGGGTGTTGCCTCATTGCCTACGTTAGCCAACACCGATGAAAATGGCAATTCTTCATTTTCAGGTTGTGGTAACGGTATGTCTAACTGCTTACTTTTTACACACTCGGTTAGACTCCCAATCTCCTCAAAAATATCGACCGGACTTTCTACCAATTTAGCACCGGATTTGATCAATGCATTGCATCCACGACTACCGGGTGCATGGATCGAGCCGGGGAGGGCAAACACTTCGCGTCCTTGTTCAAGGGCATAGCGCGCTGTGATCAGCGATCCGCTTTTTTCTGCCGCTTCGATCACTAATACGCCAACGGACAGGCCACTGATCACTCGGTTGCGGCGGGGAAAGTTTTGCGGCCGGGGCGCTTCATCCGGCCAGAACTCAGAGACCAGTGCCCCTTGTTCGACAATTTGCCCCGCCAACTCCCGGTGACGGGCCGGGTAGAGCCGCTCCAGCCCCGAGCCCAACACGGCAACGGTCCCACCGCCATGACGCAGCGCGCCAGCATGAGCCTGGCCATCGACGCCTAATGCCAATCCGCTGGTCACGACATAGTCCGCGGCCGCCAGCGCGGCTGCGAACGCATAGGCCGATTCGCGCCCGTCAATGCTGGCAGAACGGCTGCCGACCACGGCAATCTGGGGCTGATGCAGCCACCGGGGATCACCACGCACAAACAAGAGCGGCGGTGCCGAGGCGATTTCCCTGAGCAGCGGCGGATAATCAGGCGAATCGAGGGGGATAATGGTTTGATGCACCCCTTGTGCCCATTGCAGGCAGCGCTCAAGACGGCGCGCGTTCGGCCGAAGTAACGCCTCAACTTGGCGCGGCTTCAAGCCGATGGCATTTAACTCTTCAGCCGACATTCGGCACAATTGCCGGGGCGAGGCATAGGGCAGTAACTGATGGATCCGGTGCCCCCCTAAATAAGGCACCGCAGCCAAGGTCAGCCACGCGACCAGATCGTCCTCGCTCATGATTATCCCTTTCCAGGCCCGCTGGACACCCCTGGCGGGCGCGCCGCCAGGCCCGGTTCAAATGGGGCTGCGGCCCGGGTGATCACTGCCAGACTGAAATGCTCATAAGGGCGGATCACCATCACATCCCCGATCACCGGGCCGGTAAGCCCTGTGGCGGATGTGTGCTGTGTCACCGACCCATAACGATATTGGCCGGTCTCTCCCCGGATTGGCACTGCCGGGCGATGGAGCTGAAACACCTGTCCGGCTCGGGTCCCATCTAAGTGCCCCCGGTCCAGCACCACCACCATGGCCGTGGCCAGATACTGCTGCTGGTTGGTCAGTCCCCCCAACACTTGGGCGTGTAATCCGTGCGGCGGCGCAGACGGAACAAAACGCAAAGCTGACTCGCGAACGGGGGCAGGCGAGGGGAGCAGAACATCATTCTGGCGAACTTCCTGCAACAAGGTCGTGATCGCTATCTGGCTGCGCTCGTCCGCCTGACCGACCACCGACACCTCGGCAATCGCTTTCAGGGCCACCACTTCAACTGTCTCGCCGCCGGCCAAGGTACGGGTAAAGCTGCCATCCGGGCGATAAACGCCCCATTGCCGTTGCGGGCTCAACGGTTCATCCACCCAGATGGCGGCCCCCGGGGTAATAAACTGCTGCCGCTGGCTGTCGCCCATCACTCGGGGCAGACGCGAGACATCCGCAGCCGTCAGCAAGCGATGGTCTTCCACATAAGGGATCAACAGCTGCGCCGGTAACGTCAGGATCGGCGTGCGCTCCACCCGGACACGCGGCGAGAGTTTCACGGTTCTTTTCAACTGTAACTGCGGCCGGCCGTCGCGCCAGATCAGGTGCAGCTGATCACCGGGATAAATCAAATGAGGGTTCTTGATATAATCGTTCGCCTGCCACAATTCCGGCCAGCGCCAGGGACTCTCGAGAAAATGCTCCGAAATATCCCACAAGGTATCCCCTTTCCGGACGGTATATACCGACGGGCTCTCCGTTTTCACCGTCAAGGTTGCCGCATGCAGGCTGTTGATCGCCATTCCCCACACACAAACGCACCCCGCCACCCATCGCCACATGCTCATTTCTCCCTGAATGCTACGACCATTAATCACCACAGGTTGGCATCCGGCTCAGAGCGTGTCTATGGCGTCAAACCAGCCCGCCCATGTTTTTCGGCACACATCACTCCCCATTCCGGGCGTTGCATCCTCACCGGCAGATTAATGTTTTGCCGACGGCAAGTTCGCGGCAACCGGGCAGGGAAGTCAGCTCAGCTTGCCAACACCGCCGGAGACCGGGACGCAATTGGTCTGCGGTGCTGTTATTTGATCTTTAAAATGACTAGAATTAGAGCAAATAAGCGATAACCGTTTTTAGCACTATCCATTTGTACGAGTACCTATGTCTGTATTGCAAGTATTAACATTCCCTGATGAGCGTCTGCGGACGGTGGCCAAACCCGTCGAAGCGGTGACCCCTGAGATCCAAAAAATTGTCGATGACATGCTCGAAACCATGTACGACGAGGAAGGTATTGGCCTTGCCGCCACTCAGGTTGATATCCACCAACGCATCGTGGTGATCGATATCTCTGAAGAGCGCAATCAGCCTATGGTACTGATCAACCCGGAAATCATCGAAAAGCATGGTGAAGACGGGATTGAGGAAGGCTGTCTGTCGGTTCCGGGCGCCCGTGCCCTGGTGCCGCGTGCCGCGGCTGTCACCGTCAAAGCCCTGAACCGCGACGGCGAGGAATACACGTTCGAGGCCGATGATCTGCTAGCCATCTGTGTACAGCACGAGCTGGATCACCTGCAAGGCAAATTGTTCGTCGACTACCTGTCTCCGCTGAAACGCAAGCGTATTCAGGAAAAACTGGCGAAAATCAAACGCTTTAACGAAAAGCACGCTAACCCAGCCTAACCCCAGATTGTAAGGAAGTTGACCTTGAGCAAGCCGTTACGCATTGTTTTTGCAGGTACGCCTGATTTCGCCGCCCGTCACCTGGCGGCGTTGTTGTCTTCAGACCATGACGTAATTGCCGTCTATACACCGCCCGACAAACCGGCCGGCCGCGGGAAAAAAATCACCGCCAGCCCGGTGAAGCAACTGGCGCAGGCGCACGACATTCCGGTTTATCAGCCGGAAAACTTTAAATCCGATGAAGCCAAGCAAGAACTGGCCGCGCTTGATGCCGATCTCATGGTCGTGGTGGCCTACAGCCATCTGCTGCCGCAAAAAGTGCTCGATACCCCGCGTCTGGGCTGTATCAATGTTCACGGCTCCATTCTGCCGCGCTGGCGGGGCGCAGCGCCGATCCAGCGCTCCATCTGGGCCGGTGATGCCGAAACCGGTGTCACCATCATGCAAATGGATATCGGTCTGGATACCGGCGATATGCTGAAAATTGCCACCACGCCGATTGAAGCCACCGATACCAGCGCCACCATGTATGACAAACTGGCTGAACTGGGGCCGATCGCCCTCGTTGAGTGCATCAACGAGATTGCCGACGGCACCGCCGTACCGGTGAAGCAGGATGACGCCCAGGCCAATTACGCCAAGAAACTCAGCAAAGAAGAAGCCCAAATTGACTGGACAATGGACGCCGCTGCCATTGAGCGCTGCATTCGCGCCTTTAATCCATGGCCGATGAGCTACTTCACCGTCGCCGAACAGAACGTCAAAGTCTGGCGCGCCGCTGTCGAAACCGACAACCAAGGCCAGGCGCCGGGCACGATTCTGGCGGCTGACAAACACGGGATCCTGGTCGCGACCGGCAACGGCGCCCTGCGTCTGCTGGAGCTGCAACCGCCGGGCAAAAAAGCCATGCCCGCGCAGGATCTGCTCAATTCGCGCCGGGACTGGTTTGCCGCCGGCACCGTACTTTAATCATCAAGCCAGTGTCTGCACTGGCTTTTCTTTTCTGCCCCGGAAACGAATAATTCAACTGCCGGTGCCGCAATGCCTGCCGAAGCGCCCGCAGAACTAACTCAGGAATACCAAATGAACGTAAGAGCCGCAGCAGCCGAGGTGATTTATCAGGTTGTCGATCAAGGCCAGTCCCTGTCCTCGGCCCTGCCTGCCGCCCAGCAACACATCAGAGAGCGCGATCAGGCCCTGTTGCAGGAAATCTGCTATGGCGTCCTGCGCTGGCTGCCGAAATTAGAAGCCATCACCCAGCAACTGATGGACAAGCCGCTCAAAGGCAAGCAACGGGTGTTTCACCACCTGATCCTGGTCGGCCTGTACCAGCTCGGCTACATGCGTATTCCCGCCCATGCCGCCGTGGCCGAAACCGTCAATGCCACCAAGAACCTGAAAAAACCGCAACTCCGCGGTTTGATCAATGCCGTGCTGCGCAATTACCAGCGCCAGCAGGCCAGTCTGGATGAGCAGGCCCAAAGCCATGATGCCGGTCGCTACGGCCATCCGGGCTGGTTACTCAAACTGATCCAGACCAGCTACCCGGAACAATATGAAGACATCCTGACCGCGAACAATACCAAGGCGCCGATGTGGCTGCGTGTGAACCGCCGTCACCACAGCCGCGACGCCTATCAGGCGCTGCTGAATGACGCCGGCATTGAGAGTGCGATCCACCCGCAAGCGCCGGATGCCCTGCGCCTGCTCAGCCCGTGCGATGTCAGCAAGCTGCCAGGCTTTGCCGAAGGCTGGGTGTCGGTCCAGGATGCAGCCGCCCAGTTGGCGGTGGAATACCTCCAGCCACAGGCCGGTGAGCTGATCCTCGACTGCTGCGCCGCACCGGGGGGCAAGACGGCCCATATCCTGGAGCGCGAGCCCGCATGTGACGTGGTCGCTATTGACTGTGACGAGACCCGCCTGGCCCGGGTCCACGAGAACCTGAAGCGATTGAACCTTCAGGCCCAGACCCTGTGCGCCGATGCCCGCTACCCGTCGCAGTGGTGGCAGGGAGCGCAGTTCGACCGCATTCTGCTGGATGCACCATGCTCGGCCACCGGGGTGATCCGTCGCCATCCGGACATCAAATGGCTGCGCCGCGCCGATGACATTGCAGCACTGGCGCAGCTCCAGGCTGAAATCGTCGATGCCATGTGGCAACAGCTCAAACCGGGCGGGACCTTGGTGTACGCAACCTGCTCAATCACACCGCAGGAAAACCGCGATCAAGTCACGGCCTTTGTAGCCCGCACGGCCGATGCCACACTGATCGACAGCGATCCGCAACAGCCGGGACGCCAAATCCTGCCGGGAGAAGACGAGATGGACGGGTTTTACTACGCTGTGATCCAAAAAACACCATAGAATGTCCTGAATCTGTCAAAACAAGGATTTACCTCAAGGTCACTTGCGCAGGGCGTAGTAACCTAATGCAGAACGAACCGTAAACAGAGATGCTATGAAGATTATCATCCTCGGTGCCGGTCAGGTCGGCGGCACACTGGCCGAAAACCTGGTGGGCGAGAATAACGACATCACCATTGTCGATAAAGATCCGGAGCGGCTGCGCGAGCTGCAGGACAAATATGATTTGCGGGTGGTTCAAGGCTTTGCCAGCCATCCCCGCACGCTGCGCGAAGCCGGTGCCCAGGATGCCGATATGTTGGTGGCCGTCACGAACTCCGACGAAACCAACATGATCGCCTGTCAGATTGCATTTACCCTGTTTAACACCCCGAACCGGGTGGCACGGATCCGTTCACCGGAATACCTCAAAGAGAAAGAGCACCTGTTCCAGTCCGACGCGGTGCCAGTTGATCACCTGATCGCGCCGGAAGAGCTGGTGACCGGCTACATTGAGCGACTGATTGAGTATCCGGGGGCACTGCAGGTGGTTGGGTTTGCCGAAGACAAAGTCGGTCTGGTAGCCGTCAAAGCCTATTACGGCGGTCCGCTGGTCGGCAATGCTCTGTCGGCCCTGCGCGAACATATGCCGCACATTGATACCCGGGTGGCGGCGATTTTCCGTCAGGGGCGGCCGATCCGGCCGCAAGGCACCACCATTATCGAAGCCGATGACGAAGTCTTCTTCGTCGCCGCCAGCAACCATATCCGCTCGGTGATGAGTGAGCTGCAACGGCTGGAAAAACCATACAAGCGACTGATGATTGTCGGCGGGGGGAACATCGGGGCCGGTCTGGCTCGCCGCCTGGAGCAGAGCTACAGCGTCAAACTGATTGAGCACAACCCGGATCGGGCAGAGAGCCTGTCCGAAATGCTGGAAAATACCATTGTCTTTTGCGGCGATGCTTCCGATCAGGAGCTGCTGAGCGAAGAGCACATCGAGCAGATCGATGTGTTTGTTGCCGTCACCAACGATGATGAAGCCAATATCATGTCGGCCATGCTGGCCAAGCGGATGGGCGCCAAGAAAGTCATGGTGCTGATCCAGCGCGGTGCCTATGTTGACCTGGTTCAGGGCGGCACCATCGATATTGCGATCTCGCCACAGCAGGCCACCATTTCAGCCCTGCTGACCCACGTGCGCAAGGCCGACATCGTCAACGTTTCCTCGCTGCGCCGCGGCGCGGCCGAGGCGATTGAAGCCATCGCCCATGGTGATGCCAGTACCTCGAAAGTGGTCGGGCGGGCAATCGGGGAGATCAAACTGCCGCCGGGCACCACCATCGGTGCCGTCGTACGGGGGGATGAAGTGCTGATCGCCCATGACCGCACCGTGATCGAGCAAGACGATCACGTGGTGATGTTCCTGGTCGACAAGAAGTATATCCCTGACGTTGAACGCCTGTTCCAACCAAGCCCGTTCTTCCTGTAACTGCTATGGTGAACTACCGTCCCATTTTATTTGTGATCGGGCTGGTCCTTTCCAAGATCGCCCTGTTCATGTACGTGCCCACGCTGCTGGCCTTTTTTACCGGCACCGGGGGCTTTATCGACTTTGCCACTGCGGTGCTGATCACCCACCTGGTGGCATTTCTCTGCCTGACGCTCGGCCGGACTGAGGAGTTCAAGCTCGGGGTACGGGACATGTTCCTGATCACCACCCTGGTGTGGACCATCGCCAGCGCCTTCGCCGCCTTGCCGTTTGTGTTTATCAACCACATCAGCTTTACCGATGCCTACTTCGAGACCATGTCGGGGATCACCACCACCGGCTCCACGGTCCTCAGCGGGTTGGACGAAATGGCCCCGAGCATTCTACTGTGGCGCTCGACCCTGCAATGGCTGGGCGGGATCGGCTTTATCGTGATGGGCGTTGCCATCCTGCCAATGCTGAACGTGGGCGGGATGCGGCTGTTCCAGACCGAGTCTTCCGACTGGTCGGATAAAAGCTCACCGCGGACCAAAAACGTGGCGAAGAATATCGTCAACGTCTACCTGATCCTGACCGGACTGTGCTTTATCGGTTACCTGTTGGCCGGGATGAATTCCTTTGATGCCATCAACCACGCATTTACCACCCTGTCGACCGGCGGCTATTCCACGTCCGACGGCTCGATGAACCACTTCTCCAACCAGGCCCACTGGGTGGCGATTGTGTTCATGTTTGCCGGGGGCCTGCCGTTTTTGCTGTTTGTGCAGGCATTGCGCAAGAAAAAAGTCACCGCGTTGCTCAAAGATGCCCAGGTCCGCGGCTTTACCCTGCTGGTGCTGTCTGCCGGGCTGGCTGTCGCCTGTTGGCTGACCTGGCAGCAGGACTATACGTTCAGCGACGCGTTTCGGGTGGCGCTGTTTAACATCATCTCAGTGGTGACCACCACCGGCTTCGGACTGTCCGACTTTTCAGCCTGGGGACCGTTTCCGACCATCGTGTTTGCCTTTCTGATGCTGGCCGGCGGTTGCTCCGGCTCCACCGCCGGCGGGGCCAAAATCTTCCGCTTCCAGGTTGCGCTGGCGCTGCTGCGCAAGCAGATGATGCAGCTGATCCACCCGTCGGGTATTTTCGTCCAGCGCTACAACGGCCGCCCGGTGACCGACAATATCGTGCGCTCGGTAGTGGCCTTTGCCCTGACCTTTATTCTCACCATCATCGTGGTCGCGGCCATCTTAGGTGGCCTGGGACTGGATCCGGTCACCAGCATCACCGGGGCGATGACCGCCGTCGCCAATGTCGGCCCGGGGATGGGCGAGGTGATCGGGCCGACCGGGAACTTTGCTTCCCTGCCGGATCTGGCCAAATGGGTTTTAAGCTTCGGGATGTTGATGGGCCGGTTGGAAATCCTGACCGTACTGGTGGTGTTCTTCCCGGCCTTCTGGCGTAACTAATTCGACGCGCGAGAATCCAAGGGTTCAACGCCCCGGCGCTGATGATCAGCGGCGGGGCGAATGGGATGTTCACCGTTTTCGGCTAAATCGGTTCGACGTAGAAATAAATCGAGCAGAAGTGGCACACGGTACCGCCGAGCACGAACAGGTGCCAGATGGCATGATTGAACGGCACCCGGTCCCAGACATAAAAAATCACCCCCAGCGAATAGACCACCCCGCCGACACCCAGCAAGATCAGTCCGCCGGTCGATAAGGACAGGGCCAGCGGATAAACCGCGACCAGGGCCAGCCACCCCATCACCAGATAAGTGATCAGAGACAGGCGTTTAAATCGGTACACAAAGGCAATTTTCAGCACAATGCCGACAAGGGCGATACTCCAGATCACCGCCATCAGTGTGATCGCCAGTGGGGTGCGAAGTGAGATCAGCAAGAAAGGCGTGTAGGTCCCGGCGATCAGCAAGTAAATGGCACAGTGATCGAAGGTTTTCAGGGCCCGCTTGGCGCGCTCAAACGGGATCGCGTGATAAAGGGTGGAGGCCAGATACAGCAAGATCATACTGCTGCCGTAAATACTCAGACTGGTAATACTCAGCCCGTCCGCGCCGGCATCAATGGCCTGGTTTAATAATAAAACCAGGCCGACAATCCCGAAAATCATCCCCAGGCCGTGGCTGATGCTGTTTGCCACCTCTTCAGCGACCGAATACTCAGCTCTGGCTGCCATCTGCTTTGACATCTGCGAAACTCCTCATGAGAATATTAACTCAATTGATTCGCAGTATGGCACAACTTAGCTTACAGATGTAAGCTGAAATAAATAATTCACCCGCGAGACTCAGGTATGTTGATCCAAGTACGCCAGCACCCACTCACCCGCCTGCAACGGTGGGGTGTCGGCCGGGATCACACAATGCCGTTCCAGCTCACCCTGTCCGAGCAATCCGGCCAGCATTCCCCGCAGGCCGTGATGGCGGCGATCAATCTCAAACCAGAGCGCCAGCTCGGTGTCATGGCGATAGGCCACAATTTCCAGCTCCCGCCACCGGCCATGAAACGGCCCGGCAACCGGTACCAGTTCAAATTCCTGAACAAAGGGCAGGGGGAAGCCTTGCGCAGCCTCACACTCCACCTGGCGGATCCGCAACCCGGCCTGCTCCAGCGCGGTGAACACAGCGTCCATCAGCGGATCCGGACGCACCGTCAGCCGGTCACAGTCTTTCGGATCCAGAGCCAGCGGAATATCGAGGTGGGTTTCGAGCCAGACTTTGGCATCGCCGATGGTAATGGGGGTGTTGTACGGCAGCGTCAGTGCCACCTCGAACTGCCGGGTATCCCCGGCGGCTACGGTAAAGGGCTCCGCCAGCGACCAGCTGGCCAACGTACAGGTCTGGCGGATGGTTTCCGTCTCGGGTGACTCGGTCTCCGTTTCGACATCTTCCAGGTACTGGCAACACAGGTAGATCTGGATACGCTCTACGGTCTGGGCGGCCTTGCCCCCCTGAACGACCACGGTGACCGGCAGGATCTCCCCCGGGATCAGCACATCGCGCTGTAATACCGCATCCACTTTCGCCGCGCCAATCCCGAGACTGGCCAGGCTTTTCCGGAACAAAGACATCCCCCCTCCTCAATCCGTTGATTCAGATATGCAACAAGTGTAGTTTGCAAAGAATTGGGGTCAGCCGCAAGCAAGCGCCACAGGGAAATGAAAAAGAAAAACGGAGCCTGGGCTCCGTCTCGAAATTTTGGGAAATTATTTCAGCAAATCAATGGTGGCCTGGCGGGCAGCGTCCGGATCCCGTGCCTGGATCCCATCCACAATCCGCTGATGAATATCCAGCTTCAGTATCCGATCGCGGGTGATGATCCGGAAATAACTTTCAAACACCGCTTTGAACAAATTCCCGAACGGGCTGATAAAGTGATTTCCCGAAGCAAAATAGATCAGCTGATGGAAACGGGTATCGACGTCAATCCATTGATTCTGGTCGAAATTCTCGCCCAGCTGATACATCGCATCCATCAGGGCTTTCAGCTCTGCCCGATCCGCCTCGCTGGCATTGACCGCTGTCAGCGCCGCGGCCTGTGGCTCCAGCGTCATGCGAACCTGCTGGAATTCTTCGACCAGTTCATGATGCTGTTCACAACTGAGCCAGACCAGTAAGTCCTGATCCAGGTAGTTCCAGTTGCGCTTGGGCAGCACCCGGGTCCCAATGCGGGGGCGGGGCAGGACCATCCCTTTGGCAGCAAGCATCTTGATCGCTTCGCGCACGGCGGTACGACTGACGCCATACATTTCGCCCAATTCGACTTCGCCCGGTAAAATATCTCCCGGTACGGTTTCTCCACGCAGTATCCGCTGGCCAATCGACTCGGCCAGTTTGTAAGATAGGTTCCGGTTGGTCACTAACCGTTGCTGATCCCGTTCCATTTTCCCTCCCAGGCTATTTTTATAATAGTTGCCAACTAGGGGCATTAGACCACAAAGCACACACCGAGAAACGGTTTATCTTCACAGATGCCGATAAGGCTAACAGTTTCTTGCTGTTATTCCCCGCAGACCGCATGAGAAACCATCATAAATATTCGCTCGACTTCATATTTGGTTGCTGATATATTCGCCGCCGAAAAATACCCGCACTGCCGCACAGGATAGGTTTCGCCAGCGATAACGGCGGCAGTGAATTGATAGATTTGGCCACGGATGCGCCGCCTCACGATAGGTGAACCATGCGCTCAACAACTTTTGCCAGAATGGCCCCCCGCAGCCCGGCACGCTTACGTGCAACCGCGCACGCCGCCC
The DNA here is from genome assembly GCF_037389125.1 of Photobacterium sp. MCCC 1A19761. Lineage (NCBI taxonomy): Bacteria > Pseudomonadati > Pseudomonadota > Gammaproteobacteria > Vibrionales > Vibrionaceae > Photobacterium > Photobacterium sp. MCCC 1A19761. Next base: position 17,724 of record NZ_JAZGTF010000041.1, read on the forward strand.
GCTGCAAGGCCAAAACCCAAGCCACCGCGACCCTGCTGACCTTAACGCCGGCAACCGGTGAGCCGAACAGCCCACAGCCGACCCGTCCGGTACGCGAAGAACAAGCGGCCTGATGGCCGATGGTGACCGTCTTGCCACGGTCACCATCTGATCTGGCATTTGTAACCCTACTCGGTTTGGGGTAATTTACCCGGATAATCATTAGGCCTATTCAGGCCGGTCTTGTCCGCTGAACCCAGGGAGCTACCATGAAAACCCACCGCGTCAATGAACTGATCGAACTTTTGCATCCTGCCTGGCAAAAATCGCCGGACCTCAACCTGGTCGAGTTTCTCCTTCAGCTGGCCGAAGAAGCCAAATACCAGGGCAAACTGGCCGACCTGACCGATGATGTGCTGATTTATCATCTGAAGATGCGCGAGCAAGCGCCCGATGCCATGATTCCGGGGATCGCCAAAGATTGCGAGCCGGACTTCAAAACCGCCATTCTGCGCGCCCGCGGGATCATCAAATAATCCTGCGGCAATCCGCCGATTCCCCTCTGACGCCGGCGCAATCAGCCGGTGTCATCTGTACTACCCTGTCAACTCCTGATCTGTATCTGTTCGCCAAACTATGACCTTGTTAGAGTTATGGAAAATACGTCTGTAATATAATCAACACAGTATTTGTGCATATAAAAAGATGAGCGGTCAGGCAACGTACCGAACCGTAAGCCCTTGCTATAGTTATAAATGGGGTCACCCAAGGAAAGTAATGTCATGAGCCATGAAAGAATCAAGATAAAGGATGTAACACCGCAAGAGTTCAATCCCAAAACCCACAAAGGAACCTCTGATCGCTTCAATCCCAGCAACCGCATTTATGTCCGGGCTGTGTATGGGGTTTACCAGAAACTGCGCCGCAACACGGGCTGGTTTCTGATGCTCCTGTTTATGGGCCTGCCTTGGATCCCGTACGGTGATCGCCAGGCCATTCTGCTCGATATCGGTCGTCAGCAGTTCAATTTCTTCGGGACCACCCTCTGGCCCCAGGATCTGACCCTGCTGGCCAGCCTGCTCATGATTGCGGCCTTTGCGCTCTTCTTCATCACCACCTTTTTGGGCCGGGTCTGGTGCGGCTATCTCTGCCCCCAAACGGTCTGGACGTTCATCTATATCTGGTTTGAAGAAAAGCTTGAAGGGCCGGCGAACAAACGCCGCACGCAAGACAGTATGAAACTGACCGGCAACCTGCTGGCCAGAAAAACGGCCAAACACATCGCCTGGTTCGCCGTGGCACTGGTCACCGGCCTGACGTTTGTCGGCTACTTCCTGCCGATCAAGGCGTTGTTTATTGACTTCTTCACCTTCAATGCCAGCTTCTTGGCCGGGTTCTGGGTCCTGTTCTTTGCCGGCTGTACCTATGCCAACGCCGGCTGGATGCGCTCCATCATGTGTATTCACATGTGTCCGTACGCCCGCTTCCAGTCTGCCATGTTCGACAAAGATACCTACATTGTCGGCTACGACGTCCAGCGTGGTGAGGCCCGCGGGCCACGTTCGCGCAAGAAAGATCCGAAAGAGCTGGGCCTGGGTGACTGTATCGACTGTAACCTCTGTGTGCAGGTGTGTCCGACCGGGATCGACATCCGCGACGGCCTGCAATATGAGTGTATTAACTGTGGTGCCTGCGTCGATGCCTGTGATCAAACCATGGATCGTATGGGGTATGAACGCGGCCTGATCAGCTATACCACCGAGCATAAACTGGCGGGCCACAAGACCCATGTCATGCGGCCGAAACTGCTGGGCTACGGCGCAGTGATGGGGGTGATGATCGGCCTGTTCTTCTACCTGATGACCACCATCCAGCCGATGGGTCTGGATGTGATCCGCGACCGCAACCAGTTGTTCAAGGTCAATGCTGAAGGGCTGGTTGAAAACACCTATACCCTGAAGCTGCTCAATAAAACCCAACAACCGGCAATCTTTAACCTGCATGTCGAAGGACTGGAGGAGATCGAATGGTACGGTCAGCAACAGGTCACTGTCGCCGCAGGGGAAATTTACACCCTGCCAGTCAGCCTGGGCGTCGACCCGTACTTGCTGAAAGAGCCGATTGCCAACATTACCTTCGTGATGGAAAAAGAAGCCGGGGGCGAAACGCTGGAGCTGCGCACCGAAAGCCGATTTATCGGTGACTTGCGCTAACGCTCAAAGCCGTCACACATAAAATCAGGGCCGGAAACGGCCCTTTTTTATGAAAGTGTTATACTGACAAGCCAAACACAGGCTCGGAATGTTCAAATGACACAACAAGATGGTTTTAGTTTTTCTGATCTGACCCCCGACTTGCTGCTCGATGCCCTCGACAGTATCGGGGTACGTGCCGAGTCCGGCCTCCTGGCGCTCAACAGCTACGAAAACCGGGTCTACCAATTCAGTGCCGAAGACGGTGCCCGCTACGTCACCAAATTTTACCGCCCGCAGCGCTGGAGCGACGCGCAGATCCAGGAAGAGCACGATTTTTCCCAGGAGCTGGCTGCGCAGGAAATCCCGGTCGCCGCCCCGATCGTCTATGATGGTCAAAGCCTGCACCACTTCCAGGGGCACCGCTTTGCCCTGTTTCCCAGCCTGGGCGGCCGCCAGTTCGAGGTCGATAATTATGACCATTTAGAATGGGTCGGCCGGTTTCTCGGCCGCATCCACCAGGTGGGTCAGCGCCAGCCTTTCCGGCACCGTCCGACCATCAGCCTGACCGAGTATCTGGAACAGCCCAGAGCGCTGCTGGAAAACAGCCCGTTTATTCCGGACCACCTGAAGGCTGCCTTCTTTGCCGATCTCGATCGTCTGATTGGAGAGCTCTCCCAGCGCTGGCATACCGACTGGCAGCCCCTGCGCCTGCACGGCGACTGTCACCCGGGCAATATTCTCTGGCGCGATGGCCCGTTGTTTGTCGATCTCGATGATGCCCGCAACGGCCCGGCGGTGCAGGATCTGTGGATGCTGTTGAGCGGCGAGCGCAGCGAACAGCTGGCCCAGCTCGATACGCTGCTCGAAGCCTATAGTGAATTTGCCGACTTCAACCCGAAAGAATTGCAACTTATTGAGCCATTACGCGGTCTTAGAATGGTCTATTACATGGCCTGGCTGGCCAAGCGCTGGCAGGACCCGGCTTTTCCGCGGGCTTTCCCCTGGTTTGCCGACGGTAAATACTGGGAAGGCCAGGTGCTGGCATTTAAAGAGCAACTGGCCGCACTCAATGAACCGCCCCTGCAATTGATGCCGCAGTGGTGATATTGTCATAACCTCAACCGAATGACCGTGCAGGTTATTCAATTTTCTCAGGGAGAATCTCGTAACATGTTTAAAAAGCTATTTGCACTGGCGACGGCTGCCATGCTGTCGTTCTCGGTTCAGGCCGCCAAGTTCACCGAAGGGGATTACTACAAAGTCCTGGATCTGCCAAAATCCAGCACCCCGATCGTGACGGAGTTTTTCTCGTTTTACTGCCCGCACTGTCACCGGTTTGAACCCGTGATCCAGGCGATGAAGAAAACCCTGCCTGACAATGCCAAACTACAAAAAAGCCACGTCTCTTTCATGGGCGGTGCGATGGGCAAATCCATGAGCAAAGCGTACGCCACGGCAGTCGTGCTGGGTGTCGAGGACAAAATGATCCCGGTGCTGTTCGGCCGCATTCACAGCATGAACAAGCCGCCGCGCAACGATCAGGAGCTGCGTCAGATCTTCATCGATGAAGGCGTGGAAGCCGAAGCGTTCGACGGCGCCTTCAACAGCTTTGCCGTGAACTCTATGGTCAACCGCTTTGACAAAGGCTTCCAGGACAGCGGCCTGACCGGCGTTCCGGCGCTGATCGTCAACAACAAATACCTGGTGCAAACCGGCAAAATTGCCTCGACCGAAGAGTACTTCGAGCTGGTCAATTTCCTGCTGAAAAAGTAAATCCGTTGCCAGCTACGACAAAAGGGCCGCCTGGCCCTTTTTTGTTATCGAAACGCCTACATCGCCTGAGATGTCAGTTGCTTCATCAGCCGATCCATCGCCCGGTAGCCCAGCGCTTCGGCCAGGTGGGCCCGTTCAATCTGAGGGCACCCCGCGAGATCGGCAATCGTCCGGGCGACCTTGATGATGCGGTGATACGCACGGATCGACAAGCCGAGCTGGTGCAAGGCGGTTTCGAGAAAATCGGCATCGGCCCGCGCCAGGGCACAGTAGTGTTCCAGCTCCCGGGTCGACAACAGCGCGTTGACTTTCCCGGCCCGATCCACCATCGCCGCGCGCGCCCGGAACACCCGCTCGCGGATCACCGCCGTCGGATCGCCGCGATCACCGCCTTCAGCCAGCGTGCCGCGGGGCAGGGCGGGGATCTCAATCGACATGTCGAACCGGTCCAGCAAAGGCCCGGACAGTTTGCCCAGATAGCGCAAAATGGCCTGCGGATTGGTGCGGGTTTGGTTCCCTTCGTAGTAACCGGTCGGGCTGGGGTTCAGCGCGCCCACCAGCTGAAAGCGAGCCGGGAAGCGGGTTTTGCTGGTGGCACGAGAAATCACAATTTCACCGGATTCCAACGGCTCGCGCAGCGAGTCGAGCACCTTGCGCTCAAACTCCGGCATTTCATCGAGAAACAAAATCCCGTTATGGGCCAGGGAGATCTCCCCCGGTCGTGGCACCGAGCCACCACCGACCAGAGCCGCCATCGAGCTCGAATGGTGCGGGGTGCGAAAAGGGCGCCGGCGCCAGTTGCCCTCATGCAGGGCCTGCTGAGTCAGGGAGGTCACCGCAGCCGTCTCCAGTGCCTCCTCAATACTCATCGCCGGCAGCAGATCGCACAGCCGCGAGGCCAGCATGGTTTTCCCGGTACCGGGCGGGCCGAGAAACAACAGGTTATGCCCGCCAGCCGCAGCAATTTCCAGCGCCCGTTTGCCCTGTTGCTGGCCGATAATATCCTGCATGTCCCGGCCGGAAACGGGCGTGTTGTCTTCCGAAGGTGGGGTTTGGCGTACCGACAAACTCAGCTGTTGTTGACCACATAACTGACCGCACACCGCCAGCAGATCCGGCGCCGATTTATGGCAGTCGCGGCCCACCAGCGCCACCTGATCGCCATTGCGATCGGGCACCACCAGACAACGCCCGGCCCGTTTGGCGGCCAGGGCAGCCGGCAGTGCGCCCTTGACCGGACGGAGTTGGCCGGATAGCGCCAACTCACCCAAAAATTCATAATCTTGCAGGCTTTGTGTCGGGATTTGACCAGAAGCGGCCAAAATACCCAACGCAATCGGCAGATCAAACCGGCCGCCTTCCTTGGGCAGATCGGCCGGGGCCAGATTCACCGTAATACGCCGGGAAGGGAACTCAAAATTGGCATTCATAATGGCGCTTCGCACCCGATCCCGGGCTTCTTTCACCGTGGTTTCCGGCAACCCGACCAAGGTCAGCGCCGGCATCCCGTTACTGATATGCACTTCCACCGTCACCGGCGGGGCACCGACGCCAACACTGGCGCGGCTGTGAACTATGGCTAACGTCATCCTCATCCATCCTGAGCCGAGCGGCCGTCCCGGCCAATCTCTGGCTGAAATACATGCAAAACTGGGTTCAACGTAGCCTATTTATGCAGGCAGGATGAAAAACAATCTGAAGTTTTTGCTTGTCATGCGAGTCATGTCTGTGTTACCACTACAGACGCACAACAAATGAACAACAAAACTGGACAGACAGTCAATGCCATTGAACGCCAACATCCTCGTACTCATTCTCAACATTATCGTGGTGATTATTACACCGCGAGAGGGGCTGGCAGGCGTAAAATAGCGACAAACACAACACACGCAAGAAGCCCCCGCACCAACCGGTCCGGGGGCTTTTTTTTAACACTTGGAAGTCAAATCATGCTGAACAGGCCATCGGGACCCGTTTCAGCAACTCGCAGGACAGATGAGGAGCTGAAATGACAGGAGCAGAATTAGTAGTCAGCGCGCTACAGCAACAGGGGATATCGACCGTCTTCGGATATCCGGGCGGGGCGATTATGCCGATCTATGACGCGCTGTACGGCAGTGCGATCGAACATGTCCTTTGCCGCCACGAGCAAGGCGCCGCGATGGCCGCCATCGGGATGGCCCGGGCGACCCAGGACGTCGCCGTGTGCATGGCGACCTCCGGTCCCGGCGCCACCAACTTAGTGACCGGCCTGGCCGATGCCTTTCTCGATTCTGTCCCGCTGGTGGCCATCACCGGACAGGTTGCCAGCAGCCATATCGGCACCGATGCCTTCCAGGAAATGGACGTGATCGGGATGTCACTGGCCTGTACCAAGCACAGTTATTTAGTCACCGATATCAACGAACTGGCTCCCACCCTTGCCGAAGCGTTTGAAGTTGCCAAAACCGGTCGTCCCGGCCCGGTCATCGTCGATATCGCCAAAGATGTTCAGCTGGCCCAGGCGCCGGTCACCGACCTGCCCGCGTTTACGCCGCCCGCCATGCCGGTGGCCGACCCGCTGGCCCTGCAACAGGCCCAGGCACTGCTGGCCGAGAGCCAGCGCCCGGTGCTGTATGTTGGTGGCGGCGTTCAGCTGGCCCACGCGACCCATACGGTACGCACCTTTCTGACCATGAACCCGATGCCGGCCGTCAGTACCCTCAAAGGACTGGGCACCATCGATCGCCATCACCCGCATTATCTGGGGATGCTGGGGATGCACGGCACCAAAGCAGCCAACCTGGTGGTGCAAGAAGCCGACCTGCTGATCGTCGTCGGCGCCCGGTTTGATGATCGGGTCACCGGCAAGCTGGAAACCTTCGCGCCCCATGCCAAGGTGATCCACCTGGATATCGATGCTGCCGAGTTCAACAAACTGCGCCATGCCCATGCGGCGTTGCGCGGCGATATCAACACCATCCTGCCGCAACTGGAACTGGCTGGTGATATCGCTCCCTGGCTGACCCACTGCCAGCAACTGCGTACGGAGTTCAAATGGTGCTACGACCATCCGGGCGAGCTGATCTACGCGCCGCTACTGCTCAAGCAACTATCGGACATGATGCCGGACAGCACCATGGTGTCGACCGATGTCGGCCAGCACCAGATGTGGGCCGCCCAGCACATCCAACCGCGGGAGCCGCAGAACTACATCACTTCAGCCGGTCTCGGTACCATGGGCTTCGGCCTGCCGGCGGCGATGGGCGCCAAGCTGGCCCGCCCGGCGGATGAATCGGTGCTGATCTCGGGCGACGGCTCGTTCATGATGAACGTCCAGGAGCTGGGAACCCTGAAGCGCAAGCAAATCCCGGTCAAGATGGTGCTGATCAACAACCAGCGCCTGGGCATGGTCCGCCAATGGCAATCGCTGTTCTTCGACGGCCGCCACAGCGAAACCATCCTCGATGACAACCCGGACTTTGTCATGCTTGCCAACGCATTCGGGATCCCCGGCAAAACCATCACCCGCAAAGCAGAGGTCGAGCCGGCCCTGCGGGAAATGCTGGCCAGCGACACCCCGTACCTGCTGCATGTGCTGATCAGTGAAGAAGAGAACGTCTGGCCCTTAGTTCCGCCCGGCGCTGCCAACCAAGATATGCTGGAGAACACATAATGGACAGATATTTACTCGACATCAAAGCCGATGATAAGCCAGTATTACTAGAGCGCGTCTTACGCGTGATCCGTCACCGCGGTTTTATCATCAAGCAGGTGACGGCGACGCAAAATCAAGAAAGTAAAATTGCCAGTATTGAAATCATCGTCGACAGCGATCGCCCGATCAGCACCCTGATTAACCAAATTGAGAAGTTATGGGATATTCGGACGGTCGAGACCACAAACATTGGATTACAAAATTAAAACATAAGGAAGGTACCCAGAATGGCAAACACAGCAGATTACATTTGGTTCAATGGTGAGCTCGTTCCCTGGCAGGATGCCAAAGTCCATGTCCTGACCCACGCGATGCACTACGGCACCTCCGTCTTTGAAGGGATCCGTTGTTACGATACCCCGCAGGGGCCGGTGGTTTTCCGTCACCGGGAGCACATGCAGCGCCTGAAAGACTCCGCCAAGATTTACCGTTTCCCGATCCCGTATACCGTCGATGAACTAATGGAAGCCTGCCGGGAAACCCTGCGCGAGAACAAGCTGTCTTCCGCCTACATCCGTCCGCTGGGCTATGTGCCGAATGTCGGCCTGGGCGTTTGTCCGCCGGCCGATACCCAAATGGATCTCATCATCGCCGCCTTCTCCTGGGGCGCCTACCTGGGCGAGGAAGCCCTGGCCAGCGGTGTGGATGCGATGATCTCCAGCTGGCACCGCGCCGCACCGAATACCATTCCGACTGCCGCCAAAGCAGGCGGCAACTATCTCTCCTCCCTGCTGGTGGGTGGTGAAGCCCGTCGCCACGGTTATGCCGAAGGGATCGCCCTCAGTGTCGACGGCTACCTGTCCGAAGGGGCCGGGGAGAATATCTTTGTGATCCGCAACGGCGTCCTCTCGACCCCGCCGGCCACCAGCGCGATTCTGCCGGGGATCACTCGTGATGCCATCATGACCCTGGCCACCGAGATGGGCTATGAGATCCGGGAAGAGAACATTGCCCGCGAAGCCCTGTACCTGGCCGATGAAATCTTCATGACCGGGACCGCGGCGGAAATTGTGCCGGTGCGCAGCGTCGATCAAATCACCGTCGGCAGCGGTGCCCGCGGCCCGATCACCGAGCAAATCCAGGCGGCCTTCTTCGGCCTGTTCAACGGCCAGACTGAAGACAAATGGGGCTGGCTGGATCCGGTCTATCCGTCGGAATCGAACCATCAGTAATAGAATCACCTGTCGCTGCCCGGAAATACCCGGGCAGCCGCCCAAAAGGAATTTGAAGTTATGCCAAAGTACCGCTCAGCCACCACCACCCACGGCCGAAATATGGCCGGTGCCCGCGCCCTGTGGCGTGCCACCGGTGTGAAAGATGAAGATTTCGGCAAACCCATCATCGCCGTCGTCAACTCATTTACCCAGTTCGTCCCGGGCCACGTGCACCTGAAAGACTTAGGCCAGCTGGTTGCCCGAGAGATTGAGCAGGCGGGTGGCATCGCCAAAGAATTCAATACCATTGCGGTTGATGATGGGATTGCGATGGGCCATGGCGGTATGCTGTATTCCCTGCCGTCCCGTGAGCTGATTGCTGATTCGGTCGAGTACATGGTCAATGCCCACTGTGCCGATGCCATGGTGTGTATCTCCAACTGCGACAAGATCACCCCGGGGATGCTGATGGCCTCCATGCGGTTGAACATCCCGGTGATCTTCGTCTCCGGCGGCCCGATGGAAGCCGGGAAAACCAAACTCTCCGATCAGATCCTCAAGCTGGATCTGGTCGATGCCATGATCCAGGGCGCGGATCCGACGGTCTCGGACGAACAAAGCGAGCAGATCGAACGATCCGCCTGTCCGACCTGCGGCTCCTGCTCCGGCATGTTCACCGCCAACTCAATGAACTGCCTGACCGAAGCCCTGGGCCTGAGCCAGCCGGGCAACGGCTCACTGCTGGCCACCCATGCCGACCGCAAACAACTGTTCCTCAATGCCGGCAAGCGCATTGTCGAGCTGACCAAACGCTACTACGAGCAGGACGATGCCACGGCCCTGCCACGCAACATCGCCACCAAGCAGGCGTTTGAAAATGCCATGGCGCTGGATATCGCCATGGGCGGTTCGACCAATACCGTGCTCCACCTGCTGGCCGCCGCTCAGGAAGGCGAGGTCGACTTCACCATGACGGACATCGACCGGATGTCCCGCCAGGTGCCGCACCTGTGTAAAGTCGCGCCGTCGACCCAGCAATACCATATGGAAGATGTCCACCGCGCCGGGGGCGTCTACGGCATTCTGGCCGAGCTGGATCGCGCCGGGCTGCTGCACAGCGACTGCCACAATGTGCTGGGCCAGACGTTTGCCGAGACCCTCAAGCAATTCGACATCGTGCAGACCGACTCGGAAGCGGTCAAAAGCTTCTTTCGTGCCGGCCCGGCCGGGATCCGCACCACCCAGGCTTTCTCCCAGGATTGCCGCTGGGATACCCTTGATGACGATCGGGAAAACGGCTGTATCCGCCGCAAAGAGCACGCCTTCAGCCAGGATGGCGGACTAGCCGTCCTGTCCGGCAACATGGCCCTCGATGGCTGCATCGTCAAAACCGCCGGGGTGGACGAGAGCTGCCTCAAGTTTACCGGCCCGGCCATTGTGTTCGAGAGCCAGGAAACCGCGGTCGAAGGGATCCTGGGCGGCAAAGTCAAAGCCGGGGATGTTGTCGTGATCCGCTACGAAGGGCCGAAGGGCGGGCCGGGCATGCAGGAAATGCTGTACCCGACCACCTACCTCAAGTCGATGGGTCTGGGCAAAGCATGCGCCCTGATCACCGACGGCCGTTTCTCCGGCGGCACCAGCGGGCTGTCAATCGGCCACGTCTCTCCGGAAGCAGCCAACGGCGGCACCATCGGCCTGATTGAAAACGGCGACACCATCGCCATTAATATCCCGAGTCGGACCATCGAACTCCAGGTTGACGACGCCACGCTGGCCGCTCGTCGTGCCGAGGCTGATCGCCGGGGCTGGAAACCTTTGGATCGCCAGCGCGACGTCTCCTTTGCCCTACGCGCCTACGCCAACCTGGCCACCAGCGCCGATAAAGGGGCCGTTCGCGACAAGTCCAAACTCGAGGAATAAGGCCGATGAACGAAGCCAAACAAACCGCAGACGCCCCCCTGTTGAGCGGGGCGGACTATCTGCGCGATATCCTGCGCGCCCCGGTTTATGAAGTCGCCCAAGTGACGCCGCTCCAGACTATGCAACGCCTGGGCGCGCGCATTGGCAACCAGGTGCAGCTCAAACGGGAAGATCGCCAGCCGGTCCACTCGTTCAAGCTACGCGGCGCCTATACCATGATGGCCCAGCTGACCGAAGCCCAGCGCCAGGCCGGGGTGATTGCCGCCTCGGCCGGGAACCATGCCCAGGGACTGGCTTTGTCCGGCCGCCAGCTGGACGTCAGCACCGTGATTGTGATGCCGCGAACCACGCCGGATATCAAAGTCGATGCTGTCCGCAGTTTCGGAGGTAACGTCGTGCTGCACGGCAGCAACTTCGATGAAGCCAAAGCCCATGCCGAAGCACTGGCCGCCAAGCACGGCTATACCTTTATCCCGCCGTTTGACCATCCGGCCGTGATTGCCGGGCAGGGTACCATCGGGATCGAGCTGCTGCAGCAAAACGGTCATCTCGATTATGTCTTCGTCCCGGTCGGCGGCGGCGGCCTGGCCGCCGGTATCTCAGTACTGCTCAAACAGCTGTTGCCGGAGATCAAGGTGATCGGGGTCGAGGCCGAGGATTCGGCCTGCCTACGCGCCGCACTGGATGCCGGCGAGCCGGTGACCCTGGATCAGGTCGGGATGTTCGCTGACGGGGTCGCGGTGAAGCGGATCGGTACCGAAACCTTTCGTCTGTGCCAGCAATACCTGGATGACGTGATCACCGTCTCCAGCGATGCCATCTGCGCCGCGGTGAAAGATATCTTTGAAGATACCCGGGCGATTGCCGAGCCTTCCGGGGCGCTGTCCCTGGCCGGCCTGAAAAAATATGCCGACGAGCACCAGCTGCACGATCAGCAACTGGCAGCGATCCTCTCCGGCGCCAACCTCAACTTTCACGGCCTGCGTTATGTCTCCGAGCGGTGTGAGCTGGGGGAAAAACGGGAAGGCCTACTGGCCGTCACGGTCCCGGAGCGCCCCGGCGCCTTCCTGGATTTCTGCCATCTCCTGGGCGGACGGGCCGTAACCGAGTTTAACTACCGCTACAATGACGACACCCTGGCCAATGTATTTGTCGGCGTGCGGTTGATGCAAGGGCAGGAAGAGCTGGACAGCATCATTGCCGACTTGCGCAAGGGGGGATACCCGGTGGTCGATCTCTCCGACGATGAAATGGCCAAAGTGCATGTGCGCTATATGATCGGCGGGCGGCCATCCAAGCCACTTCAGGAGCGGCTCTACAGCTTTGAGTTTCCGGAATACCCGGGGGCGTTGCTCAAGTTCCTCACCACCCTAGGCACTCAGTGGAATATCAGCCTGTTCAACTACCGCAACCATGGTGCCGATTACGGACGGGTACTCTGTGGCTTTGAACTGGCCGAGCATGACCTGCTGTCATTTACCAGCCACTTGCGTGAACTGGGCTACCACTGGAAAGATGAAACCGACAACCCGGCCTACAGGTTCTTCCTGGCACAGTAACGCCTGCCGGGATCGCCTTTGCATACGAACAAGCCGCAGCCTTCGGGCTGCGCTTTGTTCGGACTAGCGATCTTTTTGGGTCAGGGCGCGGGTATACTCCGCCATGAAACCAGCCAGATTAATGCTCTGTTGCAAAATCACGTTGCGGGCCGAGTGGGGCAGGCGACTGAAGTATTGCAATAAGCGATCAATCTCTTCCTTATATTCGCTTTCCAGGATCTCGATCCCCTCGTCACCATAGACAAACCAGGTCAGCGGACGCTCGGTGATCGCGGCGATTTCCGACAACAACCGAACTTTCGGCTCGGTTTTGCCGGTTTCCAGATCCAGGTAGGTCTGGCGGGCCACACGTAGTTGCTGCGCCATGTGAACCTGAGTTAACCCTTTCCATTCCCGCGCTTCCTTAATACGTGCTGCAATTTTCGCTTTGGGATCTGTCATCTCTAACCTCCTGCACAGATTGAATTGAAGACTGCTTGGTGCTAACCCTTTAGTTGCACAACACACGCCAACTTTGTGCACATGAAATTCGGCCAGAAAAATCAAAAGGTTAAAATGGTATCGCCGAGAGAGTTCTTATTTTGAGTCGCAGTTCGTTTACTGCAACGTCGGTTTTTTTCATTTCGCAATAAATGCGTCATTCATGTCTAGCGTAGCTTTTTCTGACTGCCACAACGACAAAAGGCGCCGGAGTCGGCGCCTTTTCTCATTTTTGAGAATCTCAGGAACAGTTATTCAACGGTGACCGCTTTTGCCAGGTTACGCGGCTGATCCACATCCGTCCCTTTGATCAGGGCCACATGGTACGACAACAGCTGCATCGGAATGGTATAGAAGATCGGTGCAATAATGTCATCGACACACGGCATGGTGATGATCTGCATCCCTTCACTGGCTTCAAAGCCCGCGTCGCTATCGGCGAAGACATACAGCAGGCCACCCCGGGCACGCACTTCTTCAATATTCGACTTCAGCTTCTCCAGCAGGTCATTGGTCGGCGCAACAACAATCACCGGCATATCGGCATCGATCAGCGCCAGTGGGCCATGTTTCAGCTCGCCAGCAGCATAGGCTTCGGCGTGGATGTACGAGATCTCTTTCAGCTTCAGCGAGGCTTCCATAGCAATCGGGTAGAACTCACCGCGTCCCAGGAAAAGCGCATGGTGCTTGTCGGCAAAATCTTCGGCCAGTTGCTCAATCGGCTTGTCGAACGCCAGGGCTTTCTCAATTTGCGTCGGCAGGGCATGCAGCGAATCTACGATCTGCTTCTCTTTGGCCGCATCAATCAGGCCTTTCTCTTTCCCCAGCGCGGTCACAAACATCAGCAGAGTCACCAACTGGGTAGTAAACGCTTTGGTTGATGCCACGCCAATTTCGGTGCCCGCACGCGTCATGAATGCTAGATCGGATTCGCGCACCAGGGAGGAGCCGGCCACGTTACAGATCGTCATCGCTGACATGTAGCCTTTCTCTTTTGCCAGGCGCAGAGCGGCGAGGGTATCGGCGGTTTCACCCGACTGCGACAGGGTGATCAGCAGGCTGTTCGGACGGGTCACGAACTTACGATAGCGGAACTCAGAGGCAATTTCGACATCACAGCTCACCCCAGTCAGCGCTTCAAACCAGTACCGGGCAACCATGCCGGCGTTGTAGGAAGTTCCGCAGGCCACAATCTGGATGTGCTCAACTTTTTCCAGGATGGCTTTTGCACCGTTGCCGATACTCTCGACGATCACCGAGTCGCTGCTGATACGGCCTTCCATGGTATTGATCAACGCGCTTGGCTGCTCGTAGATCTCTTTTTGCATGTAGTGACGGTACTGGCCTTTGTCTGCTGCATCATGCTGCAAGTTCGACTCGTGCACTTCACGGGTCACCGGCTGACCTTGGGTATCAAAGATGTTCACTTCACGGCGGGTGATCTCCGCCACGTCGCCTTCTTCCAGGAAGATGAAGCGGCGAGTGACATTGAGCAGGGCCAGCTGATCCGAAGCCAGGAAGTTTTCCCCGACGCCCAGACCAATCACCAGCGGGCTGCCGGAACGCGCAACAACCACACGCTCCGGATCACGACGGTCCATCACCACCGTGCCGTACGCTCCTTCCAGCTGGGCCACCGTTTTCTGGACCGCTTCCAGAAGCGTATCGGCAGAGCGCAGCTCCCACTCTACCAGGTGAGCAATCACTTCGGTATCGGTCTGCGACAGGAACTCATAGCCCCGGGCCACCAGCATGTCACGCAACGCTTCATGGTTTTCGATGATCCCGTTGTGAACCAAAGCAATGTGCTCACCGGACATGTGCGGGTGGGCGTTGATTTCAGACGGCTCGCCGTGCGTCGCCCAGCGAGTGTGGGCAATCCCGGTGCCGCCAACCGGCGCTGCACGGTCAACGGCATCCGCCAGTTCCTGAACCTTGCCCAGACGACGGATGCGCGCCAGGTTCCCCTCGCGATCAACGACCGCCACCCCGGCAGAGTCATACCCGCGGTATTCCAGGCGACGCAGGCCTTCTACCAGAATTTCAGCCACATCGCGTTGCGCGACCGCGCCAACAATCCCACACATGCTTTCTCTCCTCAGATCTGAATTCGTTTTAAACTTGGTCTTCCGACGCGCAGATCACCTGCACGCCATGATGTTCTATCTCTTGCCGGGCCTGCTCACTCAGGCCACGGTCGGTGATCAGCGTACTGATGCTGTCCCAGGGCAGTTCCAGGTTCGGTATTTTTCGCCCGACCTTGCTGGACTCCACCATCACCACCACTTCACGCGACACTTCCGCCATCACCCGGCTCAGGCCAATCAGTTCATTAAACGTGGTGGTGCCCCGTGCGGTATCAATACCGTCCGCGCCGATAAACAGCTGATCGAAGTCATAAGAGCGCAACACGGTCTCGGCCACCTGGCCCTGAAAGGCTTCTGAATGGGGATCCCAGGTGCCGCCGGTCATCAACAGGGTCGGCTCGTTTTCCAGTTCATTGAGCGCATTGGCGACATTGAGCGAGTTGGTCATCACGATCAGTCCCTGCTTGTCACCCAGCAGGCTGATCAGCCCGGCGGTGGTGCTGCCGCTGTCGATGATAATCCGGTTATGGTCCCGGATCCGCGCGGCGGCTGCTTTGGCAATCGCTAACTTTCGAACCGAAACAAACTCTTCAACCTCGGTCACCATTTCGGACGGCATGGCAATCGCGCCCCCATAGCGGCGCAGCAGCAGCCCGTTTTTTTCCAGGGCGGCCAAATCCTTGCGAATGGTCACTTCGGAGGTGGTAAAAAATTTGGCGAGCTCATCAACGCTGACCTCGCTCTTCTCATTCACCATGGTGACAATCGCGTGGCGACGTTGCTGTGTGTTTCGTTTCGACATAAATTACGAAGTGATAGTTATAAGTTTCGATTTGAAAGAAATGGTAGCAGAACAAAACTTTTGTGATCAAGATTGTGCAATTAATTTTTTATTAAAAAGAAGCAGGGTGGGAGCGTGGTTCCGTGCAGGCAATAAAAAAGGCAAGGGGAGCGCCCTTGCCTTCTTCGTATGACCCATGAGGTTATTTCTGTTTCACCGGACGTTTCCAGCCTTTAATGGTCCGGGCTGGCGCGCGAGTAATGACTAACTCACCCTCACCGATATCTCGGTTGATGGTCGCACCGGCGCCCACAGTTGCCCCTTTGGCAATCTTAACCGGCGCAATCAGCTGCGTATCGGAGCCGATAAACACATCATCGGCAATTTCAGTTTT
>NZ_JAZGTF010000042.1:0-47115 GCF_037389125.1 Photobacterium sp. MCCC 1A19761
TATCTCGGTTGATGGTCGCACCGGCGCCCACAGTTGCCCCTTTGGCAATCTTAACCGGCGCAATCAGCTGCGTATCGGAGCCGATAAACACATCATCGGCAATTTCAGTTTTAAACTTGTTGGCGCCGTCGTAGTTACAGGTAATGGTCCCCGCACCGATGTTCACCCGGTCGCCAATCTCGGCATCCCCCAGGTAGGTCAGGTGATTGGCCTTCGAGCCTTTGCCCAGACGCGCTTTCTTCATTTCCACGAAATTGCCGACGTGCGAGTCGCCCACCAGCTCCGCTCCCGGACGCAGGCGGGTAAACGGCCCCACAGTACAGTCTTCGCCAACCGTCGCGCCTTCAATAATGCTGTAAGGGCGCACCACGGTGTTATCATCAATTTCGCAATCTTTCAGCACCGAGCCTGCACCAATGACGACATTGTTGCCGAGCGAGACACTGCCTTCAATGATCACGTTGACGTCAATTTCGACATCGGTGCCACACTGCAGCTCACCGCGCAGGTCAAATCGGGCCGGATCACGCAGCATCACGCCTTGCTCCAGCAGACGCTCCGCCTGCATCGCCTGATAAGCACGCTCCAGTTTGGCCAGCTGCACCCGGTTGTTCACCCCTTCGACTTCAATCGCCTTCACCGGGTGCACGGCTTCCACCGCCCGGCCTTCATCATGGGCAATTTCAATAATGTCGGTCAGGTAATACTCGCCCTGGGCATTGTCATTCTTCAGCGCCGCCAGCCAGCGTTTCAAATCATGGCCATTGGCCACCATCACGCCGGTGTTGATCTCTTTGATCAGCTTCTGCTCTTCGGTCGCATCCTTTTGCTCGACAATCGCCACCACCGGGCCATTGCGGCGCACAATCCGGCCATATCCCGTCGGGTCGTCCAACACCACCGTCAGCAGGGCAATGCCGCCATCCGGCTGGGCATCCAGCAGGTTCTCCAGGGTTTCGCTGCTGATCAGCGGCACATCGCCATAGAGGATCAGCACTTTTTCATCATCAGCCAGATCCGGACACGCCTGGTTCACCGCATGGCCGGTCCCCAGTTGCTCTGCCTGTAGTACCCAGTTCACCGACTCGTCCGCCAGTGCCGCTTTCATCAGATCGCCACCGTGGCCGTAGACCAGGTGAATGTGCTTCGCCCCGACACCGTCGCAGGTATCAATGACATGCTTGACCATGGGTTTGCCGGCCAGCGTATGCAAGACCTTCGGTAAATTTGAGTACATGCGGGTTCCTTTGCCCGCGGCCAGGATCACAGCACTGAAGCTCATGATGATTCTATCCTTCTTGATGCATAATTTAGGGTTCGCTGGAGGCATTGTATCGGCTTCCAGGGGGCGGGTTAAGGAAAAAAGCTTTAATTTGCTACCTGCTCCCAGCGCTTTGATAACTGACAGGTATAAAAAAAGCGACCCGAGGGTCGCTTTTTGTCAGGTATGCACCTGATTAACGCGCTTTTTTCGTCAGCTCGATCACACGCAGCTGAGCAATCGCTTTCGCCAGATCACTGGCCGCTTGAGCAAAGTCGATATCGCCATGCTGATTGTGGATACGCTCCTCAGCTTGACGTTTCGCTTCTTGCGCCTTAGCCGTATCCAAATCTTCACCACGGATCGCGGTGTCAGCCAGAACGGTGACCGTCCCCGGCTGGACTTCCAGCATCCCACCGGAAAGGTAGATCACCTCTTCGTGGCCATGCTGTTTGACGATTCGAACCATGCCAGGCGTAATCGCGGTCAGCAGCGGTGTGTGTCCTGCGTGAATACCCAGTTCACCTTCGCTACCGGTCACCTGGATGTTTTCAGCGCGGCCTGAGAACAGCTTTTTCTCTGCACTTACTACATCCAGATGGAAGGTTATCGCTGCCATGTCGCCTCCTACTTAGCTTAAAGCTTCTTCGCGTTTTCCAATACGTCTTCGATCGCGCCGCAGTACATGAATGCCTGCTCTGGGATGTCATCGTATTCGCCCGCCAGAAGCCCCTTGAAGCTACGCAGCGTATCTTTCAGCGCTACATAGATACCCGGGTCGCCCGTGAAGACTTCAGCAACGTGGTAAGGCTGAGTCAGGAAACGCTCAATCTTACGTGCACGGGATACAACTTGCTTGTCTTCTTCAGACAGCTCATCCATACCCAGAATCGCAATGATGTCTTTCAGCTCTTTATAGCGCTGCAGGGTGCTCTGAACGCCACGCGCAATGTCGTAGTGCTCTTGGCCAACAACCAGCGGGTCCAGCATACGAGATGTTGAATCCAGTGGGTCGATCGCCGGGTACAGACCCAGAGACGCGATTTGACGAGACAGTACAACGGTTGCATCCAAGTGGGCAAACGTGGTCGCCGGAGACGGGTCAGTCAAGTCATCCGCAGGGACGTATACCGCCTGAACAGATGTGATCGAACCGGTCTTGGTTGACGTGATACGCTCCTGCAGCACACCCATCTCTTCAGCCAGTGTTGGCTGGTAACCTACCGCAGATGGCATACGGCCCAGCAGTGCTGATACTTCAGTACCGGCCAGGGTATAACGGTAGATGTTATCGATGAACAGCAGAACGTCACGGCCTTCGTCACGGAATTTCTCAGCCATTGTCAGACCCGTCAGGGCAACACGCAGACGGTTACCTGGTGGCTCGTTCATCTGGCCGTAAACCATGGCTACTTTCGATTCAGCTGGGTTCTCAACGTTAACAACGCCGGCTTCCTGCATCTCGTAGTAGAAGTCGTTACCTTCACGGGTACGCTCACCAACACCGGCAAATACAGACAGACCGGAGTGTTTCAGGGCGATGTTGTTGATAAGCTCCATCATGTTAACGGTCTTACCTACACCCGCACCACCGAACAGGCCGATTTTACCACCCTTGGCGAATGGACAAATCAGGTCGATAACCTTCACACCTGTTTCCAGCAGTTCAGTCACGTTGGACTGCTCTTCGTAGCTTGGCGCTGTACGGTGAATCGCGTAACGCTCTTCTTCACCGATCTCGCCACACTCATCAATTGGTTGACCCAGAACGTTCATGATACGTCCCAGAGTGGCATTACCAACTGGTACTTCAATTGGGCGGCCTGTGTTTGCAACAGACAGACCACGGCGCAGGCCGTCAGAACTACCCATTGCGATACCACGTACTACACCACCACCTAGCTGCTGCTGAACTTCCAGTACCAGCGTACCGTTTTCTTTTGCATCAACGTGCAGGGCGTCGTATACCTGCGGTACAGAGTCCTGTGGGAACTCTACGTCGACTACCGCACCGATGATCTGTACGATCTTACCTGTAGCCATCGTTAATCCTCTAAACTTAAAAATTCTTTGCCTTAAACAGCGGAGGCACCAGATACGATTTCCGACAGCTCTTGTGTAATCGCCGCCTGACGGGCTTTGTTATACACAAGTTGCAGTTCGTCAATCAGGTTACCTGCATTATCTGTTGCTGCTTTCATCGCAACCATTCGAGCGGCCTGTTCACAGGCCAGGTTCTCGACCACACCCTGATAGACCTGAGATTCGGCATAGCGAACCAGCAGGGTATCCAGCAGGGCTTTCGGCTCAGGCTCATAGATATAGTCCCAAGCATGGCTGCGCTGCATTTCTTCGTCTTCCGACTTAGGCAAAGGCAGCAATTGATCAATCACTGGTTGCTGCACCATGGTATTTACAAACTTGTTGTAAACCAGGTACAAGCGATCCAATTGGCCTTCATCATATTTCTTCAGCATCACGCCGACGGTACCAATCAGCTCATCCACTGATGGTTTGTCACCCAGGCCAGAGACCTGCGCTTGGACATTACCGCCATAGCTGTTAAAGAATGCTGTGGCTTTTGCCCCAACCAGGGCCAGATCCACCTCAACACCTTTGTCTGACCAGCCTTTGATGTCTGTCAGGGCTTGCTTGAACAAGTTAATGTTCAGGCCGCCACACAGACCGCGGTCAGTTGAAACAATGATGTAACCAACGCGCTTGGCTTCACGCTCCTCAAGATAAGGGTGCTTATACTCGAGGCTACCAAGGGCGATATGACCGATCACTTTGCGCATAGTTTGTGCGTATGGACGTGATGATTCCATGGCATCCTGCGTTTTACGCATTTTAGATGCAGCAACCATCTCCATCGCTTTGGTGATCTTCTGAGTGTTTTTCACACTACCGATCTTGTTACGAATCTCTTTTGCGCCGGCCATCGTTACTCTCCGTTAGTAGGTGATCGCAAGCGATCACCAACCAATTACCAAGTCTGGGTCGCTTTGAAATCTTCAACCAGTTTTACAAACTGAGCTTCGATTTCGTCGTTCCACGCACCCGTTTCATCAACCTGAGATACCAACTCAGCGTATTGAGCTTTGGCATAAGAAAGCAACGCGGCTTCGAAGTCTGCCAGCTTGTCCAGCTCAACATCGTTCAGGTAGCCTTTTTCCGCAGCAAAGATCACCACCGCCTGCTCAAACACAGACATTGGCGCGTACTGCTTCTGCTTCATCAGCTCGGTCACTTTCTGACCGTGGTTCAGCTGCTTCTTCGTTGCGTCATCAAGATCAGACGAGAACTGAGCAAATGCTGCCAGCTCACGGTACTGTGCCAGGGCAGTACGGATACCACCAGACAGTTTCTTGATAACCTTGGTCTGGGCAGCACCACCGACACGCGATACAGAGATACCTGGGTCAACCGCTGGACGGATACCGGCGTTGAACAGTTCTGTTTGCAGGAAGATCTGACCATCAGTGATCGAGATAACGTTGGTCGGTACGAATGCCGACACGTCACCCGCTTGCGTTTCGATGATTGGCAGAGCCGTCAAAGAACCGGTGCGGCCTTTCACTTCACCATTGGTGAATTTTTCTACGTAGTGTTCGTTAACACGCGCAGCACGCTCTAGCAGACGAGAGTGGAGGTAGAAAACGTCACCTGGGAAGGCTTCACGGCCTGGTGGACGGCGTAGCAGCAGAGAGATCTGACGGTAAGCAACAGCCTGCTTAGACAGGTCATCGTAAACGATCAGGGCATCTTCGCCGCGGTCACGGAAGTATTCACCCATGGCACAGCCAGAGTATGGCGCCAGGTATTGCAGCGCAGCCGCTTCAGAAGCAGATGCAACAACAACGATGGTGTTTTCCAGTGCACCGTGCTCTTCCAGCTTGCGCACAACGTTGGCAATCGTCGACGCTTTCTGGCCGATAGCCACGTATACAGAGTAGATACCAGAGTTCTTCTGGTTGATGATCGCATCGATTGCCAGTGCCGTTTTACCGATCTGACGGTCACCGATGATCAGCTCACGCTGGCCACGGCCGATTGGGATCATTGAGTCAACCGCTTTGTAGCCGGTCTGGACTGGCTGATCAACCGATTTACGGTCGATTACGCCTGGTGCAATCACTTCAACTGGAGAGAATGTCTCAGTTTCAATTGGACCTTTACCGTCAATTGGCTCACCCAGCGTGTTGACGACACGGCCAAGCAGTGCAGGACCAACTGGTACCTCAAGGATACGACCAGTCCCTGTAACTTTCATGCCTTCCTGAAGGTCAGCATATGGGCCCATGACAACCGCACCAACCGAGTCACGCTCAAGGTTCAGTGCCAGTGCAAAACGGCCACCTGGTAATTCAATCATTTCACCTTGCATTACGTCTGCAAGGCCATGGATACGAACGATACCGTCGCTTACCGAGACGATGGTACCTTCGTTACGCGCTTCACTGGCAACGTTGAATTTTTCAATACGCTGCTTGATCAGTGCGCTAATTTCCGTGGAATTAAGTTGCATGCTCCAATTCCCCAAATCAAGACTGCAAAGCATCGCTCAGGCGGGCTAGTTTGCCGCGCACAGAGTTATCGATGACCAAGTCTCCAGCTCTAATAACAACCCCGGCAATCAGGGCCTCGTCTACACTGCAATTCAGCTTAACCTTACGCTCCAGACGCGCTTCTAATTTCTCTCTGATCGCGGCAAGTTGACTCTCGTCCAGAGTAACTGCAGAAGTTACTTCGGCATCGATCGTCTTTTCGTGTTCGTTTTTCAGGAACAGGAACTCGTCGCAGACATCAGGGAGCGCTTTCAGGCGTCCGTTTTCAGCCATCACCTTGATCAGGTTCTGACCGAACTCGTTGAGTTGCTCGCCGCAGACTGAAATGAAGATCTCAGTCAGCTTGTCAGCCGCATAGCCACTATCCAAAATATCGCGGATGGTGTCATTGTGGGCGACTTCGGCAGCAAAGGTGAGCATCTCAGCCCATTGGGCCAGCTCACCTTTCTCAACCGCAAAATCAAAGGCTGCTTTAGCGTAGGGGCGTGCGATAGTAGTCAAATCAGACATGTGCTTGCCCCTTTAATTACAGTTGTGCAGTGACTTTGTTAAGAAGATCAGCGTGCGCATCTTTGTCGATGGAACGCTCGATGATTTTCTCAGCACCAATCACAGCCAGAGTCGCAACTTGCTTGCGTAGATCATCACGAGCGCGGTTACGTTCGGCTTCGATCTCAGCAAGACCTTGTGCCAGAATTTTTTCACGCTCGGCTTGGGCTTCCGCCTTGGCCTCTTCGATGATTTGAGCTTTGCGTTTGTTCGCTTGCTCAACAATGTTAGTTGCAGTTTGTTTTGCTTCTTTTAGTTGTTCAGAAGCATTCGCTTGCGCCAGGTTCAGATCTTTGGCAGCCCTGTCAGCGGCTGCCAAACCGTCAGCAATTTTTTTCTGACGCTCTTCAATCGCTTCCATGATCGGTGGCCATACATATTTCATGCAGAACACGACGAACAGGAAGAACGCGATAGCCTGACCCAGCAAAGTTGCATTCATATTCACAACGGCATCTCCTTAAAAAGGGTTGCTATGGGTCCGTTCGTTATTAATTAGCCAGCTAGTTGGCCAACGAATGGGTTCGCGAATGTGAATAGTAGAGCAATAACGATACCGATCATTGGAACCGCATCAAGCAGACCTGCAATGATGAACATCTTAACTTGCAGCATTGGAGCCATTTCAGGTTGACGCGCTGCGCCTTCAAGGAATTTACCGCCCAGCAGTGCGAAGCCAATCGCAGTACCCAGTGCAGCAAGACCTACAATGATGCCCACGGCAATTGCAGAAAAGCTTAGTAAAGTTTCCATCACTATCTCCAGTTTATAGTTGTCGGCTAAAGTGCCAGTAAAAAATTGAATAATTTACAAAAAATCGTTAATGATTGTCTTCATGCGCCTGAGACAGGTACACAATAGTCAACATCATAAACACGAATGATTGAATTGTAATGACCAGGATGTGGAAAATAGCCCACGGGAGCGAGCCCAGCCATTGTGCCCACCACGGCATCAGTGCCGCGATAAGGATAAACACCACCTCACCGGCAAACATGTTACCGAACAGACGCATACCCAGTGAAATCGGCTTCGCTAGCAGCGATACAACTTCAAGAAGCAGGTTGAACGGGATCATGACCGGATGATTGAACGGGTGAAGTGCCAGTTCTTTGACAAAGCCACCCAGGCCTTTCACTTTGATGCTGTAGTAGATCATCAATGCGAACACACCCAGTGCCATTGCCATGGTGATGTTGACATCAGCAGTTGGTACAACCTTAAGATAAGGAATACCTAACCAATGCTCTGCCGGATACGGGAGGAAATCGATAGGCACAAGGTCCATCGTATTCATCAGGAATATCCAACAGAAGATGGTCAGAGCCAGCGGAGCAATCAGCGGGTTGCGGCCATGGAAAGTATCTTTGACGTTGGTGTCAACGAACTCTACCAAGATTTCCACAAGACACTGTAGCTTGCCTGGAACTCCCGACGTTGCCTTCTTCGCTACTGAACGAAACAGCCATAAAAAGGCCACCCCGGTCAGGACAGAGAATACAAGGCTATCTATGTGAACCGTCCAGAAACTGCCATCACCCACTGCCAGATTGGTCAGGTGGTGGGTAATGTAGCCCGACGGCGTAAGCGCTTCACCTGGCGCAGCCATAACTCATCCTATTTGTTGTTGTTAATGAATAAAACCGGCCCAAAGATATTAATACCGAGAGCCAGCAAATAGGTTAGTTTGAGGGGAACAAGTTCCACCTCGACATACAGGTAAACAACCGCAAACAAGATAACTGTGATGAGAATTTTGAGCACTTCGCCACCGTAAATGGACGCCATGATCAGCCGTGCCTTGCGGGCACCGCTAAACAAAAACGCACAGGTCGCAAAGACGGCATTGGCAATCACAAAGATGCCACCACCGATTAGTGCGGAGATTCCCCAGTCAACGCTGACAGCAAACACTGCCATAATTGCCGTTGTCAATACGACGCCAGATTGTAACAACAACAACCGTTTCGCCAGTTGGCGTCCCGGTCTCACCAGCGCCGATACCATGTATTCATTCCTCGAGTCCGTTCCACTGCACATACGTCGTGCCGGGAAAACTGCGAAAATTATACGGCTCATCAAGCTGAATGCAATCTAATCACAGCAAAAAAAAGTGTTAGATTTTACAACACAATAACCTGATCACGCCGTGGTAATTTTTGCAACATTATCACTACGTTTTACGTCACATTTCGTGACCAAACATTGCAATAAATTGCTCTAATTTGTGGGATTCATCAAAACTGAAAGTGATTTTTCCTTTCCCGTTTTTCTGCCTGTTAATGGCGACCTGGGTGCCGAAGTGTTCACTCAGGTGATTTTCTGCCGCCTGCAGTTTGGGATCCGCAGGTGGCGTTGCCGGAGTTGCTGCCGGCTGCTGCAACCGTTTGACCAATTTTTCCGTTTCACGCACGGTTAACATCTTAGCTACAACCAGTTGCGCCGCTTCCAGCTGCTGCTCCGGTGCCAGCGCCAGCAGGGCGCGGCCATGGCCCATTTCCAGCTGATGCTGCTCGACCATACGCTTCACCGGCTCAGCCAGTTGATTCAACCGCAGCAGATTGGACACCGTGGTCCGGGATTTACCCACCGCTTCGGCCACCTGCTGGTGCGTCAGGGAAAACTCATCCAGTAACCGCGCCAGCGCCTGGGCTTCTTCAATGGCATTGAGATCTTCACGCTGGATATTCTCAATCAGTGCCACCGCCACGGTTGCCCGGTCATCAATGACCTTAACAATACAAGGGACTTTCTGAAGCCCGGCTTGACGGGCAGCCCGCCAACGTCGTTCGCCGGCCACGATTTCAAATTGCTGCGGCGCAATTTCCCGTACCACAATCGGCTGGATCACCCCTTGTGCACGAATGGAATCCGCCAGCTCGGCCAGCGCCTCTTCCGCCATCTCTTTTCGCGGCTGGAACTGTCCCGGCTGCAACTGGCTAACGGCCAGCTCCAGTAACCGACCATCGGCCGCGAGGGTCTGCGCCTGCTCGGCTCGCTGCTGCTTGGCCTGGGCGACTGAGCTGGTTGCCAGCAACGCGTCCAGACCTTTTCCCAGGCCCCGTCTACTCATGTTCATGTCTTAACCCTTTATGCATCCACCGCACCGGCCCGGCGCTCGGTTTCATCGCGGCGAATCATTTCGCCGGCCAGGGCCAGATAGGCCTTGGCACCGCTGGAATACTTGTCATAGTACATGGCCGGTCGGCCATGGCTCGGCGCTTCGGCCAGCCGGACATTACGCGGGATCACGGTGCGGTAGACTTTCTCACCAAAGTGTTTCTTGATCTGCTCGGAGACTTCAGTGGCCAGACGGTTGCGCGGATCATACATGGTCCGCAGCAAACCTTCGATTTTCAGATCACTGTTGACCACCGCAGTCAGCTTGCTGATGGTATCCATCAGGGCGGTCAGCCCTTCCAGCGCGAAATACTCACACTGCATCGGGACCAGCACGGAATCGGCAGCTGCCATCGCATTGATTGTAAGAAGGTTCAAAGCGGGGGGACAATCGATAAAGATGAAATCATAGTTACCACGAACTCCCTCTAAAGCATTACGCAGGCGTACTTCGCGGGCAAACACTTCCATCAGTTTGATTTCAGCGGCCGTCACATCACCATTGGCGGCTATCAGATGATAACCGCCGGTGGTGTCCGTACAGACGACCTGTTCAAATGGGGTTTCTTCGACCAGAAGGTCATAGGCTGTTGCATCGACCTGATACTTATCGACACCGCTGGCCATGGTGGCATTTCCCTGCGGATCGAGATCGATGACCAGTACTTTACGTTGCGTCGCCGCCAGTGATGCCGCAATATTAACGCAAGTGGTGGTTTTACCCACACCTCCCTTCTGATTGGCTACAGCTATGACTCTTCCCACGAAAAATCCTCATCCTTAGTCCTTTGCTGTCAAGATTACTAGATGGCGTTCGCCTTCCAGCTCCGGAACTTGCAAAGATTTGACTTCAGTCACAGAACACCACTCAGGTAGGTCTGTCACCTCTTGTTGATTAAACTGCCCCTTGAGGGCTATAAAACAGCCGTGCGCGGCCGGCAAGTGGTGACACCAGGACACCATATCGCTCATGGACGCAAATGCCCGGCTCAATACTGCATCAAAGCCTTGCTCAGGCTGGAATTCTTCGACCCGGCTTTGGACCGGCGTCACATTGGCGATCTCCAATTCATGGAGCACCTGACGGATAAACCGGATCCGCTTGCCCAGGCTGTCGAGCAGGGTAAAGTCTTTGTCCGGGTTCATGATGGCCAGCGGGATCCCGGGCAGCCCCGGGCCGGTACCGACATCAATAAAGCGCTCGCCGACCAGGTGCGGGCTGACCACAATACTATCCATGATATGTTTCACTAACATCTCATGAGGATCGCGGACCGAGGTCAGATTATACGCTTTATTCCATTTATGCAGCAGGGCTACATACCCCACCAGTTGGTCCAGTTGTCGATCTGTGACCTGGAGATCAGTCTGGGCAATCAGTTGTGCCAAACGCTGTTTCACTACGGACTCCTATTCGCCTTTTTTCAGCATGCCTTGTTTTTTCAGATACACCAGCAGCAGTGAAATCGCCGCCGGGGTAATACCGGAGATCCGCGAGGCCATGCCGATGGTTTCCGGCTTGGCATCATTGAGTTTGCTGATCACCTCATTGGAGAGTCCTTTCACCAGGCTGTAGTCCAGATCCAGCGGCAGCTTGGTTTTCTCATGGCGCAGAGATTTTTCCACTTCCTCTTTCTGGCGGTCGATATAGCCCTGGTATTTGACCTGGATTTCCACCTGCTCTGCAGCCTGTGCGTCTTCATGTGCCGGACCGAACATCTCGATATCCGTCAACTGCTTGTAGTCCACTTCCGGACGACGCAGCAGATCTTCACCGCTGGCTTCGCGGGCGATCGGCGTTTTGAGGATCACATTGACTTGATCCACCCGATCCGAGTTCGGCGTGATCCAGATCCCTTTCAGGCGCTGGCGCTCCTGCGCGATGTTTTCCATTTTCTGGTTAAAGCGCGCCCAACGCTCATCATCGACCAGACCGAACTCGCGGCCGATTTCGGTCAGACGCAGATCGGCATTGTCTTCGCGCAGCAACAGGCGGTATTCGGCACGGGAGGTGAACATCCGGTACGGCTCTTTGGTGCCCATGGTGGACAGGTCGTCAATCAACACCCCCATGTAGGCCTGGTCGCGACGCGGGCTCCAGCCTTCGCGGTCCTGGGCTTGCAATGCAGCGTTCATCCCGGCCAGCAGGCCCTGGGCCGCGGCTTCTTCGTAACCTGTGGTGCCGTTAATCTGACCGGCAAAGAACAGGCCAGCAATAAATTTGGTTTCAAACGTCTGCTTGAGATCGCGAGGGTCGAAGAAATCGTATTCGATGGCATAGCCCGGACGCATGATGGCGGCATTTTCAAAGCCTTTCATCGAGCGAACAATCTGCATTTGCACATCAAACGGCAGGCTGGTGGAGATCCCGTTCGGGTACAGCTCGTGTGTGGTCAGGCCTTCCGGCTCAATAAAGATCTGGTGGCTGTTTTTATCGGCAAAACGCATCACCTTGTCTTCGATCGACGGGCAGTAACGCGGACCGATCCCCTCGATCACCCCGGAATACATCGGGCTGCGATCCAAATTGTTGCGGATCACCTCATGGGTCTGCTCATTGGTATGGGTGATAAAACACGGGATCTGACGCGGATGATCCGAAGCTTTGCCGATAAAAGAGAACACCGGCGTCGGATTATCCCCGTGCTGGGCTTCAAGTTGGCTGAAATCAACGGTGCGTGCGTCAATACGCGGTGGTGTCCCGGTTTTCAGGCGATCCACGCGAAACGGCAGTTCACGCAGACGACGGGCCAGGGCGATCGACGGCGGATCCCCGGCGCGACCGCCGCTGTAGTTATCCAGACCAATATGGATCTTCCCGCCCAAAAAGGTCCCGACGGTCAACACCACGGTCTTGCCGCGAAATTTCAGCCCCATTTCCGTGACAACGCCAACGGCGCGATCATTTTCGACGATCAGATCATCCACGGCCTGCTGGAACAGCATCAGGTTCGGCTGATTTTCCAGTTTTTCACGGACGGCAGCCTTGTACAGGGCACGATCCGCCTGAGCGCGGGTGGCACGAACAGCCGGGCCTTTCGATGAGTTGAGGGTCCGAAACTGGATCCCGCCCTTATCGATTGCCTGGGCCATCAGGCCTCCCAGGGCGTCCACTTCTTTAACCAGGTGTCCTTTCCCGATCCCGCCAATGGCTGGGTTGCATGACATTTGCCCCAGCGTATCGATGTTATGCGTTAAAAGTAAGGTTTTTTGTCCCATTCGGGCAGCTGCCAAAGCGGCTTCGGTACCGGCATGGCCGCCACCAACGACGATGACATCAAAGTTATCCTGGTAAAACATGAAACTACCTCAGGTATTCAAAATCGCCAACGCGTATCTGCGAGCAAAGGTGGATCATTCTATCCTTTTTCTGAGGCTGAGAGAATCTTTCGTGATGATCATTTGATCCTGGGAAAAGCGGTTCTTAAATATATATAAGATCTTTTTTAAAGATCTTTTGTTGGATCTATTATATAGATCGCCGGATCGTGTGGATAAGCGTGAAATGATCCTAATGATCATGGTGTTAGGGAGGATCATTTGCTGTGGAGCGCCATGGATCTTCCCGAGGATTAGCTGGGATCAAAAAGACGAGTTATCAACAAGTGGTGGGGGGCTTGGATCTTATTCAATGGATAACTATGGGTTGATCACCGTTTAGATCTATAGTTATCCACAGAAAAAAGTAAATCTCAGACTCAATTTGGGTGTTATTTTTGTCGATTATTTAACCGGCCAGGTGGTTTTTCCAGGTTTCCAGCCAGCTTTCTGCCGGATCTTCCGGGACCGGATCCTGGGACACATCAATTTCCAGTCGCTCTCCCAGCCGGTTTGCCCCCAGGGATCCCAGCAACTGATCGATATTTTTAGCAGCCGCGCAAAAGGTATCGTAACTGCGATCGCCCAGGCCGATGATCCCGTATTGGAGCGGACTCAAATCCGGCTGTTCAGACGTGAGTTGCTCGGCAAAGGGCTGGAAGTTATCCGGATATTCGCCGGCCCCGTGGGTGGAGCAGACCACCAGCCAGATGCTCTCGGTATTGAGCGTGGCCAGGTTAGCCTGGTTGATGATGTCCGTGCTGTGGCCGTCTTGCTCAAGCAGCTCGGCCAGGTGGTCCGCAACGTATTCGGCGCCGCCCAAGGTACTGCCGGTAATTAGGGTGATATGGCTCATGGTTCCCTCGCTGGATAAATTATTCACAGGCATTGTACTGGCTTTGACGCTGGAGAAAAGCGGGAATCTGTGGGGTTTTTCAGCTTTCAGCCACAGTGTTATACACAAGGGGATCCGGATCGCGCGGGCTGAGGGATCCCCGTTCGGGGATGTTGGCCGGATCCTGTCTGCGATCGCGGCGAATACGGCGGCGGGATCCCGGTGCGGGGATCCGACGGGGATACTAAGGCCGGTTGCGGTGTTGCCTGTGCGGGAGATGGCTGGCAATGCCAGCCTGAATCCGGCGGATGCTGCGTGCGCGGCGCAAGTTGGCGAAGATGTGGTTGCGGGGCTGGAAGCGTCTGTAGCGCTCCTGAGGGCGCTTGAAGATTCCCTGTGACAGGGGAAGACCGGTATGACTGAGCGGGGCGCAAGAGCTGGGATAACAGCCGCCTGTGGGGCAGGCGGCTGTGGGGATTACTTCCCGATGCAGAAAGAGGTAAAGATCCGGCCGAGCAGATCGTCGGAGGTGAACTCCCCGGTGATCTCGCTGAGGTGTTGCTGGGCCAGGCGCAGCTCTTCGGCCAGGATCTCGCCGGCCATGAAGCCTTCGAGTTGGTCACGGCCGGTCTCTAGATGGCTCGCTGCGCGCTCCAGGGCTTCGAGGTGGCGGCGGCGGGCCATAAAGCCCCCCTCGGTAGTGCCCTGGAAGCCCATGCAGGCTTTCAGATGCTCACGCAGGCTGTCGACGCCGTCGCCGGTACGGGCAGACAGGCGGATCAGCGGCGGGTTGTTAACGTTGCAGATGCCGCTTGGCTCACCGGTCAGCTCCACTTTGTTGCGGATCACGGTCAGGCCGAGATTTTCCGGCAGACGTTCGACGAAGTCCGGCCAGATGTCGGCCGGATTCGTGGCATCGGTAGTGGTACTGTCGACCATAAACAGCACCCGATCGGCCTGGCGGATTTCCTCCCAGGCCCGCTCAATTCCGATCCGTTCGACTTCGTCCGAGGCTTCACGCAACCCGGCGGTATCGATGATGTGCAGCGGCATGCCATCAATATGGATGTGCTCGCGCAGCACGTCCCGGGTGGTCCCGGCAATGTCGGTGACAATTGCGCTGTCCTTGCCGGACAGTGCGTTGAGCAGGCTGGATTTACCGGCATTCGGACGTCCGGCGATCACCACCTTCATCCCTTCGCGAATGATCGCGCCCTGGTTGGCTTCACGACGCACGTCGTCCAGCCGGGCGATGATGTCGTTCAGATCGCCGCTGACTTTACCGTCCGAGAGAAAGTCGATTTCTTCTTCCGGAAAGTCGATGGCCGCTTCGACGTAGATACGCAAATGGATCAGGGCTTCCACCAGCGCGTTGACCCGGGTCGAGAAAGCGCCCTGGAGCGACTGGAACGCACTTTTCGCGGCTTCTTCGGAGCTGGCATCAATCAGATCGGCAATGGCTTCTGCCTGGGCCAGATCCAGTTTGTCGTTCATAAAGGCACGCTCGGAGAACTCTCCCGGTCGCGCGGCGCGAATGCCGTCAATTTGCAGGATACGGCGGATCATCATATCCATCAGTACCGGACCGCCGTGGCCTTGCAACTCAAGCACATCTTCTCCGGTAAAGGAGTTCGGACCCTGGAAGAACAGGGCAATGCCCTGATCCAGCGCGCTGCCGTCTTCATTTTTAAACGGCAGGTATTCCGCGAAGCGGGGTTTGAGGGCCCGGCCGGCGACGGCCAGGGCGACGTCTTTGGCCTTGGGGCCGGAGACGCGAATAATGCCGACGCCGCCACGCCCCGGTGGGGTGGCCTGCGCGACAATGGTGTCCGTATATTCGTTCATCATGTGAGCTTGCTTTGTAATTCGCTGACTAAATCGCGGGGGTCTATGCTGCAATTGTAATCAGACTCGTGGCGAATGCCCAGCGCTAGCAACCGGTCCGGGCGTGGCGAAACAAAAAAGGCGGCCGATGGCCGCCTTTTGAATGCTTGAGGCTGACATTACTTAGAATGCAGGCCTTGTTTTTCCAGCGAACGGTAGATCAGCGTTTGCTGGATCAGCGTTACCACGTTCGACACCAGCCAGTACAGCACCAGACCGGACGGGAACCACAGGAAGAAGAAGGTGAACATCACCGGCATGAAGGTCATGATCTTCTGCTGCATCGGATCGGTGATGGTGGTCGGGCTCATCTTCTGGATCAGGAACATGGTCACACCCATCAGGATCGGCAGGACGTAGTACGGGTCCTGGGCTGACAGGTCATGGATCCAGGCGAAGAACGGCGCGTGACGCAGTTCAACCGACTCCATCAGGGACCAGTACAGGGCGATGAAGATTGGCATCTGCAGCAAGATTGGCAGACAGCCACCCAGTGGGTTGACCTTCTCTTTCTTGTACAGCTCCATCATTTCCTGGCTCATGCGCTGGCGGTCATCGCCCAGGCGCTCACGCATCGCTTGCAGTTTTGGCTGCAGCATGCGCATTTTCGCCATGGAGGTGTACTGTGCTTTGGTCAGCGGGTACATGGCACCACGAACGATGAAGGTCAGGATGATGATCGCCACACCCCAGTTCACGACCAGGCCCTGAATGAACGACAGCAGGCTGTGCAGTGGGCTGGCGATGAACCACAGCCAACCGTAGTCAACGGTCAGGTTCAGGTTCGGCGCAGTCGCTTCCATCTGATCCTGAAGTTTCGGACCGACCCACAGGGTCGCAGTGAGTGTTTGCTCACTGCCAGGGGCGACGGTAGTCACCGGCATCCGGACACCGATATAACCCAGGCCGTTACCGGTGCGGGTGTACAGGTTGGTTGCTTCGTTGGTACGCGGGATCCAGGCAGACACAAAGTAGTGCTGCATCATCGCGGCCCAGCCTTGCTCAGCGATGGTCAGGTTCAGGTTCTTGTCCTGCATATCGTCGAAGCTGTACTTTTCGTATTTGGTGTCATCCGCCGAGTAGGCACCGCCACGATAAGTCGGCATCGCCAGGTTGCCACCGTCATCCAGCAGGTTCTGCTTCAGCTGAGCGTACATCTGCACGGTCGCGGCATTGTCTGTCGGGTTGTTGATGGTGTAGGCCACATCCACTGCGTAGCTGCCGCGTTTCAGGATGTAAGTCTTGGTGTACTCAATACCGTCTTTGCTGTAGGTCATCGGGACACGCAGCTCGTCCTGGCCGTCTGCCAGCGTGAAGCTGTCAGCGCTGACGCTCAGTTGGGCGCGGCCGGCTGTGGTGTCAATCCCGTTGGCACCAATCAGGCCGGATTGAGCGTTGAAGGTATGGCCCGCTTCATTTTTCAGCAGCACAAACGGGTCAGCGGAATCGAGTTCGTTGTCATAGGCCAGCAGTTTGGCTTCAATGACGTCACCGCCAAGCGTATCGACAGTCAGCGCCAGTACATCTGTGTTGATGGTGATTAGATTATCGGATGTGTTTTGGTCAGTAATTGGCTGGCCATCACCGGAATGTGAGGGAACATCACCACTGTTGTTGACTTGTTGCGCTACACCCTGTCCTTGTGGTTGAGGGGCATTGTCCATGGTCCACTGCTGGTACAGCAGGAACGAAACAAAGAGTAGGGCAATTAACAGAATATTGCGTTGGGAATCCATCGTTACTTATCTCTGTCGTTATGCTTGGTTGGCGGAACGGGGTCATAACCCCCGTCAGTTAAAGGATGACATCTTAATAGACGTTTCGTCGCGAACCAACACCCTTTTAACGCTCCATGCGCTTTTATTGATTCAAGTGCGTATTGAGAACAGGTCGGGGTAAAGCGGCAGCGCGGTCCGATGAGAGGACTGATAGCCAGTTGGTAAAAGCGGACTAGTCTAATGACTAGCCACGCGAGCGGCGAGACAGGCGATGCCATAGCTTATCTAGCAACTTAAGCAGCTCTTCGTTGCTGAGCTCATGGGCACTTTTCTTGGCAATAACGACAAAATCACAGGCTGGCAGATCAGCTTGCTTGCAGCGAAAGCTTTCGCGGACAAGACGTTTGAAGCGGTTTCTGCCGACGGCAGTTTTGATCTGTTTTTTCGGGACAGCCAAACCGAGACGCGGATGGTCAAGGCCGTTAGGGCGAGCAAGAATGGTTAAGTGTGGAGAGCCAGCGCGGTGAGCTTGCTGGAAGACATTTTTATAATGTTCGGGAGTTAACAGACGTAACTCCCGAGAGAAGGCGTGCTTAGTCAAAATAATCAAAGATTACTTAGACAGACGCTTACGGCCTTTGGCGCGACGTGCATTAATTACAGCGCGGCCGTTCTTAGTAGCCATGCGTGCACGGAAGCCGTGAGTACGCTTGCGCTTTAGAACTGAAGGTTGAAAAGTGCGTTTCATGGGTTTTACCTTAAATTAACTGATCAGTTTTTAAGTTTTCGTTTCCAAGTTCCGACTGCGAACAATCGGTACCTCTAAACAAAGAGGCGGAATTGTAATCATTGGCCTGAAAATAGTCAATGATTATGCCCGCAGCAAACTACGGGCGCTGAATTATACTGTTTGTGGCGTTGAGTGCAAGGATCCTTCGCGGATCCCGACCTTATTCAGGAACTTTTTCAGCCGCGGATCCTGCGGATTGGTAAAGATCTGATCCGGCTTGCCCTGCTCGACAAACTCGCCGTCGGCCATGAAGATCACCCGATCGGCGACTTCCCGGGCAAACTGCATTTCATGGGTGACCACCAGCATGGTCTGATGGCGGGTGGCCAACTTCTGCATCAGGGTCAGAACTTCACCGACCCACTCCGGATCGAGCGCCGAGGTCGGCTCGTCAAATAGCAGCAGCTCGGCTTCCAGAGCCATGGCCCTGCCGATCCCCACCCGTTGTTGCTGGCCGCCGGAGAGGGCCGCCGGGTAGTGATCGCCTTTATCCCCCAGGCCGATGTCATCGAGGATCTGTTGGGCGCGCGCAAAGGCGTCAGGCTTGGTCCAGCCTTTGACGGTGATCAGGCCCTCGGCAATGTTCTGACGGGCCGTCAGATGAGCAAACAGGGCGTAGTTCTGAAACACAAAGCCGGTCTTGCTGCGCAGGGCCAGGATGTCGCGCTTGGCTGCCTGAGGGCAGTCAACCGTGACATCGCCAATGGTAATTTGGCCGTCATCGGCCGTTTCCAAGAAATTGAGGCAGCGCAGCAGGGTCGACTTTCCGGTGCCGGACGGCCCGATCACCACCACGATTTCGCCTTTTTCGATCGTGAGATCGATGCCGGAAAAAATTGTGCTGTCGCCAAAGCGCTTGGCCAGGTGGCTAATCTTGATCATCGTGTGTATGCCTTGTTGAGTTTGGTTTCCGCCCAGTTCTGGAACCGGGTCAGGACCAGGACGATCCCCCAGTAAATCAGCGCCACGGCCAGGAAGGCTTCAAAAAACTTAAAGCTGGACGACGCTTCCATCTGGGCCTTGGCCATGATTTCAGCCACGCCCAGGGTAAAGGCCAGCGACGTCGATTTGATCATGTCGATGAAGTAGTTCATCAGCGACGGCAGGGCCACCCGGCTGGCTTGCGGCAGGATGATCCGGCGCATGGACTGCAGCTCGGTCATCCCGATCGACAGACTGGCCTCCATCTGGCTGCGGTCGACACCGATAATTGCTGCCCGGATGGTCTCGGCCTTATAGGCGGCAAAGTGCAGGCTCAGGCCGATCACGGCAGCACTGAAGGCATCGAGACCGACGAACACCGGAAAGACCTGCGGCAGGCCGTAGTAGAGCAGAAACAGCTGCACCAGCAGCGGGGTGCCGCGAAAGAAGCTGATATAGAGCTGGCTGAACTGATCCAGCACCGGGACGCGATAGATACGCAGCAGGGCCAGGACCAGGGCCAGGGCCAGGGCGAATACCAGACCCCAGACGGCCATATTCAGGGTGGTCCCCAAATATTTCAGCAGGATCGGCATCAGCGACAGCATGTAGTCAAAGTCAAAACCCATAGTAAATCGGTATTCCGTAGTCAATTGGGTGAATAGAAGCGACAAAAGACCCACCTTGCGGTGAGCCTTTTAGTATAAGGATTTTTATTGGGAAATGTCTTGAGCGATTGCTTAGCGGGTAATGTCGGCATCAAACCACTTGCGAGAAATCTCCGTCAGGGTACCGTCTTCACGCATGGCTTTCAGCGCCTGGTTCACCTCATTGCGCAGTTTCTCGCCTTTCTCCGTTTTCAGGAACGGCCAGGCATTTTCAATGCGCTCGAACGGTTCGCCGGCCAGTTGCAGCGGCAGGTTCGCTTTTTTGATCAGCTCAACCGATGACAGGCGGTCCATCACGAACGCGTCGGTCCGGCCCAGGGCGACATCGTGCTCGATCCCGGTTTCATAGGTCTTGATGTTGATCTTGCCGTCTTTATCGAGCTCGCGCAGCAGCTGCTCGTAGTTTGAACCCAGGTTCACCCCGACGGTTTTGCCGTCCAGGTCAGCAGTGCTGTGAATGCTGTCGTTGCCTTTACGGACCACCAGCTGGGCACCGTCGATCACATACGGGTCAGCGAATAGGTATTTGGCCAGGCGGGCTTCGGTGATGGTGATCTGGTTCGAAATGGTATCAATCCGGCCGGTTTCCAGCAGGCCGAACAGGCCGGAGAAGTTGGCCGTGACAAACTCCACCTGGTAATCGTTGCGCTTGCCGATTTCGTTCCACAGGTCGACTTCAAAACCCTGCAGCTGATCCTGCTTGACGAAGGTAAACGGGAAGTAGCGGCCTGACATGCCGACTTTGACATCGGTCGCAGCCATGGCTGCCTGACTGGCGGTCAGCGTGAGTGCTACGGCGGTCAAGGTTGTTTTAATCCAGCGTTTCATCCAGTTTGCTCCTCAAGATACGGTCGTGGACGGCTTGTTTATTGATAATGCTATCTTTTAATGGGGCGATCCTTTAATAACTAGGAGTTATTAGACATAACAAATAGTTCGCACGAGGATCCGCGCCCCGCCGCGATTGTTAATAGTATTGTGGGTAAAGGGCGGTGAAATTGTGTTGATCTTAGGAATTATTGTGCGATCAATGTGTATAAGTCGGATCTTATTCACTGGATCGCGATCTCTTTGCTGGCGATCCGGCGCCAGCAGGTATAAAATTGCATCCCTTTCGTGTTTTATTTTTCAGTGTGGAGTCGAGCTTGTCATCTTCGCTTTGGTTGCAGTGCCTTCAACGCCTTCAGGAAGAACTCCCTGCGACAGAATTCAGTATGTGGGTTCGACCGCTTCAGGCCGAGCTTACCGATAATACGCTGACTTTATTTGCGCCGAACCGGTTTGTCTTAGATTGGGTCCGGGACAAGTACCTCAATAATATCAATCGGCTGCTGAACGAATTTTGCGGCAACGATGTGCCGATCCTGCGGTTTGAAGTGGGCAGCCGCCCGGTGACGGCACCGCCGCCTCCGCCGGTTGCAGCCGCGCGCGTCTTGCAGCCAGCGCCGGCGATGGTGGATGACACCCCGACGCGGCACTGGGAGCCAGCGCCTTCGCCAGTCCAGCCGGAGTCGCAGTCCGGCTACCGCTCGAATGTGAATCCGAAGCATAATTTCAATAACTTCGTTGAAGG
Organism: Photobacterium sp. MCCC 1A19761; assembly: GCF_037389125.1. Classification (NCBI taxonomy): domain Bacteria; kingdom Pseudomonadati; phylum Pseudomonadota; class Gammaproteobacteria; order Vibrionales; family Vibrionaceae; genus Photobacterium; species Photobacterium sp. MCCC 1A19761. Next base: position 21,206 of record NZ_JAZGTF010000042.1, read on the forward strand.
TAAGTCGAACCAGCTGGGGCTGGCGGCTTGTCGCCAGGTGGCCGATAACCCAGGCGCAGCTTATAACCCGTTGTTCCTGTATGGCGGCACCGGCCTGGGTAAGACGCACTTGTTGCACGCGGTGGGCAATGCGATTGCCGATCGCAAGCCCAATGCCCGGGTGGTGTACATGCATTCGGAGCGTTTTGTCCAGGATATGGTCAAGGCGCTGCAGAACAACGCGATTGAAGAATTCAAGCGTTACTACCGCAGTGTTGATGCGCTGCTGATCGATGACATTCAGTTTTTTGCCAACAAAGAGCGCTCGCAGGAAGAGTTTTTCCACACCTTTAACGCCCTGCTTGAAGGCAACCAACAAATCATCCTGACCTCGGACCGCTACCCGCGGGAGATCAGCGGGGTGGAGGATCGCCTTAAATCACGTTTTGGCTGGGGCCTGACCGTGGCGATTGAGCCGCCGGAGCTGGAAACCCGGGTCGCGATCCTGATGAAGAAGGCCGAGGATCATCACATTCGCCTGGCGGATGAGGTCGCGTTCTTTATTGCCAAGCGACTGCGCTCGAACGTCCGGGAGCTGGAAGGGGCCCTGAACCGGGTCATTGCCAATGCCAACTTTACCGGCCGGGCGATCACCATTGATTTTGTCCGGGAAGCCTTGCGCGACTTGCTCGCGCTGCAGGAAAAACTGGTCACCATTGATAATATCCAGAAGACGGTCGCGGAATACTATAAAATCAAGATGGCTGATATGCTGTCCAAACGTCGCTCCCGCTCGGTGGCCCGCCCGCGCCAGATGGCGATGGCCTTGGCCAAAGAGCTGACCAACCATAGCTTGCCGGAAATCGGCGATGCCTTTGGGGGGCGCGACCATACCACGGTGCTGCACGCCTGTCGGAAAATTGAACAGCTGCGTGAAGAGAGCCACGATATTAAAGAAGACTATTCCAACCTGATTAGAACCCTGTCGTCCTGATATGAAATTTACCGTAGAACGCGAATATTTATTAAAGCCGCTGCAGCAGGTCTCTGGTGCCCTGGGCGGACGCCCATCTCTGCCGATCCTGGGCAACCTGCTGCTGCAGGTTGAAGACGGCTGCCTGTCGATGACCGGCACCGATTTGGAAGTTGAGTTGGTGGCGAAAGTGGCCCTGGAAGCAGATTGTGAACCGGGCGCGATCACCGTCCCGTCACGGAAGTTTCTCGATATCTGCCGCGGGCTGCCGGATGGTGCTCCGATTGCCATCAGCCTGGAAGGCGATCGGGTGATGATCCGCTCCGGCCGCAGTCGTTATTCCCTGACGACCCTGCCGGCGGCTGATTTCCCGAATATTGATGACTGGCAAAGCGAAGTCGAGCTGTCGTTGCCGCAAGGGCAATTGCGCCAGCTGATCGACAGCACCCAGTTTTCCATGGCCCATCAGGATGTCCGTTATTACCTCAACGGTATGTTGTTCGAAACCGATGGCCAGTATCTGCGCTCGGTGGCGACGGACGGTCACCGGATGGCGGTTTGTGCGATCGACACCGGACAGGTGCTGCCGGAGAAGCAAATCATCCTGCCGCGCAAAGGGGTTCTGGAGCTGATGCGCCTGCTTGATACGCCGGATGCTGAAGTCACGCTGCAGATCGGCAACTCGAACCTGCGCGCGGTGGTCAATAACTTTGTCTTCACCTCCAAACTGGTCGATGGCCGTTTCCCGGACTATCGCCGGGTGTTGCCGAAAGGCAGCAACAAGTTTGTCGAAGCCAGCTGTGATGAGCTGCGCAAAGCATTTTCCCGGGCGGCGATTTTGTCGAACGAGAAATTCCGCGGCGTGCGGGTCAACCTGTCACCGGGCGAGATGCGGATCACCGCCAATAACCCGGAGCAGGAAGAAGCGGAAGAGTTTTTGGATGTCGATTATCAGGGGGAACCGCTGGAAATTGGCTTCAACGTCAGCTACGTGCTGGATGTTCTCAATACCCTCAAGTGTGAGCAGGTCCGCTGGTCGCTGACCGATGCCACAGCCAGTGCCTTGCTGGAAGACAGCGCTCAAGATGACGCCATGTACGTCGTCATGCCGATCCGACTGTAAGCAATGGTACTGACACGGCTGATGGTCAAAGACTTCAGGAACATTGAAGACTGCGACCTGAGTTTGTCACCCGGCTTTAATTTTCTGGTCGGCGCCAACGGCAGCGGCAAAACCAGCGTGCTGGAGGCCGTCCACTACCTCGGGCACGGGCGATCGTTTCGCAGCCACCTGACCAGCCGCGTGATCCGCCATGAACAGCCCGAGTTGTTTGTGCATGGCCGGATGCAGACGGCTGCCGGGCTGGAGCTCCCCCTCGGGATCGGGAAGAAGCGCGATGGCACCACCGAAGTTAAAATTGGTGGCGAAGGCGGGCAGAAGCTGGCCCAGCTGGCGCAAATTCTGCCGCTGCAACTGATCACCCCGGAAGGCTTTGAACTGCTGATTGGCGGTCCTAAATATCGCCGCGCCTTTATTGATTGGGGCGTGTTTCACGTCGAGCCCCAGTTTTATCATGCGTGGAGCCGGATCAAACGGCTGACCAAGCAGCGCAATGCGCTGCTGAAAACGGCGCGCAGTTACCGTGAGCTGAGCTACTGGGATCAGGAACTGGCGGTGTTGGCCGAAGAGATCAGCCAATGGCGCAACCAGTATCTGGATGCCGTGAAGCAAAAAGCCGCGGAGATTTGCCAGCATTTCCTGCCTGAATATGATATCCAGCTGGGGTACTACCGCGGCTGGGAAAAAGATACCCCGTATGCCGAGCTGCTCAAGCGCAATTTTGAACGTGATTGTCAGCTGGGTTATACCGCAAGTGGCCCGCACAAGGCCGACTTGCGTTTGAAAGTGGCCGGGACTCCGGTCGAAGACGTGTTATCTCGGGGGCAGCTCAAACTCATGGTCTGCGCATTGCGCTTGGCCCAGGGGCTGCACCTGACTGAATCAACCGGTAAACCGTGTATTTACTTGATCGATGACTTTGCATCTGAGCTCGATAGCCATCGGCGTGCGCTGTTGGCGCAACGGTTAAAAGAAACTGGCGCCCAGGTGTTCATCAGTGCCATCAGCCCTGAGCAGATTGCCGATATGCATGATGAAAAGGGCAAGATGTTTCATGTGGAACACGGTAAAATAACCGCAGGATAATTTAAGCGAGAGTAACTCAATGTCCAACAACTACGATTCATCAAGTATCAAGGTCCTGAAGGGCCTTGATGCGGTACGTAAGCGCCCAGGGATGTACATTGGCGATACCGATGACGGTACTGGCTTGCACCATATGGTGTTTGAGGTCGTCGATAACTCTATCGACGAAGCTCTTGCTGGCCATTGTGAAGATATCATTGTCACGATCCACGAAGATGGCTCGGTGTCGGTGAGCGATGATGGCCGTGGTATTCCAACCGAAATGCACCCGGAAGAAGGGGTGTCTGCCGCGGAAGTCATCATGACCGTGCTGCACGCCGGCGGTAAGTTTGACGATAACTCGTACAAAGTATCCGGTGGCCTGCACGGGGTGGGGGTGTCCGTGGTGAACGCTCTGTCCGAAAAAGTTGAACTGACCATCCACCGGAGTGGCCAGATCCACCAGCAGATTTATCACCATGGTGAGCCGCAGGCGCCGCTGGCCGTGATTGGCGAGACCGATCGCACCGGGACCCGCATCCGTTTCTGGCCAAGTGCTGAGACGTTCACCAATATCGAATTCCACTACGAAATCCTGGCCAAACGCCTGCGCGAGTTGTCGTTCCTGAACTCCGGCGTGTCTATCCGACTGATTGACGAGCGTGAAGAAGACAAGCAGGACCACTTCATGTATGAAGGCGGGATCCGGGCGTTTGTTGAGCACCTGAACCGCAACAAAACACCGATCCATCCGAAGGTGTTCCACTTTGAGTTCACCCGCGAAGACGGCATTGGGGTAGAAGTGGCGATGCAATGGAACGATGGTTTCCAGGAAAACATTTACTGCTTTACCAACAACATTCCACAGCGTGACGGCGGGACCCACCTGGCTGGTTTCCGTGGTGCTTTGACGCGGACGTTGAATAACTTCATGGACAAGGAAGGGTATTCGAAGAAAGCCAAGACGGCGACTTCGGGGGATGATGCCCGTGAAGGTCTGACAGCGGTCGTCTCGGTCAAGGTACCGGATCCGAAATTCTCCAGCCAGACTAAAGACAAGCTGGTTTCCAGCGAGGTGAAGCCGGCGGTTGAATCCATTATGGGCGAGAAGCTGAGCGAGTTCCTGCTGGAAAACCCGAGTGATGCGAAAACCGTGTGCTCGAAGATTATTGATGCCTCCCGCGCCCGTGAAGCCGCCCGCAAAGCGCGTGAAATGACACGCCGTAAAGGGGCGCTGGATCTGGCTGGCCTGCCGGGCAAACTGGCGGATTGCCAGGAAAAAGATCCGGCACTGTCCGAACTCTACATTGTGGAGGGTGACTCGGCCGGTGGTTCGGCCAAGCAGGGGCGTAACCGGAAGAATCAGGCGATTTTGCCGCTGAAGGGTAAGATCCTGAACGTCGAGAAAGCCCGTTTCGATAAGATGCTGTCTTCCCAGGAAGTGGCCACCCTGATCACTGCTATGGGCTGTGGCATTGGCCGTGATGAATATGATCCGGATAAGCTGCGCTATCACAGCATCATCATCATGACCGATGCCGATGTCGACGGCTCGCACATCCGGACGCTACTGCTGACCTTCTTCTACCGTCAAATGCCGGAGCTGATTGAGCGTGGCCATATCTACATTGCGCAGCCACCGCTGTACAAAGTGAAAAAAGGCAAGCAAGAGCAGTACATCAAAGACGATGAAGACATGGTGCAGTATCAGATCGCACTGGCGCTCGACAATGCAGCCCTGTACTCCGCAGAAGGCGTACCGCCAATTACGGGTTTGGCTCTGGAAGAGCTGGTGAAACAGTTCAATGCTGCGTCCAAGCTGGTGGAGCGAATGAGCCGCCGTTATCCGTTGCAGATGCTGAACGAATTTACCTATCAGCTTCGCTTGACCACGGACATGCTGGCAGATCAAGCCGAGGTGGAGCGTTGGACTGACACATTGGTGAATGCGCTGAATGCCAAGCAAACGGGTGAAAGCCAGTTCCGTTTTGACGTGGTGCACGATGAAGAGCACAACGTATGGTTGCCGAAAGTCGTGGTTCGTACTCATGGCGTCGATCATGAATATCTGCTGAGCTATGATCTGCTGAACTCGAAGGAGTACAGCAAGCTGGCGGATCTGTCTGAAGTGCTGCATAACCTGCTGGAAGAAAGCGCTTATGTTCAGCGTGGTGAGCGCAAGCAAGCTGTCAGCTCGTTTAAGGAAGCCCTGGACTGGCTGGTGAAAGACTCAAGCCGTGGCCTGAGCCGTCAGCGCTACAAAGGTCTGGGTGAGATGAACCCGGATCAGCTGTGGGAAACCACCATGGATCCGGAAACCCGCCGGATGATGCAGGTCACCATCAACGATGCCGTTGCGGCCGATGAGCTGTTCACCACCCTGATGGGGGATCAGGTTGAACCGCGTCGCCACTTCATTGAAGAAAATGCCCTGAACGCCAACCTGGACGTTTAAGCATTAAGCAACACGACCGCTACGAAGAAAACGCCGCTCTGATGAGCGGCGTTTTTGTTTTCGGCGGCCAGGAAGCCATGACACGGTTGGCATGCTGTCACGCTCTCGGGTTCGGAAAGGGGTCATGCAACCGCGGCGCTTTGCGGCGAACGCTATAGGGTGGGGTTGGTGATAGCTACGAGTGGGGGCGCAAGACATCAGCACCGGGATGGTCTGGCTTTGCCACGCATGTTGCCTGGCTGATAGCCAACGCTTGGCTGTGGTGCTGTGGTGGACCGGGAGAAAAAATTGAAAAATTTTTTGCGTGCAGTCTTGAATCTGTTTTGGGCGACCTTATATCAATTGATGAAGCAGAAGGTGCCAGCGTTTGGGCCTTGCAACGCTTGTCCGGTTGGAGAGCAGCTTCATCAACATTGTTTATAGTTATTGCTTCAAAGAAGGATAGTTATTATGCGTACATTAGATTTCACTCCTCTATATCGTTCCGCCATTGGTTTTGATCGTCTGTTCAACCAGATGGAGCAAAACCTCAACACCAATAATGGTGGATATCCTCCGTACAACATTGAGCAGCGTGCCGAGAATCAGTACCGGATCACGATGGCCGTTGCAGGCTTTGCCGAATCGCAACTCGATATTACTCAACAGCAGAACAAGCTGATTGTCCGCGGGACTCGCGATAGCCAGGATGCAGGCGATGAACGTCAGTATCTCTATCAAGGGATCGCCGAGCGTGATTTCGAGCGTAAGTTCCAGCTGGCCGATCATATGAAAGTGACCGGTGCCGACATGGAAAACGGTTTGCTGCATATTGAGCTTGAACGCGAAGTGCCGGAAGAGGATCAACCCCGCAAAATTGCCATTAACGGCCAGCGTTTGCTGGAAAGCGAATAAGCCGGGATGGTCTCAGACCTATAACCGAGTAGAGAGTGAAGGCCTGCATGATGCAGGCCTTTTTTGTTTGCCCAGCGAAGCTGGCAAACCCGTCAGGCTGAAAGAAGCCTGAATCGCCCCGGCTGAGGGGAAGATAATCCGAATCGCACCAAAAGTAGGCGCCTTAAGCGAGGGCGTAGCTGGCCAACGGCTGGGTCTGAAGGAAGCGATAGGAAGTTAACGGTACACAACGCAAGTGAACCTGATTGGGCAGTTTAGGTGGGTAAGCGTGAGAAATAGCGCGAAGCCCGATACTCAGTCAGACCTGAGCTGTGCTTGAGGGTGGGATCGTTAACAGGGAGCCAGTGCAGTAACTGGGGAAGCCTGACACCGCATCCGGGCAAACGCCGGAAGCACGAGCACAAGGTGAAAGCTAAAGCTCGTGTTGGTGTGAGGTGGCAGCGGTCCGACGGCTCGGTGAATCCGTAGTAGTGAGAAAGGCCCGGCCGTTGAAGCTCAGTAATGGCGTGGAGGGTAAAACCGGGCTGACCATCGGCACTGCGTCTGATGGGGCACGGTATCGCCAAAAGCGTGCCGTGTTGCGAAGGGAGGAAGTACATTTTAAGTCTGTGATGAGCAGATGTTTTTTTTCATGGTACACAAACCGGTTCGCGACCGGGGTATTCCCGCTCGGTAAACTGGGAGCAGGGCACTGAGGGATGAAACCGTACACGGCAGTAATTTGAGCTCACTGTAGTAGATTGCCATTGCGCTAGAAGGCTATACAGTCCGATGAAACAAGCCAGCATGAAAAGAAGGCATTCTGCCCCACACGGCACACAACCCAAAGGGAGAAGATGAGAGTCTATTACAGTCTGTATGGTCATCTGCTGAATAAGGCGCGGCTGTACAGGGGATTTAAAAAGGTGTGGAAAGCAAAAGGCGCGGCAGGAATTGATATGCAGAGCCTGAGCGACTTCGCCTCAAATCTGAGTGATAACCTCGACCAGCTTCTCCTTGAGCTTAAAACTAAGCAGTATCGGCCTCAGCCTGTCAGACGGGTGGAAATCCCGAAAGATGATGGCGGGGTCAGGCTGCTGGGTATCCCGACGGTTCGGGACAGAGTCGTCCAACAAACCCTGAATGACGTGCTCACCCCAATCTTTGAGGTGCAGTTCCATCCATCTAGTTTTGGCTACCGGCCTCAGAGAAGTTGTCACGACGCCATCAACAAAGCGACGATGTTCATCCGGCGCTATGGATTAGAACATGTCGTGGACATGGACCTGTCGAAATGCTTCGATAAACTCGACCACGAGTTCATCCTGACAAGCATCCGTAAACGGGTCACCGATGGCAGTGTATTGGAACTGCTCAGGCAGTTTCTGAAAAGCGGGGTGATGGTCAATGGGCAATGGCATGCCACAGACGTCGGAAGTCCGCAGGGCGGGGTGATCAGCCCGCTGATCGCGAATATCTATCTGGACGCGTTCGATCAGGAAATGAGAAGACGAGGCCACAGGATAGTCCGCTATGCAGACGATATTCTGATTATCTGTCGTAGCCGGTCGGGTGCAGAGAATGCACTCAGGCAGGCCACGAAGATCCTGGAAAAAGATCTGAAGCTGACGGTGAACCAGCACAAGTCCCACATCGCCCACAGCGGTGAAGTTCCTCGGTGTAGAAATCGGGAGTCGATATACCCGTATTCAACCCAAGAAGCTGCAAGGGTTCAAAGCGAAGCTGAAAAGGTTGACCCGACGTAATGGCGGCAAGCCATTAGGGCAGGTGATCAGCGAGCTTAATCCAGTGCTCAGAGGCTTTAGTCAGTATTTTCGGATCGCCAATGCCAGCTGGGAGTTCAAGAAAACAGCCGCTTGGCTGAGAAGGCGGTTGCGCAGCATCCAACTCAAACTCTGGAAGAAGTCGAGCAGGCTTCACCGGTGGTTGAAGCAACGGGGGTATAAACCCCCGTTCAGCCACATCCAGATGTCGGGCTGGAGAAGCGCGGCGAGCCCGCTCGCGAGCTATGCCAAACCAGTGGTTCAACGACCTCGGGTTAGTCAATCTTGAGCAGGTGAGGACGGGGTATGTGTTCAGCACTTACGCTGAATGGAAATGTGCATGAGCCGTATACGAGGCCCGTACGTACGGTTCTGTGAGAGGGATGAGGCGGCAACGCCTCACCCTACTCGATGTTTCACGTGAAACTACGTGTCAGTTGGGCTGGCTTCATTGCGATGATGTATTGCCGACAAGGTGTCACGACCATCTAAGCTCGTGGCTGCGTTTCGGTTGTGTGTGAACGGTTGGAATCCTGTCTTTGCGGGGTCGTCATTGCGTATTTTCTTTGAAGCCGGTGGGATATCCGCCAAGCCAAGCCAAGCCAAGCCAAGCCAAGCCAATCGTGATATCCGGTTGTGGTGGTTTCACGTGAAACATTGAAAGAGTATCGGTTTGATGGGGGGGATGTTGGTGATGGCGTACAGGATACGACTGGCATAGTTAACACGATCGACGGTTTATTATGAACATGCAGTTTCGCGTTGGCGTGAATCTCTGGCTGAGTTACTGGGGCACAGGGCGAACTCGGAGCGATCGCTATCGGATGGATAAAGAGTGGGTTTATGTTGATGGTCAACTGTGTACTGTTTCCCCGGGAAGCTGCACCATTCGTTTTGAAGCTCTGACTCAAACCAGGCCCTGTTTCACGTGAAACAAGTACGGTGCATCGGTCAGATTGCATCCCTTGAGCCTGATGAGTGTGGCGTTTGATTTTGGCTGATGTGGTGGGTCGTTCTTTGTAATACTTAGATATGACCGGTAGATGAGGCTTGACGCGCAAAGGGAATGATTCAGGTCAATATGTTGTGCAGTGACAAGCGCTTGGACAGCCTGATTAATTGTTACTGAAGGGGGAATACTCTCGCGGTGGCAGGTCTCAGGTAAAACACAGGGCAGCACGTAGGCTGCCCTGAAATCGTGATTACGCCTGGTAGGCTTTCATGACTTCCTCGGCAATGATCGCAATGCCGCGCTGCATGGTCTCATCGTCCTGGACATAGTTCATGCGCAGGCACTCATGGCCGTGGCTCCAGTCTTCGTCCAACCCGATAAAGAAATACTCGCCAGGGACGATCAGGACGCCGCGCGCTTTGAGCCGGCGGTACAGTTCCATCGTGGTGATTGGCAACTCTTTAAACCAGAGCCAGAGGAACATCGCGCCTTCGGGTTTGTGGATCCGAAAGCGCTCATCGCTGATGGCATCTTGTAGCAGCTGGATCGCATGCTGCGATTTCTGCTGGTAATAAGGTTTGATCACTTGCTCGCTCAGGCGCAGTAAGTCCTGCTGTTCGATCATCTTGTGAGCAATCGCCGGACCGATACTGCCCGGCGCCAGGCTGACGACGCCGTTCATATTGGTCAGTGCGGTCGTGATCTCCTCACTGGCGACGACAATACCGCATCGTACGCCGGGCAGCCCTAGTTTCGACAGGCTCATACACAGGATGGTGTTCTCATTCCAGAACGGGGTGACGTCTTCGAAAATGATATCCGGGAACGGCATCCCGTAAGCATTGTCGATAATCAGTGGAATACCATGCTGCCGGGCGAGTTCGTCCAGATGGTTGATCTCTTCGTCGGTGAGCACGTTGCCGGTTGGGTTGGTGGGGCGGGAGGCGCAAATCGCCCCAATGCGGTCATCAACCGTCAGTTGATTGAAATCAACATGGTATTTGAACTGACCATTGTTGAGTAGGGTGATTTCCGGACGATAGGAGATAAACATCTCTTCGCTGATCCCGGCATCAGCATAACCGATATATTCCGGTGCCAGTGGCAGCAGAATTTTCTTATGGCGTCCGCCTTCAAATTCACCCGCCAGCAGGTTGAACAGATTAAAGAACGCACTCTGGCTCCCGTTGGTCAGGGTGATGTTCTTTGCCGAAATATTCCAGCCATAGGTGGCTTTGAGTAGATCCGCCAGCGCCTGGATGAAGACGTTTTTCCCTTGCGGGCCGTCATAGTTGGTCATGGCGGCTGTCAGCTCGCCACTGGTCAGCATCGTTGCCGTGAGTTGCTTGAAATAGTCGAGCATCTCCGGGATCTGAGCTGGGTTGCCGCCACCGAGCATAATGGCGTCAGGGTTACGTAAGCCGTCATTTAAGTCATCCATTAGCTGAGTGATCCCAGAATAACGGGCAAACTTTTCTCCGAATGTAGAAAACTCCATGTTTACTTCCGACCTTAGTAATTTGTTCTTATATTTAGTTATACGCTAACTGTATAACTTGTGTGCAGGAATCAACATACCTTATTGTGCGGAGAAGGGAAAGTGAGCAAACCGACAGGTTGGCTGTTTCACGTGAAACCATCCCCGACGTGTGAGCCCCGGTTGAGAAATCAATCACATGACGCTGGGTCTGACTGAGCCAGCACGCAGCTTTGTCGGTGGTAAGAGAATGCTGGGGATATGAAATTAGGGGGAGTTTCGCGGTTGATGGTAGAGACAACAGGACAGCAAGCCGTTTGGCGCAGATATAAAAAAACCCCGTGCAAGCACGGGGTTGATCGAACAGTGTCCGCTTATTTCTGAAGCAGCGAGATATCGGCAACTTTCAGGAATTCGTTCCGCAGCAGGTTCAGCATGGTCAGACGGTTCACTTTCAGTTGCTCGTTTTCAGCCATCACCATCACGCTATCGAAGAACGCATCGACGGATTCACGCAGGGTCGACAGTTCTGACAGTGCTTGCTGGTAATCGCCAGCGGCAAAGACCGGTGCCAGAGCAGCCAGTTTGGCTTCAACTTTCTCGGCCAGCGCTTTCTCGGCAGGTTCAACCAGCAGGCTGCTGTCGATGTGGGTCGGTAGCTCACCGTCAAATTTCGCCAGAATATTCCCCACACGCTTGTTGGCCGCAGCCAGAGACTCTGCGGCATCCAGCGAGCGGAAATGGCTCACCGCTTTCACACGCTTGTCGAAATCTGCAGGCTGGGTCGGGCGACGGGCCAGAACGGCCTGGATCACGTCAACACTGTGGCCTTCGTCCTGGTACCAGGCACGGAAGCGGCCCAGCATGAAGTCCAGCACTTCGCTTTCTACGTTTCGGTTGGTCAGCTTGTCTGCCAGCAGTTCATGGGCCTTGGCAATCAGGTCGATCAGATCCAGGTTGTAGCCTTTCTCGACGATGATACGCAGGACACCCAGGGCAGCACGACGCAGAGCAAACGGGTCACTGCCTTTCGGTGCCTGACCAATGCCAAAGATACCGACTAGGGTATCTAGCTTATCGGCCATAGCGACGGCGGCAGACACACCGGTACTCGGCAGACTGTCACCGGCGAAGCGTGGCATGTATTGCTCGTTCAGCGCCAGGGCAACGTCTTCTGCTTCGCCGTCGTGGCGCGCATAGTGCATGCCCATCACCCCTTGGGTGTCGGTGAATTCGAAGACCATCGAGGTCATCAGGTCACACTTCGACAGCAGGCCTGCACGTTCAGCATGCTCAACATCGGCACCAATTCGCTGGGCGATGTAACCCGACAGGGCGGTGATGCGATCGGTTTTGTCACGCAAGGTGCCGAGTTGTTTCTGGAACAGCACGCTGTCGAGTTCAGACAGGCGCTCCACCAGCGGGCGTTTGCGGTCGGTGTTGAAGAAAAACTCCGCATCGGCCAGGCGTGGGCGAACAACTTTTTCGTTGCCGTCGATCACTTGTTTCGGATCGTTGGAAACGATGTTGGAGACGAAGATAAACTTCGGCAGCAGCTTGCCGTTGTCATCGTAGACCGGGAAGTACTTCTGGTCGCCTTTCATGGTGTAAACCAGTGCTTCTGCCGGCACTTTCAGGAACTCTTCCTCAAAAGATGCCGTTAGCACGACCGGCCACTCTACCAGTGAGGTGACTTCTTCCAGCAGGTCATCTTCCAGATCAGCGGTACCGCCCACTTCCAGTGCTGCCTTCTGAGCGTCAGCCAGGATCAGGGCTTTACGTGCTTCGTAGTCGGCCATGACTTTGCCGCGCTCTTCCAGGATGGCCGGATACTGATCGGCATGGTCGATGGTGAACTCGGATTCGCCCATAAAACGGTGGCCACGGATCACGCGGTCAGAATTCACACCCAGAATCGTCCCCGGGATCAGTTCGTCACCCAGCAGCATGGTCAGGGTTTTCACCGGACGAATGAACTGGGTGTCTTTGTCACCCCAGCGCATTGGTTTTGGGATCGGCAGTTTCGCCAGGGCATTCGCCGCTAGCTCTGCGACCAAGGCTTGGGTCGATTGACCTTTGACTTCTTGCTTGTACAGCAGCCATTCGCCTTTATCGGTCGCCAGGCGCTCAGCCTGTTCAACGCTGATGCCGTTACCGCGGGCCCAGCCTTGTGCGGCTTTGGTCGGGTTGCCATCGGCGTCAAAGGCAGCACTGACTGCCGGGCCGCGTTTCTCAACCACTTTATCCGGCTGGCTGCCGGCCAGGGCGGTCACTTTCAAGGCCAGGCGGCGTGGGGCGGCATACCACTGGATCCCCTGATGGGCCAGATCGGCGTCATTCAGTTCGGTGGCAAAGTTGTCCGCAAAGGCTTCGGCCAGAGTGCGTAGTGCCGTTGGCGGCAACTCTTCGGTGCCAAGTTCAATCAGGAAATTTTTATCGCTCATGCCACTTCCTTACGGGTTCTTTTTGCACATTGGGAAGCCCAGCGCTTCACGGGAGGCGTAGTAGGCTTCGGCAACTTGTTTTGTCAGGTTGCGAATTCGCAGGATGTACCGCTGACGCTCAGTCACGGAGATGGCTTTGCGGGCATCCAACAGGTTAAAGGCATGGCCGGCTTTCAGAATGCGCTCATAGGCAGGCAGCGGCAGTGGTTTCTCCAAAGCCAGCAGCGATTGACACTCTTTCTCGCACTGGTCGAAGAAGGTGAACAGGAAGTCCACATCAGCATGCTCGAAGTTATAAGTAGATTGCTCCACCTCGTTCTGATGGAAGATATCCCCGTAGGTCACTTTACCCAGCGGGCCATCGGTCCAAACCAGATCGTAGACCGAATCGACGCCCTGAATGTACATCGCCAGACGCTCGATACCATAGGTGATTTCACCGGTGACGGGTTTACATTCCAGGCCACCAACCTGCTGGAAGTAGGTGAACTGGGTGACTTCCATACCGTTGAGCCACACTTCCCAGCCCAGACCCCAGGCACCCAGGGTCGGGTTTTCCCAGTTGTCTTCCACGAAGCGAATGTCATGGATTTGGGTATCAACGCCCAGTGCTTCCAGAGAGCCCAGGTACAGTTCCTGGATGTTGTCCGGAGATGGCTTGATGATCACCTGGAACTGGTAGTAGTGCTGCAGGCGGTTCGGGTTTTCACCGTAACGGCCGTCAGTCGGACGACGAGAAGGTTGCACATACGCTGCTGCAATCGGCTCAGGGCCCAGCGCACGTAAACAGGTCATCGGGTGAGAAGTACCTGCACCGACTTCCATGTCTAGGGGTTGTACAATGGTACAACCTTGCTGGCCCCAGTAATCCTGCAGCGCGAGGATCATGCCTTGAAAGGTTTTAATATCGTATTTCTGCATTGTCAGCTTCGCGAGATTAGTGGATGAATGAATTCAATGTAACAATCCAGTATACCTTGCATGGCTTTGGCCGAGTAGGGTCCTTGCATGTTTTTTGGCCGTGTTTCCTTCATTCCTCTCAATTGATTGGCTCAATCTGCTGAACGGTGAGATTTCATCATCTTTTGACATTGCTCTGATGTTCTATGTCGTCTACTTAATACAATATCTTGGCACAGCTGCATCGCCTGACGCGGTGGGGCGAGAACAATCACATCGATCAGAAATCGAGTAGAGATGGAAACCATGATGGATAGCAAAATCACACAGAAGCCGGCCAAATGGGTTCGGCATGTTATTTTTGCCACGGCAGCTGCCGTGACGGCAACAGGTTGTAGTACGGTGAACCCTTATTCCGGGGAAGAGCAAACGGCGAAAGCTTCCAGCGGTGCCCTGATTGGTGCGCTGGCCGGTGCGGCCATTGGTGTGGCGTCATCAAGCAAGAGCGATCGCGGCAAAGGCGCCTTGATTGGCGCGGCATCAGGCGCGGCGCTGGGCGGCGGCGTGGGTTACTACATGGATGTGCAGGAAACCAAACTGCGTCAGCAACTCCAGTCGACCGGGATCAGCGTGAGCCGTGATGGGGACAACATTGTGCTGAACATGCCCAATGCCATCACCTTTGGATTTGATCAGACCGATCTGAGCAGTGCCGCAATGAGTGCGCTGAAGAATGTCGCGCTGGTGGTGAAAGAGTATGATAAGACCATGCTGAATGTTTATGGCTTTACGGACAGCTCCGGTTCGGAATCTTACAACCAGCGCCTGTCTCAGGTTCGCGCCAGTGAGGTCAGCAACTATCTGATGCGCGAAGGGGTGGCAGCGAATCGTCTGATCACCAAAGGGATGGGCGAGTCTCACCCGATTGCCTCAAACAGCTCAGAGCAAGGCCGGGCGGAAAACCGTCGGGTTGAAATTGTGCTGTCCCCAACGTCTTAATCTTTGCCTGTATTGCTGCCGCCGCAGTGTCGGTGGCAGCGTATTTGCACACGTGCTTGTGATCGGCCCCGACAATTCCTGGCTTGATCTGGCTCAGGGTTCTGTTTATCATGCCTGCTCCTTTGGGGAGTAGCCTCTCTACCTACGAGATAATCGTCAACATAATTGAAGCAAAATCTTCATGGCGATTATGACTCACATATCCCTACGTGTGAGTTTGGCGAGACCATCGGCAAACCAGCATGAACCGGGGTGGGGCATGTGCGTTTGCTCGTGGTTGACAAATAATCCTCGCCCCCAAGAGCATGTCGTGAGCATTTTAGCTGTTTCCATTACTACGGTTGCCCTGGCTGAGATCGGGGATAAGACCCAGTTACTGTCCCTGTTGCTGGCCAGCCGTTATCGCAAACCCGTTCCCATCATTCTGGCGATTTTTCTCGCTACACTTGCCAATCATGCCCTGGCCGCCTGGCTCGGTGTCGTGGTTGCGGACTATCTGACCCCGGAAGTCTTGAAATGGGTCCTAGTGGTGAGTTTTGTCCTGATGGCCGGTTGGATCTTAGTGCCGGACAAACTCGACGATGACGAGAAAATTTCCAATCGCGGTCCTTTTATTGCCAGTTTTATCGCATTCTTTATTGCTGAGATCGGGGACAAAACCCAGGTTGCGACCACTATGCTGGGGGCAAAGTTTCACGACGGGCTGCTGTTGGTGGTTGTCGGTACCACCATCGGGATGCTGCTGGCCAATGTGCCGGTGGTCCTGCTTGGGAAGCTGTCGGCTGATCGGATGCCGTTGGGGCTGATCCGGCGGGTGACGGCTGCGTTATTTGCCGCGCTGGCGTTGGCTGCGGTGTTTGGCTTATAACCTGGTCTTTGGGGGACTCGGGATCTGGGGGATGTTGGTGTTTCACGTGAAACACCAATTGGAGCCCTGGAGGTGACAACCCGATGACATCACTGCAATTTGTGAAGCAAACAGCAATCTGCCTGCCCGGCTCGTGATAAGGTAAAACCAGTTACGATAGGCTGTTCGTGGAGGAAGTTATGGCGCGTTTTCTCGCAATTTCACCCCAAAGTCAGTTCTGGTTGTTCCACGTCGCATTGGCGCTCAATATTCTGGGGATGGTGCTGACGGAGATGTGGTTGCCGATGGTGGTCGGGGCGATTGTGACGACCTACTTGTCGGTCGACGCCCTGGTGCGGTTGCGCTATGTGTTGCCGCTGAAAAAGGAAATCCGCGAGCTGCGGCATGAGCTAGAGCGTGCGAAGCAATCGTCTCGTGATCAGTAATTCTTTTGATCAGTAATGTATTGGGCGACGGTCGCCACCGGGGCGTTTGTCAGCATTGGTCCAGCCATTGGGTTAAACAGGAAAAAGGCAGCTCTCTGAGCTGCCTTTTTTAGTTGGTGCCTTTGCGGATCAGGTACCGGTAAGGGAGCTGATCGGTCTCTGCGGCGAGCAGGGTATGATCCATAAAGCGGCAAAAGCTTGGGATGTCCCGGGTAGTCGAGGGATCATCGGCGGTGATCAGCAGGGTCTCACCTTCGGCCATCTTCCGAACCGTCTTACGGACCATCATCACAGGCTCAGGACAGCGCAGTCCAAGGGCTTCCAGGCTGTGGGTCGGGTTGTCAAAAGTTGCAGTCATAATTCATACGGGTGGTTTCGAAGCCTCAAATCATACTTATGGATAAGAATTAATCAATAACGCTTGGCAAATCAAACGAAAACGTGTAACGTATTTAACAAGTCATTAACGTTCGTCTTCTCAAGGATTAGGAGGAACTATGTTGACTCAGATGGATCGCTTAACCATTTATTGTCTGTTGTGTTTCATTACGTTTTGTACGCTTGTGATCCGCGGACCGGACAATGCCAGTATTTTCGCGTTGGGGGGCCTGATTGCCGCCGCGCTAGGACTTTGGTTCGAGCTCAGCAATGCCAGCGAGCTCGAGGAAGAAAATTAACGAATTTGCACATCTACTACACTCCCAGTTTTCTTGGGCTTCCCCGCTTATATAGCGGGTTTTTTTTTATGGGGCGGGTGATAATGGCAGTTTAGCAGTGGGTACAGGTGTGATATGGAGCTGGAAGATATCTATCGCCGCGATCTCAATTTGCTGGTCGCCCTCCAGGTGCTGGTGGAAGAAGGTAGTGTCAGCAAAGCCGCGGTACGGCTGAACTTAAGTCAGTCGGCGATGAGCCGAGTCCTGGGGCGACTGCGCGAGCTGCTGGGCGATCCCTTGTTTACCCGGCAGGGACAACGACTGATCCCGACCAATCGTGCACTGGAGCTGAGCGAGCAACTGAACGCGCCGCTTGAGGCGATGCGCAGCCTGTTGACGCCGAGTGATTTTCGCCCCGACGTATGCGAGCAGCAGTTTGTGATTGCCACCACCGACTATGCAATGCAAACCATCCTGCCGTTTGCCTTGCCTCGAATTTATCAGGAAGCCCCGCATCTCTCGCTGGAGTTTGCTCCCCTGCAACATGATCATATTCTTACGCAGCTCACCACCGATGGCTGCGATATGGCCATTTGCCGTCCGACCGGGCCGATTGCGCCGCTGCGTCGCGCGCACCTCGGCCGGGTTGGCGTGTCTTGCCTGTTGTCGCAGCAGCATCCGCTGGCCGCTCGGGCGTTGACCATGGCCGATTACCTGGCCTATCCCCATGCGTTGATCGCGATCAGTGATGGAGTGAAGGCACTGATTGATGAGGCGCTGCGCGGTTACCCGGAGCGGAAACTGTCGCTGCGGGCCTATCACCTAGAAGCCGCCCTGGCGGTGGTCGAGACCATGCCGTTGATCATGACGGTGCCGGCCGATTTGGCCTATTTGGTAGCAGAAAAGCACAACCTGGTGGTCAAACCGCTGCCGTTCGCGTTTGAGCCGTTCGACTACTCCCTGATCTGGCACCCGCGCTGTGAGCATTCGGCTGCACAAATCTGGTTGCGGGATTTGATCAAGGAAGAGTGCGGGAAGCTGATCGCCCGCCGTGTCGATGAGATGGGGCTGTCGAACACGGCCGGTGAGCAGGCTGATGGTCAGGGCTGATCGCAGCCAAAAAGGCCAGCATGAAGCTGGCCAAGGTCGTCATTTTGATGGTTGTCGTGGGTATTCGTTTAGGGCTTAATCACCACGCGTCCGGTGATTTGGCCGTTGGTGATCGCTTCGGCGCACTCAGCTACTTCTTCTAAGCTCACTTCACGGCAGGCCTGCTCAAAATAGCTTGCCGGCAGCAGCTCGCCCAGGCGTTGCCAGGCGCGTTGGCGTTTATCAAACGGACACATCACCGAATCGATGCCCAGCAGCGACACATTGCGCAGGATGAATGGCATCACGGTGGTCGGCAGGTCGAATCCACCCGCCAGGCCGCAGGCGGCGACGGCGCCGTGATAGTCGATCTGAGCCAGCACTTTGGCCAGCACTTTGCTGCCGACGGTATCCACGGCACCGGCCCAGAGCTGTTTCTCGAGCGGGCGTGCCGGCTCTTCCAGCTCGCGGCGCTCAACAATTCGGGTGGCCCCCAGAGATTTGAGCCATTCACCGTTCTCTGCGGCCCGGCCGGTCACCGCAGCGACCTGGTAACCCAATTGGGCCAGCAGGGTGACGGCGACAGATCCGACGCCACCACTGGCACCGGTGACCAGGATTTCGCCGGATTCCGGGGTAATGCCGGCATCGACCAAGGCCTGGACGCACAGCATCGCGGTTAAACCGGCAGTCCCGATCATCATCGCCTGTTTGCCGTCGAAGTGTTTCGGCAGCGGGACCAGCCAGTCGGCATTGAGACGGGCTTTTTCTGCCATGCCGCCCCAATGGGTTTCACCGACGCCCCAGCCGGTCAGCACCACCTGATCGCCCGGTTGGTAGCGATCATCCTCCGATTCAACCACGGTGCCCGCCAGATCAATCCCCGGCACCATCGGAAACTGGCGGATAATTTTACCTTTACCGGTGATCGCCAGGCCGTCTTTATAGTTCAGGGAGGAGTAGTCGACATCAATCAGGACATTGCCTGCTGGCAGCTGGCTGTCATCGAGTTGCTCAACGGCGGCCAGGGTTTGTTTGTCTTGCTGGTTCAGTACCAAAGCTTTAAACATAGGGATGCTCCGAGATCTTTAAGCGTCTTGTATTGGCTTTGAGTGTAGACGCCAAATAACTATGAAAAAAATGAAACTTAATCATCTGATCTATGTGGTAAGCGCATAGTTAATCCAGATCAAAAAAAGCCCGCAGTTGCGGGCTTCATCGACTGAGTTGGGTTTATTCCACGCGCTCGAACACGGTGGCAATCCCCTGGCCTAAACCGATACACATGGTGGCCAGACCGAACTGAGCATCCTGATGCTCCATCAGGTTGATCAGCGTGGTTGAGATCCGCGAGCCGGAGCAACCCAGCGGGTGGCCCAGGGCGATGGCGCCGCCGTTGAGGTTCACTTTCTCATCGACGTGATCCAGCAGGCCGAGATCTTTGGCACATGGCAGCGATTGGGCCGCAAAGGCTTCGTTCAGTTCGACCAGATCGATGTCGCTCATGGTCAGGCCGGCCCGTTGCAGGGCTTTCTGGGTGGCCGGCACCGGACCGTAACCCATGATGGATGGATCGCAGCCGGCAATCGCCATGGACTTGATCCGGGCGCGGATGGTCAGACCGAGGGCTTTGGCCTTGGCTTCACTCATCACCAGCATCGCCGATGCACCGTCAGACAGCGCTGAGGAAGTCCCGGCCGTCACGGTGCCATTGACCGGATCGAAGACTGGACGCAGACCGGCCAGGGTTTCGACCGTGGTTTCCGGACGAATGACCTCATCATAATCGAACAGTTTCAGCGCGCCGTGTTCGTCATGGCCTTCGGTCGGCAAGATTTCATTCTTGAAGCGTCCTTCCAGAGTTGCTGCGTAGGCGCGCTGGTGGGAGCGGGCGGCGAAGTTGTCTTGCATCTCGCGGCTGATCCCGTGCATCCGGCCCAGCATTTCCGCGGTCAGGCCCATCATTCCGGCAGCCTTGGCGACAGACTTGGACAGACCCGGGTGGAAATCGACGCCGTGGTTCATCGGCACGTGGCCCATGTGCTCCACGCCGCCAATCAGGCAGATCTCAGCGTCGCCGACCATGATGGTGCGCGCGGCATCATGCAGGGCCTGCATTGAAGAGCCACACAGACGGTTGACGGTTGTTGCGCCAACAGTGTGTGGGATGCCAGCCAGCAGGGAAGCATTGCGGGCAACGTTGAATCCTTGCTCCAGGGTCTGTTGCACACAGCCCCAGTAAATATCTTCAATCGCGGCCGGGTCGACCTGCGGGTTACGGGCCAGCAGCCCCTGCATCAGGTGAGCAGACAGATCCTCGGCTCTGACGTTGCGAAACGCACCGCCTTTCGAGCGTCCCATTGGGGTACGGATACAATCAACAATTACGACGTTATTCATTTCTTATCCCTCATCCTTAAGCGTTGGTCTGCACGTGGTAGTAGGTTTCACCCTTGGCGGCTTTCTCTTTCAGGCCGGCCGGAACTTCATAGACAGCGCCCAGGTGCGCGTATTGCTCGGCCATGGCGACATAGTTGGCCAGTCCCAGGGTATCCAGGTAGCGGAACACACCGCCACGGAACGGAGGGAAGCCCAGGCCGTACACCAGTGCCATATCGGCTTCTGCCGGGCTGTCAATAATGCCTTCTTCCAGGCAGCGGACGACTTCGTTGACCATCGGGATCATCATTCGGGCAATGATGGCGTCGGCTTCAAATTCTGCCGTGGCACTGACGACCGGGGCCAGCAGGTCTGCGGTTGCCGGATCGACGGTTTTCTTCGGCTTGCCTTTGCGATCGAGGGTGTAGGCATAGAAGCCTTTGCCGTTCTTCTGGCCGAAACGTTCGGCGTCAAACATCACATCAACTGCGTCGCGGTAATCTTTGCCCATGCGATCCGGGAAGCCTTCGGCCATCACGGCCTGAGCATGGTGCGCGGTATCAATCCCCACCACATCCAGCAGATACGCCGGGCCCATCGGCCAGCCGAACTGCTTCTCCATGACTTTGTCGATTTTGGTGAAGTCTGCGCCATCACGCATCAGCAGGCTGAACCCGGCGAAATACGGGAACAGGACACGGTTGACGAAGAATCCCGGACAGTCATTGACGACAATCGGTGATTTCCCCATCTTGGCGGCATAGGCCACGACGCGGGCAATGGTTGCTTCCGACGTGTGCTCACCACGAATAATCTCGACCAGCGGCATCCGGTGGACCGGGTTAAAGAAGTGCATGCCGCAGAAGTTTTCCGGGCGCTTCAGTGCCTGGGCCAGCTGGTTGATCGGAATGGTCGAGGTGTTGGAGGCAATTACGGTGTCTTCGCCGACCTGAGCTTCAACTTCGGCCAGGACCGCAGCTTTAACTTTCGGGTTCTCGACCACCGCTTCGACTACCACGTCGGTGGCTTCAATGCCGGTGTAGTGCAGGCTCGGATGGATGGCCGAGAGCACTTTGGCCATCTTCAGGCCGTCGATGCGGCCGCGCTCAAGCTGCTTGTTGAGCAGTTTGGCCGCTTCGCCCATCCCCAGATCCAGCGATGCATCGGCGATGTCTTTCATCAGCACCGGCACGCCCTTGAGGGCTGACTGGTAGGCAATACCGCCGCCCATGATCCCGGCACCCAGGACGGCTGCTTTTTGGGTTGCTTTCCCCGCTTTGGCGGCCTGCTTGGCTTTGCCTTTAAGGAGTTGGTCGTTGAGGAAAATTCCTACCAGGGCTTTAGCTACATCGGACTTAGCCAGGGTGACGAAATGTTTGTTTTCAATGGCCAGCGCTTCATCGCGGCTGCAACGGGCTGCCTCTTCAATGGTGATCACGGCGGTGATCGGGGCCGGGTAGTGCGGACCGGCGACCTGGCTGACCATGCCTTTGGCCATGGTAAAGCTCATGGTCGCTTCGATTTTGTTCAGGGTCAGCGGCGCTTTCTTCTGCGCGCGGCGACGCTGCCAGTTTAGTTTGCCGGCAATGGCGTCTTTGATCATGGCCAGGGCGGCATCTTTCAGGGCTTCCGGTGCGACTACGCCATCGACCAACCCCAGCTTGAGGGCATCGGCGGCTTTCTTATCTTGACCGGCCGTAATGATTTCCATCGCAGAGTCGGCGCCAATCAGGCGCGGCAGGCGCACAGTGCCGCCGAAACCGGGCATGATCCCCAGTTTGGTTTCCGGCAGGCCGATGCGGGCGGTGTTGTCTGCCAGACGGAAGTCGGTCGCCAGCACACACTCGCAGCCGCCGCCCAGGGCATGGCCGTTAATGGCGGACAGGGTCGGGACCGGCAAATCTTCCAGTTTGTTAAAAATGTCATTGGCGTAGGTGAGCCACTGCGACAGCTCGTCCGCAGGTTTGGCAAACAGGCCGAGAAACTCTTTGATATCAGCACCGACAACAAATGCATCTTTTACCGAAGTCAGCAGCAGGCCCTTGAGGTCTGGCTGTTGGTAAAGGGCATTCAGGGCTTCGTTGAAGCATTCCAGGGTCTTTAAATCGAACTTATTGATAGGGCCTGGGGCGTTGAGTTTAAGCTCCGCAATGCCATCTTCCAGATAGCTTACGGATAGGGTTTCACCTTGGTAAATCATGTTCTATCTCCGTGAATTCCGGTTCTGTGCCGAATTGATTTAACTGGTTTGACCTGTTGTCAGGCTAAAGAATAGTCTGAACCCGTCCAAAAACAATTACAACACTTATTTTAAACAAATGTTTAACTTTTTCCGGTGCGCAAGAAAGTTGCATTCCGGATTGTGAGTTTGCTCAGGCCTTTGTTGTGTTATCCTGAGCGATTATTTTTTTACGCTTGGCAGTGTGATCACAAAGATGGAATCGGAACCTTATTCGGTCCCGGCGGCGCCGGTGACATTTGAGGAAGAGATCAAGAAAAGCCGCTTTATTACCTACCTGGCGCATACCCCGGGCATCGAGGCGGCCAAAACGTTCGTACAGCAGATCAAAAGTAAGCACAGTGATGCCCGTCATAACTGCTGGGGCTTTGTGGCCGGCCGGCCGTCGGACTCGATGTCGTGGGGATTCAGTGATGACGGCGAGCCGTCGGGGACAGCCGGCAAACCGATCCTGGCGCAGCTGAGCGGCTCGGGCGTCGGTGAGATCACCGCGGTGGTCACCCGTTATTCCGGTGGCATTAAATTGGGCACCGGCGGGTTGGTGAAAGCGTATGGCGGTGGAGTCCAGCAAGCGCTAACTGTGCTGCAAACCAAAGAAAAAGTAATCACTTCGGTACTTCACCTGCGCTGTGCGTATAATCAGATGTCGCTGGTGGAGTCATTGCTCGCCGAGTATGCCGGTCGTCAGCTCACTGCTGATTTTGGCCAAGAGATTGAGATGACCATGGAAGTGGATAGCCGTTGCGTGGCGGCCTTGATGGCCAAGCTGACCAACCGCAGCGGTGGGCAGATCTGCCCGGTTGTGTTACCTCATGTGTCGACATCATAACCCGAATAACCAGATGAGAGCCGGCGTAGGCTATGCAATTTCGTTCCATTATCAGAATCGTCGGGCTGTTGCTGGCCCTCTTCAGTGTCACCATGCTGGCTCCGGCGCTGGTGGCATTTATTTATCGTGACGGGGCCGGTTTTCCGTTCGTCGTCACGTTCTGCTTATTATTAGCCGGGGGTGGCCTGCTCTGGTTGCCGAATCGCCATTCCCGCCGTGAATTGAAAGCCCGGGACGGCTTTGTCATTGTTGTCTTGTTCTGGACGGTGATCGGCAGTGCGGGGGCGATCCCGTTTCTGTTGTCGAAAACCCCCGACTTATCCATTACCGATTCTTTCTTTGAGTCATTTTCAGCGCTGACGACCACAGGGGCGACGGTGATTGTGGGGTTGGATGAACTGCCGAAGGCGATTTTGTTTTATCGCCAGTTGCTGCAGTGGTTCGGTGGCATGGGGATCATCGTGCTGGCGGTTGCCATTTTGCCGGTGCTGGGGATCGGGGGGATGCAGCTTTACCGGGCAGAAATCCCGGGGCCGGTCAAAGATGCCAAAATGACACCCAGGATTGCGGAGACCGCCAAAACCCTGTGGTACATCTATCTGACGCTTACCATCTGTTGTGCGGTTGCCTTTTGGCTGGCCGGAATGACGGTTTTTGACGCGATCTCACATAGTTTTTCGACCATCGCCATCGGGGGGTTTTCGACCCACGACGCCAGTATGGGCTATTTCGACAGCCAGGCGATTAACCTGATCACGGTTGTATTTCTGCTGATTTCGGCCTGTAACTTCTCGCTGCATTTTGCTGCGTTTGCCAATGGCGGGGTACACCTGCGAACCTACTGGCGGGATCCGGAGTTCCGGACGTTTCTTGGCATTCAGCTGATTCTGTTCCTGATCTGCTTTGGCTTGCTGATCAAGCACCAGTCTTACGGGTCGACATTTGAAACGTTTGACCAAGCGCTGTTTCAGACGGTATCGATTTCAACCACGGCCGGTTTTACCACCACCAGTTTTTCGGAGTGGCCGCTGTTTCTGCCGGTCCTGCTGCTGTTCTCTTCCTTTATTGGCGGCTGTGCTGGCTCGACCGGGGGCGGCATTAAGGTGATCCGAATTTTACTGCTCATGCTGCAGGGCGAGCGTGAGCTGAAGCGATTGGTCCACCCCCGCGCGGTTTATACCATTAAAGTGGGCCGCAAGGCGCTGCCGCAACAAGTGGTGGATGCGGTCTGGGGATTCTTTTCCGCTTACGCGCTGGTGTTTGTGATTTGTATGCTGGCGCTAATCGCTACGGGGCTGGATGAGCTGACGGCCTTTTCAGCAGTGGCGGCGACGCTCAACAACCTGGGGCCGGGTCTTGGCCAGGTTGCGGTCCATTTTGGAGAAATTAATGACGGGGCCAAGTGGGTCTTGGTGATTGCCATGCTGTTTGGTCGTTTGGAAATCTTTACATTATTGGTGTTATTTACGCCGACATTCTGGCGTAACTAAGGAGAGAGAATGGAAAAGGTGTTACTTCTTCATTCAAGTAGCGATGGGCAGACGGTGAAAATTCTTCGCCATATAGAGCAGACGCTCGGTGAGGGGTACCAGTGTGAGCTGGTGGATTTGAACACGCTCCCGGACATTGATTTCAGTGGTTACCAGAAAGTGCTGATTGGCGCCTCGATCCGGTATGGTCATCTGAATAAGAAACTGTATCAATTCATCGATATCCACCAAAAAGCTTTAGAAACGCATAAAGCCGGTTTTTTCTGCGTCAATCTGACGGCCCGCAAAGAAGGGAAGAATACGCCGGAAACCAGCGTCTATATGAAGAAGTTTCTGCAGAAGTCGCCGTGGCATCCCAAACTACAGGCAGTATTCGCTGGCGCCTTGCGCTACCCGCGATACGGTTGGTTTGATCGGGTGATGATTCAGTTCATTATGCGATTAACCGGCGGAGAAACGGATACCCGAAAAGAAGTGGAATACACGGACTGGGACAAGGTTTCGCAGTTTGCGCAGCGTTTTCAGCAGTTTTAAGTGCGATTTATCACACTTTTGGGTGTTTTTTGTGCGCTTGGTGATCTTTGATAAAAAAAATCAAAATAACCCCTTGCGCCGGGAAAATATCTCCCTATAATGCGCCTCCGTTGTCACGAAAAACGGTTCGAAAGAAACGTTGTGAAAACAAGTTCTTTAACAATTTGACCATGCAATCTGTGTGGGCACTCGTGAAATGATAGTCAAAAGATTTATCAGTGAACTGAGTGACCAATACGACATAGCTTCGGCTATATCGGCACAGTCAATTTATCAGTAATCACTGAGCCGTTTCTTCGGAAACACCAAAACTTTAATTGAAGAGTTTGATCATGGCTCAGATTGAACGCTGGCGGCAGGCCTAACACATGCAAGTCGAG